>JBFEYO010000034.1:0-17591 GCA_041562075.1 Sulfurimonadaceae bacterium | reverse complement strand
TGGCCCAAAAAGTCGGGATCTCGGCACAGGTAGTGAAAGCCGGAAAGTTTAAAGAAGTGGGTACCGCAGCCAGAGCCTGGGAGCCTTATGAAAAGGCGGAGTTGGAGAAGGTTGTCAATGACACCTATGAACTTTTTGTCTCTGATGTCTCGACCGCACGCCATCTTGACCCCGCCAAACACACGGAATTTGCCGATGCTCATATCTTTACCGCTTCTCAGGCAAAAGAAGTCGGTCTCATCGATAAACTGGGCGTAGCCTATGATGCAAAAAATGCTCTCATCGAACTTAGCGGGGTAACAAAACCGGTCTGGCAGCAAGAGGACAAGATCGACTCTTTCATGCGTAAACTCAGTGGCGAAAGTGCCTCTTTTCTGGGCGCTTATTTCTCCTCCTTGACGCTGAAATAGGTCTATACCAGCAGCTTATTGATATCCAGATAGAAACTGCTGCCCTCTTTCTCTTTGCTCTCTACCCGAATAGGGATGGAGAGTGCTTCAGATAACTTTTTAACAATGTGCAAGCCTATACCGATACCCCGTTCGTGTTCCTTATAAAAACGCTCAAAGATACGTTTGGTATCCTTGATCCCCCTTCCCGTATCACGGATGATCAAGACCCCCTCGTTCATCAAGACCTCAACCCTGCCTCCGGGGAGGTTATACTTGGCCGCGTTACTTAAAAGATTGTCAATAATACGCTCAAAAGCCATCAGGTTGGTATGTACTTTGAATTTGGACAGTCTATTTTCAAAATGTAAATCAGCATAATTTTTCTCTAAAATAGAGAGACGCTTGCCAACCAGTTCATCCAAGAAAAACTCCTCTTCCTGAAGGGTGTGCTGCAGCAAATAGGCTTTGAGGTTTTCTTGTAGATCCAAGACACTCTGCACCCCCGTCTCTATACGTTCAAGTTTGGTATTGCCCCCAAGCTCCTGTTTTAACATGGCACTGTTCAAACGTAAAGAGGCCAGAGGAGTATTAAAATCATGTAAAATATCCTTCACAAACTCCTCCGTCAATATCAGAGCATTTCGCAGGGGATAGAGGGCATAAAAAGAAAATACTATGGAGAGGATAGAAATAACCAGCAGAACAAGAAGTATATAGGGAATACGTTCTTGAAACAGGGTCTCTTGAAGTGTTCTATAATCCTCCTGCGCTAATCGGATCTCAAGGGCGTTCTCTTTTGCTCCGGGGATGGGAAAAACAGCAAAGACTCCCTTGCTATCCTTGTATAGACGATAGACTTCATGGCCATCAAGGGGGACAAAATCGATGTCAAGCGCTTCACACTGAAGATTAAAATTACAAATACGCATCTGCGACAGAAGCCTTTCATCCAGATGGATCAGATCGTTTTTATAATTATGGTAAAACACCACTGCCAACAGTGTCCCCATGGATAAAAAGAAGAGTATAAAACTCTTGATCAGCGCCTCTTTTTCAAAATGCTTCAAGAAGGTACCCCACTGAACGTATGTTTTTTATCTTAAGACCTGTCGTGTTCTTGAGCTTGTTCAACGCCACCCTCAAGGCTGCATCCGAAGGCTGTTCCAGACAGGAGAGCAAAAGCTCTTTGTCCAAGACCTTTCCAAGATTCTGGCTGAAAAGCTCAAAAAGACGTTCTTGCACTTCTCCCATCGGAAGAATGGATCCACCCTTTTTGAGCACCTTACTGGCGGGATCAAACGCCAGATCAGCGTATGTAAAGATACTCTTTTCTCCTGCGAACTTGGCGTCAATACGGATCAGCAGCTCTTCAGGGAAAAAAGGTTTCTTGATGTAATCCTGCGCACCGGCTTCAAAACCCCTGGAGATCGTGTTAAGGTCCACCATAGCACTGATAAAGATCGCAGGCGTTTTATCATCCGCATGACGCAGACTCTCCAAAAGCTCAATACCGCTCATCTCCGGAAGATTAATATCCAAGACATAAAGGTCAAAGACCTGCGCATACGAAGCATCTATCGCTGCTTGGGCACTATAGCACACTATGACCTCATAACCATGGGATATTAAAAGTTCATCCAGGGTATCTGCCAGATTTTTATCATCTTCAAGAAGTAAAATACGTCTGCTCATCTTCTTACCTAGAAATAGTATCCTACACGGAGTGATACAAAATGATCACTGGCCGTATCACTAAGCCCCATCGCATAACTCATCATCATAAACCAGTGCTTATCAAACCCGTAAGAGCTGTGAATGGAGGCGGTATCCAAGGACTCCAGTCCCTCATAAACACTCTCTGAACTGTTATACGCCATACTTGCATACCATTGTGAATCAATATGATACCCAAGCCCAAGACTGTAAGCCATACTGTCTTGATAATTGATCAAGATCTCCGGGGTATCTACATCGGTATCATTCACCAGTGTATAACTATAATGACCAAAAAGACTTAATTGATCAACCTTATAGCTCAGGTCCGCCGAGAAAAGGTAATCTGTCTTATTATTATTCAAATAAGCATCATAGGTAGGAAGAATCACTCCCGCCCCCAACCGTAACTTGATCTTTTTTGGATCAATAAAACTGTAATAAGCCATAAGTGTTGAGTCGTTCATACCTGATTCGCTCTCATTAGCACTATCCACACTATAATAAGAGCTTGTCGCCTGTATAGTAAGGTTCTTATAATAATAATCCACCTGTGCCGTCGATGTCAGGGTATCACTTTGCAGGTTTTGATTATAATCCATCTGTGAATAACTAATCCCCAAGATCAAGTCTGCATGATGTTCTACTTCATCAATGCTTCGTATCACACAACCATCCATATCCACAAGATCCGTCAAGCGGGTATTAGGACACAGGTCCATACTATCATCAACCCCGTCAAGGTCCGCATCACTATAGGCATATAAGCTTAGGACTAACATATACAATAACGCTAAATATCTCATACTTACTCCTTTATAGAGCATCCATAGATGCTTCTATTAATGCTGTGGTGTTGCTGTCGAAGAGGGCTTTTGAGTCACTGTATCCATAGGAACCTGCTGCATATTGCCCTGCTGATCCTTGGCAAACTGATTACCCATCTGTTCTTGCTGCATCTTCTGCACCTGTTCCATCTGCTTAACTTCATCCATCTGCATCACTTCATTACGCTCTTGTAGACGTTTTGTCAGCTCTTTGCCTTCAGTGTCTGTTTGTTTATTAGTCTGTACACGGATCTGTGCACGCAGTTTTTCAAGGGCCTCTGTGCGCTCTTGCTGATTCATTTGAGCAAGCTTCAGTTTAAAAGCATTCATCAGTTCAACACGCTCCTGCGCCGGTGCCTCCTTGATCTTTTTGATCTCTTTATCAATAAAACCCGGCTCTTCAGCCAACATCATACTCGCGCTTGCCACCAAGCCCAGTGTTATCATCAATAGTCTCATTCTTTATCCTTTGATATTAGGTTTCAAAACCCCGTTTGTGTTTTGATAGTCCCATTGTGACCTAAGAGTATAAGTGAAGTGTTAGCTTAACCAAAGAAGATAAAAGAATAGTTACACGGCGTACCCGACAAGGGCTCAGGGATATCAGGGAAGGTCTGCTTTGGGCTCGCACAGGTAATATCCCTGGCCATAATTGATCCCCATCTCTTTGAGTGTCTGAAGCTCTGCCTGAGTCTGTATATGCTCACCGATAGTGATCATTCCAAGCTCCTGCGCCAATGTGTTGATGGAGGCTACGACCCGTTTTGAATCCTCATCACTGTCAATATTACGGATCAATGAACCGTCGATCTTAAGGTAGTCAATATCCATTTTTAACAGATATTTATAATTGGCATAGCCGATACCGAAATTATCAATCGCCAATTTCACGCCCATCTCTTTTAAACGCAGCAAACGTTCACTTGCCAATTCGGATTCAAGCATCTCTTCTTGCTCTGAGACTTCAAGAATAAGCCGTTCTGCCAGACTTCTATCAGGAGAAAAGTGCTTGACAAAGAGCTCAAAAAGCTCATCACTAAAGAGATCTCTAAGATCCATGTTGATACTCAGAGTGATCTCCCTCTTTTCTTTAAGTGTCCGAATCCCTATATCCAGAACCCGTTTGCTCAGCTGTGTATACAACTTGGTGTTTTTCAAAAACGGAAGGAACTTGGAGGGTTCAATCACCCTCTTGTCCTCATCATGAATACGGATCAATAGCTCATAGGCCATCGGTTTAGAGGTTTGCATATCCTCAATAGCCTGATAAACCCCGAAGATACGTCCTTCATCCAGAGCCTCTTTCACCTCACTGCTTTTAAGGGTATTCACCTTGAATCCCGAACTCAGCGCATCATAGACTTCTACTCTGTCACGACCAAAATGTTTTGCTCTATAGAGGCATTCATCAGCTATCTTCACCGCCTGTGAAAAGTTTTCCGAACGCTCGGGGAAAGGGTTTAGACCGATAGACATCGTCGCATCAAGACTACAGCTTTCAATGGCGATAGGATGGGCTTTGACCTTTTTTCGAATACGTTGAGCAAGAGCAGTGGACGCTTCCTTGTCTGCTCCTGCAATCAACAACAAAAACTCTTCCCCGCCATAGCGGATCAGTATATCCTTTTTACGTATCACCGACTGTATGCGCTTTGAGACTGTCTGCAGTACCATATCTCCCGCATCATGACCATACACATCATTCACCTGCTTGAAATGGTCCAGGTCCATGATCAGAATATGAAACTTCTCCACGGAATAGCTTTTAAGCAGTTCATTCAGGTATTGACGGTTATACATCCCCGTCAGCGGATCGATGAAACTTTTTTTACGATGCAGATAATAGATCAGAAACTGAATAAAGGCACTGATAAACATGACAATGATAAACACTGCACTGTAAAAATACATCTTATCCAGGGGGACAAGGATCTGATTGATCTTGACATCTTCTTCATGGCTGAAATCGATCCCTAACAAGGCTACCGTCTGTGCCTTCACGACAACGGGATAGGCCATACTCACCCAGAGCTTATCGATATCCTGCTGGGCGGCGATCGCGGTTCGGGTCTGCTTCTGTGCCTCTTCCCAGATACGCTTTTGAGGGATAAAACGCTGCTTGAACTCCCCTCTTTCATCGATATCTTCCGTGGTGTCCAGAAGATAGCGCAGTCTACCCTTCTCATCTACATACAGTAAATAGAGATATTTCACCTCTGAGCTCTTCATCAGACGCAAGGTACCCTCTGCCTTCTGACGCTTGGACTCGGATGATTTCAAGGCCTGTATAAAATCCTCACCAAACTCCTTTTTCAAAAAGGAGACATAAATATCCAGGTCTTCGCTCTTTTTCTCGAAGACATTCGTATGGACGATATCAAGTACATCCTTCTTCGTCATCAGGTACTGTTCATACAGATAAGAGGCGCTTAGCGCAAGCAGAGGGAAGGTGATCAGCAACATCGTGAAGGTTTTTCCGTACTGTACTAAAAACCGCATACTCTATTCCACATAGTCGTTCATCGAAGCCGAAAGTGTTATCTCATGTTTATGAAGCAGCTCTTCTTTAAAGACGATATTCGGCCGTCCTTTTTGCCAGAAGAATGCACCTGTGACATAAGGCTGTTTCAAATGACGGTAACGGGTACCAAACACTATCTTACCCTGACATTCACCGGCAATCTCTTTCGTTGTCATGATGATAATTTCCGCTTCTTCACAGGAATCAACGCGTTCGAAAAGTTCCGAAGACAATGCCAAAGACTCAACCTTGTCATTGGTATAAACCTTTGGATGATCCTGGGTACTCAGTTCCTTGAATATGGACTCAAAAATTCGTTTTTCAATCCCTTTGTCATCGGCAATAACAATAGATGAAAGTATCAAGATGATCAGAAGTAACTTTTTCAAAACAGATACTCCAATCCGAACCAGACTTTTGGATCCGTTACGCTCACATCCACATAGTCCAAGGTGTTCGTCGCAGGATTAAGGCCTTCTATATAGGCGAACTCCTCCGCCCGGTCAAAGACATTTTCTGCCTTAAACTGCAAACTCAAATCTTTCGTAGCACGAAAATCAACACCCACCGTATAATCTACATAAATCTTGGACGAATATGCAGGATCCACACACCAGATCTCGTTGAAGACATCCCATTTTCCAAAGGTATTAATACCCCTTAGAAGTGTGCTAAAACGCTTCGCTTTTTGGTCCATATAGGCATTATCCGATAGGCTGTAGTTAAGATGAAACTCCAATTTATCGTTTTGCGAATAGAAATAGACCGCTTCATAGGTAGCGGTATATATATCGATATTTTTATCACTATTCTCCGGACGGCCACTTGGTCCGATCAAAGGGTAATCTGTGAGGCGTGCATAGTCAAAAAGGAAGTTATTATGCAAGGCTTCCGATCGATGCATCAATTCCTGCGAAACAGAGAAGTAACTTTCAGACTCCAAGTTGACATTTCCATAGCCAGAAGAGATAATACTATAAGGCTCCGATGCAAAGGTCTGTTGCGCCAGAGTCGTCTTTGCCATCCACTCTTCGTCATCATATACGTACCCCAAACGCAATTGAAGATTATCCGGCTCATTGACGCTGCCATTACGTGAATAGAATTGATTCATGATGGATATGCTGAGCACGCTGACCTCATCAACATGATAGACATCCTGTACAAAAGCTGAGTAAACCTGCTCCGTGTCATAGGCTTGTGTAACATTCACAGGTGCACCGTTAAAGTAACTGTCTGAAATGTCAAAGTATTTAAAACGGTACTGTACTCCCAGACTTATGTCATGTCTTTCCCAATCCCAATCCTTTTGCAAAAGTGCTGTAAAGCTCTCTTCTTCCGTATTGTCCCGAGCCGTTAGATCCGTTAAGTTAAAATCCGGCCGATTGAAGTTTTCATAAAATTCTGAATCGATCGCACTGTAAGAAAGGTTCAGTTTCAGACGCTTATCCATAAACGTAGAGTGTGTTGACAAGGAGAGATGCTCTTGTTCAAGACGTGTGTCCAGTACCTCGGAACGAATACAGGCTTGATCATACCTGAAACTTCCATTTTGATTGGCAGGGAAGCACTTCCCTAAAAAAGCATCCGAATCACTCTTAAAAGCATGCAGTTCCAATTGATGATTATCGCTGGAGAAGGATCCGTAAAAACGATCATTTGAATGATCACGATTCAATGAACTTAAAGAAGTGTCAACACTCTCTCGGTTGTTTTCGATCGAACTCGCATAGGCAAAGTATGAGAACTCATCATCTCTGTCTGTGTAATACGTACTTCCCATGTAGGCATCATTACTTCCTAACAGTCCCTTGACCTTACCCCCTTCATCGTGACGGGCATCCTTACTGTAGAGACGAATGATCACCCGTGCCGGTTCGATTCCAAATTCAAAACTTGGAAAACCGGTATAGATCTCCACATGGTCTATAAACTCCAGTTCGATCTCGCCAAAATAGACAAATCCGCTACCATAAAGCGGTGCCAGCAATTCATGTTCATTCAGATAGACACGAACCCCTTTGGAGTGATTGGAAAATGCATCAAGATTCAGTAGATCACTTTGGGCCGAACGATCCTCTGAATAGGTGAAATAGCGAATGGATTTAAGCAGATCCTTGAGCGTCAATACCTGCATACGCTCCAAATCGTCACGGGTATAAATAATGAGGTTTCCAGCGTTCTCGTCTTTAGTCTTGATGGAGTGTTCAGAGGCCTTGATGTACTCTTGCATGAGATCTGAGATATCCTCTGCAAAAAGAGAGAAGGAACAACATAACAATAACGGTAAAATGAACCTTAACAATCAAACCCTTCTCTTAAATATATATATGGATTTTACTACCATAAGCTTGAATTACCTTAAAACACTGTGATTTTAAGAAAATAGAAGTATAAAAAACACGTTATCAAACAAAAAACGATCATAAAAAACATCCCCTGTCTCAAAGCGCTTCCATAAAACCTGCAATCCTTGATTGACTCCCTCTTTTTAACACAAGCCCTGAACTCGGTAACACTACAAATGTATAAATTTATTTTAATTTTCTAAGTATTTATGTACAATAAATGTAAATAGTTGTGCGGGGGAGCATAATGCACATATTCAAACATATCTGGATTCCATTCATCCTTTCATTTTTTCTAGCAGCCTGTGGAAGTGGTGAAGAAAGTGCTCCTCCGCCGGACACCTCCTTGAGCAGTGAGATCATCTATGGTCCGACCCAGGGGGTAACCTACATCTGTTCCTCGGGATACACCAGCCAAACGCCCGCAGACGGAAGTTACTCCTGTACACTCGGCGATAATGTCAGTTTCTATCTGGCATCTACACGTATCACTACCATTGACGCCTTGGCAGACATCACTACGCCCTATGACTTTTTTCCTTCAGATATACTCTCTGCCCTCAATTATGTACGTCTTATCCAGGCGCTTGACAGTGACGGTGATCCAAGCTATGGACCTATCAACCTCGATCCCGCGCTGCTGGCCCAACTGCCTTCACAAATAGACTTCAGTAACAGCAATTTTGAAACGGATATGCAGACCCTCCTGGGGGTTCCTCTCATCACGTTGCAAGAAGCTCAAGAGAGACTCAATGCTGCAATCATAGCAGCCGGTGGTACCATCCCAAATGGAGCCAATATTCCCGTAGCGGATGCGGGAACGGACCAAACTCTTAATAATAATGCGATGTATCTGGATGGTTCGGGAAGCTATGATGTCGACGGGGATACCTTGAGCTATACCTGGTCCATTCTAAGTAAACCCAACAACTCTCAACTTGCACTGAGTAATCCAAACAACGTCACGCAAAATCTTACGGCGGATATGTTGGGTTCTTATCTATTCTCTCTGATCGTCAACGATGGTATGGTAAACTCACCTGCGGATACGGTCACTATCACCATCACCGGAGGGGACTTTGTCCCAAGCGCAGATGCCGGCATTGATCAAAATGTTATCACCGGTTCTATCGTACAACTTGACGGTACAAACAGTTATGACCCTAACGGGGACACCCTGACTTATACCTGGTCCCTGCTTTCCAAACCGGCAAGCAGTACCGCTATACTATCAGACAACACAAGTCCCACCCCGGATTTCACTGCTGATCTTGATGGGGATTACACCTTTGGCTTGATCGTGAATGATGGTATCCATGACAGTCTGCAAGACCAGGTACTCATCACTGCGGCAACGGGCAATTCTGCTCCGGTGGCCCATGCCGGCAATGACCGTTCCGTACCGACCGGGTCTGTGGTCACCCTGGATGGATCCCTAAGTTCCGATGCCAATGGCGATTCTCTTAGCTACCGTTGGAGTGTTCTTGAAACGCCCGCCAGTACCACCGTCACACTTTCAAATCCAGACAGTGTCAATCCCTACTTTACCGCCTATACCGATGGTACCTACCGCTTCGAGCTTGTTGTCAACGACGGAAGCCTCAACAGTTCCCCCGACAGTGTCACTATCATTGCCAATACGGTTAATGCCACACCTATTGCCGATGCGGGAAGTGATCAAAACATTCCGACAGGTTCCCTGGTCACCCTTGATGCCTCCAACAGTTATGACCCCGATGTGGATGACACCCTCACTTACTACTGGTCTGTAAACTCCAAGCCCAATGGCAGCAGTATGAGTCTTAGTAACTCCAATGCCGTCAACCCGACCTTTACTGCCGACCTGGAGGGAAGCTACATCCTGCAACTTCTGGTATCCGACGGTAGCGCCTACAGTGACCCCGATACGGTTCTTGTCACGGCCAGTGCCTCCAATTCTGCTCCTGTCGCTAATGCCGGGAATGATCAATCTACCTATATCAACACCCCTCTGACACTGGATGGTTCAGGCAGTTCTGATGCAGATTCCGATCCTTTGACATACGTCTGGTCCATTGCTTCCAAGCCGGTTACAAGTACGACTGCCTCCATTTCTGATCCTTCCATACAGAATCCGGACTTTACGGCGGATGTTACCGGAAGCTATGTTCTTGAGCTTGTTGTCAATGATGGAAGTGTCGATTCGATAAAGGATAGTGTAACGATCACCGTGATCGCTTCTGAGGCCATCAAACGAACGGGGCAGACCTTTTATATTCTAACCGGTGAAGACGGCTATTATCAAAAGGGGGTCTTACCCGATTATGTCCGGAATGCGGATATCGTCACCGATAATATCACCGGTTTGATGTGGCAGGATGACAATCCCAGCTTCAATAACCCAATGACCGGCAGCGATGCGGAAAACTATTGTACTCAGCTCTCCCTCGGCGGATACGATGACTGGCGCCTTCCGGAGATCAATGAACTCTTGGAACTTGCCGATCGTGAGACCTTTGCCCCTCCGGCCATTGATACCAGCAAGTTTACGACCATGTCCTACTTCAGTCAATTCTGGAGCAATACAATGATCAATAACACCGATCGCCATCTTGTGGATTTCTATTACGGAGATGATCTCGTACACGATACCGGGACATCCCATAGTGTCCGTTGTGTTAGAGGAACCGGTAATAATGCGCTGATCCAAAGAGATGACCTCAATGGTGTAGTCATCGATTATCAAAGTAAATTGATGTGGCAGGACAATACCAATCCGACGGCCAGAAGCTGGGAAGATGCTATCAATTATTGCGAGTCACTTAGCCTGAATGGAGCCAGCGACTGGAGACTGCCTAATATCAATGAACTTCTTAGCGTTGTTGACTTCCAGAATCCGTCTTCTATCTACACCAATGTCTTCAACTACAACCCCGACAATGCATGGACATCAACAACTGTCCCATGGGATGGAAACTATGCTTTTAGTGTCTCTAATCCAAGCTATTTTGTCTTCTTCTTTCCGGTCAAAGACAAACCCTTTGTCAGTTCACAAGAGGCCAAATACCCCGGGGGCTTTTCAAATAACAACAAGACCCCAAAATGTGTGCGGGATCTTCCTTAGGACTGTTTTTAACGGTTATCCCAACCGATCATACCCCACGCTTCCAGGTCTTCTTGTAAGGTCTTCATATCTCTATCTTCTTGATGACAGGCGAAACAGGCATTGGTTTGCTCTGGCATCTTATATTTTAAAGTCTCTGCCGGCGTTGTAAACCCGAACAGATGGCTGCGTACCGTTAGCGGAGACTTACCGGTATGTCTGCCCACCTTAGGCATATGGCACTCCACACAGAGTGATCCCTTAGACTCTTCTTTGTGGTGGGTATGTGCGCTCAGGTTCTTCTGATGCGGTCCGATAAGGGACCCGAAGGAGTGGCATTTCATACACAGATCATTTCCGCTGTTATCTTCTGCCGTAGGTGAGAGCGTATGCGGGTTATGGCAGTTGATACAGGTGATACCGTGTTTGCCCTTCATCGAATGGACAAACTCATTTCCCTGGGTACGATTTTTCTTCCCGGCCCCATTGGCATAAAACTCTTTCGTTTCATGTCCCATCATAAAGGGTGCCACCATCTTGTATTCGCTGAGCGGCTTTCCGGCCTCATAGCCAAAAGGATAGTCCCTTGCCTCCCCGTATAGTTCGGTAATATTATGATCCTCCAGACGTTTATCACGATTACGCATATGGCACTGCAGACAGACCTCATTCTGACGAACGGGATCGCTCAATGAAGCAAGGTAGACCTTAGCATCCGGATCGCTCACATGATTTGATGCCGGACCATGACAGGATTCACAGGAGATACCCACATCCACCCGTTTTTCCGTAGACATAAACCCTGTAAAATGACACCCGTCACAGGCCCTTGAAGTCGGGAACTGCTCATTATCATGGGGATAGGCCTGCTTATACCAGTATTTCCAGGGTTTAAAGGATTGCCACTGTTGTGTCTGTACATTCCATTGGTAATTACCCAATACGTAATCTTCTGAACCGTTGATGTCTTTACGTATCATATAACGCTGCTTAAACTTTCCGCCAACGGTATATACGGCATCTTTAAGTGCGAAATTCGCATCTTCTGGTAATTGTGAGAAATCTGCCACAACGACCTTGGGATCGGACTTAATATCCTGGACCATGCGTGGATGTCGTGAATGTGACCATTGGGCATGCTCCTCTTTATGACACTCCATACACTTGGCTGAGCCTACAAAATGTGCCTCTTTTTGCGATTTATCCTGTAGATCTTGATGTGTACTCACCCGTTCTTGTGTCAATTGTTGATAAAAAGGCAATACCTTGGAAAGATCACTGAATCCAAGATATCCCCCTATCAAAATGACTACACCGACAGCTATTATAATACTCTTCTTCATCTTTTCCCTCAGACATATATTTAACGCATTATAATATAAACCTTGGGTATTTTTATCCTTACCCATGGCAGCTGCAGCTAAAAGAGTATATAATGCCCTATGCAATATATACCTGTCACTGACCTCAATATCACGGAACTTCAGCCCTATCATCAGTTAAGAGACCGTATTCTGGGCAAGGACAATTCTATCATCGCCGACAGTCCGAAGGTGATCAATAAACTGCTTGAAACGGATGTACAGGTCAAAAGTATCCTGGCGACCAGAGAGTATTATGAGGCACATCAGGAACTGCTGGCGGGCAAAGAGATTCCCAAGGCTTTTCTTGCCTCCAAAGAGCTGATGCAAGACATCGTAGGCCATAAGATACATCATAATGCCATGATGCACGCCATACGGCCGGAGACAACTTCCCTGGAGCAACTGGGAGATCATATCCTGATGCTTGATGAGATCAGTTCAACAGAAAACATCGGTGCCGTTGCCCGTAGTGCTGCCGCATTGGGTATCACTTCCTTTATGCTTCCAAAACAAGGCCCACACCCCTATTCCAGAAGAGCACTTCGTGTCTCCATGGGATATATCTCGATGTTACACTATCATCTCTATGAGAACATATTTGAGACAATCAAGAAACTTCAAAACAGAGGCTACACGATCATCGCGGCAGAAATTTCAGAGCATTCCATTCCTTTGTCTCAGATTGAAGCCCCTGACAAATGGGTACTGATCATGGGACATGAAGGAAAAGGGCTCTGTATGGATGTCATCAATGCCTGTGACAAAACCGTACATATTGAGATGGCATCCGGAGTAAAGAGTTTTAATGTCGCAGTGGCGGCTTCCATCCTCATGTATCAGCTGCAGCATCCCTAAGGCTATCAAACTGTAGCTTTGAGGTAACACTTTCGTAATAAAAGCACCATAGCATTCCTCCCAGAAAAGGCATAGCCTTAAGAAGGGAAAATATGATTAAAACATTTGTTATTAGTTCTGCACTTGCATTTGGGATTACCACAGCCATTATCAGCGACAAGATGGAGCTGTTTGCTTCTACTCAGGAGATCATTTCAACGACTTCACCCTGCCCATCGTTTTCAAAGTACTCACAGCGCCTTGGAGGTAAGGATGTTTGTAAACTAAGCGGTGTCTACACCCAGGACATCCACCTAAGCCACGATAAACTCTGGGCTCTGGAAGATGAAGTCATCATCGGAGGTGACAACGCTAATCAAGCGAGCTTGCATATCGATGCCGGTACCACTATCTTCGGTCAAAGCGGGGATGATTATCTCTTCATCTCAAGAGGCTCCAAGATTATTGCAAAAGGAGACAAAGAGCACCCTATTGTCTTTACCTCTAAAAAAGATGTACTCGGACTTGCCTCTAAACACCACAAAGGCGAATGGGGAGGCCTGGTCATCGCCGGAAATGCCCCGACTAATGTAGATGGCACAGAGCGCTTCGAGTTTGCCCTTAGCGGTGGAGAGTTTGGCGGTAAAGACCCCCATGACAACTCAGGTATACTCACCTATGTCCTGATTAAATATGCCGGGAACGAGGTTGGTTTGGATAAGGAGCTCAATGGCCTCAGTCTTGGTGGAGTCGGTGATAAAACCCTCATTGATTATGTAGAGGTCTATAATAATTTTGATGACGGTATTGAGCTCTGGGGGGGCACGGTAAACCTTAAGCACATTGTATTGATCGGGAATGGAGATGACAATATCGATACGGATCACGGATACCAGGGAAATATGCAGTATGTCTATGTCAAACAGACCACAACCACCTCCCGTAATCCAAGGGGAATTGAAGCGGACAATCTAAGCGGGAACTTTCTTGCCTCACCTGTAGCCAGGCCGGTGATCGCCAATTTTGAGATGCACGGGAGTGAACACTCCCATGAGGGAATCCTATTGCGCCGTGGCTCCGGTGCCCATCTGATCAACGGTTATGTCAAAGGCTTTAACCAATGCCTTGGTATTCGTGACCGGGCCAGTGCCAAAAGAGGTAATATTGAGTTTGAGAGTGTCACCTTGAATAACTGTGTAGAAGAGACCTTTTCAGTGAAAAGAGCTACCGGAGTATCCCTTGAAAAAATCGAGGAAATCTTCACGCAAAACAGCAGCAACACTATCAATACCATAACTCAGGCACAAGATGTCAGAGAGCTCACCCACAATACCTTCTTCGATCCCGCACGCTTCGTAGGAGCCTATACTCCGGAAAATGATTGGAGACAGGGGTGGAGTGTGGGATTGAATGATTAGCATTTCATCTCTTTCTTGGAAAAATATGTAATAATTTGCCTATTATTTCCAAGGAACAGTATGCCACTTTCAAAACTTCACGTACGATTTATCCAGAGTCAACAACAGTTTACACTCAAAACAGACTCACAAACATCCTTTGACATCAGCTCATTATATGTCAAGGATATGGAACATTTTTATCTTGTAATCAAAGACGAGAATCTGTGCGAGAGTCCAACAGCCGAATTGATTTTCAAGGAAAAGACACCGGCACTGAATCACCTAAACTGCCAAGTCAGTATCAAGGCACTTGAGGAACAGAGTGAGGATTATGAAGATGCCCTGCTCTTTTTTAACGCCGATCCTTCTACGGTAAATCAGCTTCTTCTACTCAAGCTAGAGGGCTTTGAGGCGGCCTAGACCTTTTTAAAATAGGGTTTTAGGATTGCCTGAAATACCATTATCCATAAAACAGCACTACTAAGCATTTCCAACATACCAACCTCTTCATGCATATGGATAAGGGACTTGGGATTGATATCGTTCGCGGAAAAAAGATAATCCAATCCCAAACCAAAGAGTATACTTCCCAGGGCGATAGAAGCCAGATAGATATATAAAGAACGCGATCCCAGCATCTTTTTAACAACACCAATGGTCACTGTATTCGTCGCCGGACCCGCAGACAAAAAGACAAAAGCTGCCCCGGCACTCACCCCTGAAAGCATCAATCCTGCGGCAATAGGCAAAGAAGCCGTCGCACAGACATACATCGGAATGGCAATAGCAATGACGATGATATAAGAGAGCCAGGAGTACTCGATCAACACTTCACTTAAGTTCTCCGGGATAGCCACCGTAATAAGGGCACCGATCAACAAACCCCATAATAAAGGTTTGGCAATATCGCCCAAAAGGGTACCAAAGGCGTAACTGAAAGCCTTTTTGAAAGAGAACTTTGACCCCTCCTCCGAAGTGCTGCTGCAACAAGAACTTTCCGTAGAACAGCAGGACGCTGTTTCTTCCTGCTTTGGCTGAACCGGTGCAAAACTGAAATTAGCCGCACCGGACGCAGGTGGTGTCACGGCACTAAAACTTGGTTTGGCTTCTTCTACTTCAACACTCTTATCCAAAATATTGGTCATAATACCTGCAAACATCGCGATAATCATGGACGTAAACACACGGTAGAGAGTAAATACCCATCCAAACATCCCATAGGTCGCCAAAATAGAATCGACTCCCGTAATAGGCGTAGAGATAAGGAATGAGAGGGTTGCTCCCTTGGAAGCACCGCTCTTTTTGATACTGGTCGCCAAGGGAACGACTCCGCATGAACACACAGGAAGGGGAATACCGAAGATGGTAGATTTCACTACGGAGGAGATACTCTCTTTTCCCAGATGTTTGGTCACAATGCTATCAGGAACCAGTTCATGTAAAATTCCCGCAAATACCAAGCCAAAAAGAATATAAAAAGCCATCGCATTACTCAGATCGAACAGAGCTTCTATAAACTGTGTCATTATTTCCATCTTTCCCTCCTTCGAATCCAGTCTATCTTATTGACTGCCGCACTTACCGCTGCCGCATTTGCCGGCACCGCACTTCATCTCATGGGAAGCTTCGCTTTGCTTACTTCCGTTAAGATCGTGCAGACCCTCTTCGTCTTCGTAGCTCACCGGGGTAAACCCTTTTTTGGCAATGGCCTTCATGATCGTCTCAATGTCTGTCTGCGTCTTGTCATATTCGACAACAGCTGTTTGGTCCGGACTGGATGCCTTTACCGTAACAACCCCCGTATTTTTACTGACCTTTTCAATAGCTATTTCACAGGAGCGACAGGTCATACCGCTCATGTTGACGGTTTTTTTCACCACATTTTTAGGATCGATCGGTTTGGGACCAAGCTCTTGTGTCACCAGGAAAAAAAGGCCTGTAGCCACTAAAGCCAAGGCGATCAGTCCAAAAATAATTTTATTATTCATTACGCAACTCTCTTGTCTATTTTGCGCAAGTCTACAATAATCTCTCTAGGATTTAGCTAAAATTCCTTTTTCGATCATCAAACTCAATTTCAAGCCAGGAGACCCTATGCCCACTACAAAATCCATACTGATCACTGGCTGTTCAAGCGGAATCGGATATGACACGGCCCATTATCTACACAAGCATGGATATCAAGTCTTTGCCACGGCTCGAAAACCGGAAGATGTACAACGCCTCAAGGAAGAGGGTCTACAGGCCTACAGACTGGACGTAACGGAACCTGAATCCATTCAAGCAACCCTCAACGCCGTCTTGGAGCATACAGGAGGAACCCTCTATGCTCTGTTTAACAATGCCGGCTACGGTCAGCCCGGAGCTGTGGAGGATATTCCCACAGAAGTACTCAGGGAACAATTTGAGACCAATCTTTTCGGTCTGCATGAGATGACCCGACAGATCCTTCCTATCATGCGCGCGCAGGGGTATGGACGAATTTTGCAGCACTCTTCCATCCTTGGTCTGATCTCTTTACGCTTCAGAGGTGCCTATAATGCTACAAAATATGCGATTGAAGGCCTCTGTGACACCCTGCGTCTTGAACTTGCTGATGATAATATCTATGTCTGCACCATCAATACGGGCCCGGTACATTCTGACTTTCGAAAAAATGCCACTAAAAAATATTATGAGCACCTTCATGGCAAGCCCAGTGTATTTGCCAAGGCTTATGAAAAAGAGCTATTGCCCTATGAAGGTAAAAAGAAAAAAGACCCTTTTACCAGAGACTCTAGGGTGGTGATCCAAAATGTACTCCATGCGCTAAAAGCCGATAAACCGAAAGCCCGCTACTACAACACCTCAGCGACGCATATTCTGGGCAATCTGAAACGTCTTCTTCCTACCGGAGTGATGGACAGACTTCTGCTTAAGATCTAAGAGCTTCACCTTGGTCTCAAGCTGAAGTTTCAAATAAACCCATTGGTATTAGCTAGAATACATCTTTTTTTGACTATAATTAGAAAATAAAAACAAGCATGGGAATTCTATGGCCATCGAGATAAGAACAAACTTTTTTCCTCCTGTTGACCAAGCCAAGATGTATTTTGTCTACATTATTTATG
>JBFEYO010000033.1:0-17790 GCA_041562075.1 Sulfurimonadaceae bacterium | reverse complement strand
TCACACCTCTTTAGAGAACAGACTGGGCAGGAGCAATGAGGAGCAGAAGATACAGCGTCTTATTTATCTGGCTAAGGAGTATGTCAAACCGAAGGGAAAACTGGCCAAGAAGATCGCCTCTTTTCTGGACCGCAGTGATACTAGTAGTTTTGAAGAGCCGGCGGAGCGCCTGAGCAGCTCCAAGTTGGCACAATCCTTTGAACAATTTAATATCGCATCCTATGACGGTGTCAAGGGGAGTAACCTGGAAGCTCTGATATGTGATGCCGGTGCACAGTATGTTTCGATCGCATCGAGAAAAGAAGATCTGGCTTCGGATTCTGCTGCAATTGACAGAAACTTTTCCTTGAAGATCGCGGGGGATGTATTGGTAGAAGCCAAGGATAATAACGCAGATTTTATCCTGGTAAAAAATGAAAGAACCAAGCAGTTCTTTGATCGCAACCAGGCAAAGATGGAGCAGATCACCGGTAGGGAACTAGGACTTGGTGTGATCTCTCAAGATCAATTTATCCAGCTCCTTGAAGGGGAGAAAGATAGTGCCAAACTTGGCTTTGACGAGCACAAGGTAGCCATCTCTTTTCTTTAGTTCCTAGAGAGGGAACTCCCTCTCCAGTTTATTCATAAGTTCTATCTCTCTGTCTGAACTGACAGTCTCTTTTAAATATTTCCAAAACGTTTTTGCCGCTTGAGTTACTTCAATCCACTGGGGATCTGACAAGATGGCTTCTGGGTTGTCATCGGGTTCGATATAGCCCAGGGCCTTGTTATGAAAATCTTTTACGTGTTCTACCTCTTCAGCGGATACATTTCCCTGTGTCAGGGCTGTTTCATAAAGATCATACAGATCCAAATGCTCAAAATAGGCATCGTTGCAGCTCTCAAAAGAGGAGTCCCATACTTCATCCGGCCAGGATGCCTGCTCGGGATCTATCCATGCCATACGCTGCAGATTAGGATTGGCAAACTCAAAGAGACAGTGGATCCAGTAGAGTCTCCAGCGCTGTTTGAGCTCAATATCACTGATGTCGGCAACTTCTAGCATGGCTATCCTTTAAATAAATATGACACTATAGTGCAAGCAAACTATAAATCTTCTAAGAGGAACAGGAGAGGCCCAGGTTTTTGTACTCTTCAGGGGTGTCCTGGGCATAGGCCCCATACTCTGGGAGCTCATCAAAGGGATGTGCTGCAATGTGCAGCAGGGTATCAACCATGGAAAGGTCACCCCTTTGTGCCGCATCGATAGCCTTTTGAAGCATATGGTTTTTGATGATGTATTTTGGATTGACCTTTAACATCGCTTCATTTCGCTGTTGATGAGAGCGTGATTCCATAGTGAGACGTTGATCATAGAGCTGAAGCCATTTGTCAAGGATCACCGGCTCCATCACGATGTCATACATGTCTGATCTATCTCCCCGGTAATGGCTGAGGGTACGATAAAAAAGGGTATGGTCTACATAGACATCCTGAAGCGTTCCTATAAGCTCTTTGATCAGTTCTATATCATTGGCATCTTTTATTTCAAGGCCGAGTTTTTGACGCATTACTGCTATATAGGCATTTGGATAGATGGACTCACCATAGGCATTCAGCTTGTCTTGCATGCGTTTGGTGTCGATGATGGGTGAAAGGGCCTTGGCGAGCATTGTTAGATTCCAATAGGCGACATTAGGCTGTTCTGCGTAACTATAGCGGCCTGCCTTATCGGTATGATTACAGACATAACCGTAATTAAAATCATCCATCATTGCAAAGGGACCGTAATCGATCGTCAGGCCGGCAATGGACATATTGTCTGTATTCATGACACCGTGACAAAAGCCGATTCCCTGCCACTGGGCTATCAGTGAAGCTGTACGATCGACGACTTCACTAAACATCTTATATAATCGGTCCTCATCATGTAGCAGATGAGGGAAGGATTCTGCAATGACGTATTCGGCCAAGGCTTCAAGTTTGTCATAGGACTTGGTGTAGTAAAAATATTCAAAAGAGCCAAAACGTATCCAGCTTTTAGAAAGACGTAGGACAATAGCCGCATGCTCGATGTGTTGACGCGGTATTTTGGTCTTGGAGCCTATGATAGCAAGGGCCCGTGTTGTTGGGATACCCAGATGATGCATCGCTTCACTCATGATATATTCGCGTAAAGAAGAACGCATTGCCGCACGACCATCAGCCATACGGGCGTAGAGTGTCTCACCGCTTCCTTTGAGTTGGAGATTCCATCCATTGACCTTACCGAGATTATGGGCACGTCCGTCTCCCAGACGGGGATTGTAATTCCCGAATTGATGCCCTGCATAACACATGCTGAAGTGACATCCCCCCTCGGGCAGGAAGCTGCCATTTAACAGTTCGGTGAGCTGTTGGGGGTTGATGGAAGTATGGTGCAAACCGATAAGTTCAGCTGCTTGGGGATTGGAGCTGATAAGGTAGGGCTCTTGCAAGGGGATGGGTGTACAAATATCGTAAAACTCATCATCAAGGCAGAGGTAGGGTGTTTCAAGCTTCAGTGTGTCTAGGTTCATGACGGAATTTTATAATGATAGGTTTAAAAGGTACACGGCAAAAGAGAGTAATTTCTCTCTTTTGGAAAGGGCTAAGCTAAGCTGCTTTAACAGGATGGAATATCTTATATATCAGGCCGGCTGAAAGAGGGTCCCCAGAGTATGTTCATTTTTAAGCAGAAAGGATTCGGCGGCACTCAGATCAAATCCGTTACACAAGAGCATCTTACGGTTACGCTCGATAAGATAATTGGCAGCGATCAGTTTGGTGACGATCCCTCCTGTGGCAAAGTCGTTGTTAGCAGTAGGGAGTGCTTCTAATGCCTCCTTTGGCAAGTGATTGACTATCTTATAGAGTTTGGCATCGGAGTGTTCCTGGGGGTTTTTGTCATAATACCCATCAATATCACTTAAGATAACCAGGAGATCGGCATCGGTGGCATAGGCTACATTTGCGGAGAGTTGGTCATTGTCTCCAAAGAGCTGTTCCGGTGTAGAGGTGATATCATTCTCATTGATGATAGGGAGGATGTCGTTTTCCAAATGGGCGTCGATGATCTCCTGGAACATTTTGGTGCGTTTGCGTGAATCAAAATCATCTTCTGTCAGAAGAATCTGTGCCGTATCAATATCATAAATATCAAATTTCTTTTTGTAGGCGGTCATCAGAATAGGCTGGCCGGCAGCAGCGAGGGCTTTTTTACCGATCTGTTTTTTCTTATCGAGTTTAAGGGCAGAATAGCCTGCTGCAACGGCACCGGAGGTGACGAGGATGACATCATATTGGTGTTGCAAGGCGGCAACAAGAGAGACAAGATTCATCATCCTCTCTTTGGCAATATGGTTGTTTTCTGTCAAGACGGCACTGCCGACTTTGATGACAAGACGTTTCATTGATTTCCTTTATTATGTTGTAATGATTGATGTATCTCTTCAAATATCTGATGAGATGGTAAAGCCCTGTCCTTTGTAAAATGGCTGACAAGCAGGATTGTTATAAACGAGATGATAAAGGCAGGAAGCAGTTCATAAAGTGCAAAGATTCCTCCTTCAAGGTTTTTCCAGACAAGGACCGTGGCGGCACCTGATACCATACCGGATATCGCTCCATATCGGGTGATGTTTTTATGATAAAGCGAGAGAATGATCAGGGGGCCAAAGGCAGCACCGAAGCCTGCCCAGGCATAGGCGACCAGATCCAACACTTTGGAGTCCTTGTCGGTAGAGATATACCAGGCGATGACGGCTATCGTGATCACCGTGATACGGCCTACCCAGACCAATTCTTTATTACCCGCGTCTTTGCGCAATAGGGCGTGATAAATATCGCGGGTAAGTACAGAGGAAGAGACGAGTAACTGAGAATCAATAGTGCTCATAATGGCTGCGAGGATCGCTGCCAGAAGAAAACCTGCGATCCAGGGATTAAAGACAAGCTGTGTAAGTGTAATGAAGATCTTTTCACTGTCTTGAAGGTCGATACCGTTGGAGAGTACATACACAAAGCCAAAAAAGCCTACCGCAAGAGAACCGATCAGGGAGAGTATCATCCAGCTCATACCGATCGTCTTGGCCTGATTCATCTCATCTTCATGTCGAATAGACATAAACCGTACTAGAATATGGGGCTGACCAAAGTAGCCAAGTCCCCATGCTAAAAAGGAAAGAATCCCTATCAAAGAAGTCCCTTCAAAGATATTCAGTTTAGCTGAGTCCATGGAAGCTACCAGTTCGATTCCCTGTGATACGCCGCCAATTTCATAGATAACGACGAGGGGAGTGATGATAAGAGCAAGCATCATTAAAATACCTTGAATAAAGTCTGTCCAGCTGACAGCATTGTATCCGCCCAAAAAGGTATAAGAGACGATAATGAAACTACCTACGAGCAGGGCAGTGGCATAATCAAGATGAAAGGTGGCCTCAAAGAGCTTGGCACCACCGACCAGTCCTGAGGAGGTGTACAGGGTATAAAAGAGCAGGATGACTACAGCTGTGACGACTCGTAAAAGGTTTCCTTTATCCTCGAAGCGGTTAGAAAAATAATCGGGAATGGTGATGGCATCATTCAGACGATGGGTAAACATACGTAGAGGCTTGGCAATATAGTGCCAATTCGCATAAGCACCCAAAATCAGGCCGATGGCGATCCAGGAACCTACTATTCCATCGGCATACATCATTCCCGGAAGACCAAGCAACAGCCAGCCACTCATATCCGAAGCACCGGCACTCAAAGCAGTGACACCAGGTCCTAAGCCCCTTCCACCGAGAACATAGTCACTCAGGTCATTGGTCTTAAAATAAAAATAGAAGCCTATAGCCAGCATACCGAACATATAGATCAAAAACGAGATTAGAATAGGTGTTTGCATCAGTGTTTCTCCTTAACTTTTAGACCCTTGTATCCCAGGTTCCCGTATCGATGATAGGAGTTTGAGATACTCTGTTCATAAAAATAGTGCATCAATTCAATACGCCCGTGGGAGACGAATGGCTCGGTTGCAATGTGTACGCTGTGTTGACGACTGCGTTCATAGACCATTTGCTTACAAGAAAATTTACTCAAAAAGCGTATGCGCTCGACTTGTGAGATGTGTTCTATCATCTTCTCAAGGTTTTCAATATAGAGTTGATCACTACTATCCAGTAGCAGGGATGCTTTGTCATGCAGCCACAGGATATGCTCATTACTCATATTATTAGGCAGAGAAAGAATCAGTCTGGCACCACTCATCTTTATGGCAATAATGGAGACCAGCATCTGTACCAGCTCATCAGACTCTTCCAGGCGAAGAAGTACCGTGTGCATCGGCAAATAGCGGATGATATTGCTCTCACCACGTACATTGACGTAATCATGTTCTTGTAAAAACTCATCATATAAGAAAGAAGCGAAGTGTGAGGC
Source organism: Sulfurimonadaceae bacterium (assembly GCA_041562075.1). Classification (GTDB taxonomy): domain Bacteria; phylum Campylobacterota; class Campylobacteria; order Campylobacterales; family Sulfurimonadaceae. The sequence continues at coordinate 12,366 of JBFEYO010000033.1, read as the reverse complement.
AATGCGTATGGCGTCATTGATCGTTTCGGTAAAGAATCGCTCGCCATCCAAGAGCGCAGTCAGCCTTTCAACATAAGGATGCGTTGAGCTTTTTAAAAGCAGCGTGCCCGTAGAAGAGATATTCATAAACTGCGCGACATAATTTAGTCCACCGGCCTTTCTTCCGCTACCTATGGCTGATTTTCCCATTCCACCAAAGGGTTGTCTCAGTACGATGGCACCGGTAGTCATACGGTTGATATAAAGATTGCCTGCTTTTAGTCTCTTTTGCCAGAGCTGTTGTTCACGTCTGTCTAAGGACTCAATTCCGGAGGTAAGACCATAACCCGTGGTATTTACGAGTTCAATGGCTTCATCAAGTGAATCGGCCTTCAATACGCTTAATACCGGACCGAAAAGCTCATTCATATGACAAAAGTCTCCACGGCGGGTACCATAACGTATAGCGGGTCTTAACATATAGGGGTTATTCTCAGCCAGTGTCGGTTTAAGAGCCCACTGCTCGTTTTTGTCTAGATGGCGCAGGGCATATTCAAGATTTCCCCGGGGTAAGTCGCTAAGGGTACCTATACGATTCTTAAATTCCCATACCGAACCGACTTCGATGGAGGAAGCGACATCTACAAGGCTCTGCATGAAGTTTGGATCTTCATACAGCTCCTTTTCCAGTACGAGCAGGGAAGTGGCAGAACATTTCTGGCCCGAATTATTAAAGGCGGAGGCGACCACATTCTTGATGGCCTGATCTTTGTCAGCCAGGGACGTCACGATGGTGGCATCCTTTCCGCCCGTCTCAGCGCTCAGATGCAGTTCGGGCTTGATACGCAGCATCTCATAAGCGGTCTGCTCCCCTCCGGTAAAGATCACAAAGTCGATCTTGGAGCTGGGGATAAGATGCTCTCCGGCAAGTTGACCCGGGGCAGGAACGAACTGAAGGCTCCTTTTACTCACTCCCGCGGCCCAAAAACACTCACACATCATATACGCAGAAAGTACGGCATTGGATGCAGGTTTAATGATCACCGTATTCCCTGCTGCAAGGGTGGCTGCCACCCCTCCGGTTGGGATGGCAACGGGGAAGTTCCATGGAGAAACGACCAGACCGACACCTTTACCCTGGGTTTTGATACCGGTATAACTGTTGATCTGTCGAACACTGAAGGGATAAAAATTACAAAAATCGATCGCTTCGCTGACTTCGACATCGGTTTCAGTGAAGACTTTTCCTACTTCTGCGGCAGCTACACCGATAAGATCACCTCGACGTTTTTCAAGCTCTACACCGACCTTCATCAAGATCTCTTGACGCTCATTAAGACTCTTTTCTCTCCAACCGTCGGGGTCTAAATGGGCAACTTCAATGGCCTGATGTATCTGCTTGGCATCGGCATTGGTATAACTACCAACCTGGACCTTGTCGCTATATTGGGATTTATCATAGACGATGACCGCTTCGGCCGCTTCATGGCATCGGCCATCTATGACGGGATAGGCGTGATAGCCTCCCTCTTTGGCAATATTTTTCCATTTATTGCGTATACTTTCTGCCCAGTACCGGTTTTGCACAAGGGAAAAATCGGTGTCAGCCACATTGGAAAATCGGTAGCGTGTTACATCAATCTTCTGGGATTTGGGAGGTTTGTTTCGGTCTTGTTGTCTAAAGGCTTTTTGAGAGATAAGCGATATGGCCTCGATAGATTTGTCATAACTTTGCAGTAGTTTCTCCCACTGCGGGGTACCGACCTCAAGTCCAAAACTGTGTCGCAGAAAGTTTTGATCCGCTGTATTCTCATCAAAACGGCGTACCAGATAGGCAATGGCATTGGTAAAGGTTTTTGCCGTAGCTATAGGGGCATATAAGATGACATTGACTCCCTTTGATTTAAGAAGCTTATAGGCTGTCTCACTCATGCCCTCCAGCATCTCGGCGGTATAGTACTGATGAACGCCCCGTGAGTGTGCAAGAATATTTGCCAGAGCATGATCAAAGAGGTTGTGTGAGGCGATACCGACATGTACATAGGGCGCGACTTCAGGGTCGAGCAAGAAATCCATGGCCAGTTTGTAATTGGCATCACTATGCTCTTTTTTCAAGTACGTGACACACTCCCAGTGTCGCAAACTTGCCTCGGTAAGTTCCATTTCCTGATTGGCACCCTTGACCAGCCTGACCTTGATGGGTGCACCGCCGTTTTTAACTCGTTCTTTTGCCCATGTGACAAGTTTTTTGAGTTCATCCATGGTGTCGGGAAGATAGGTCTGAAGGACAATCCCCGCATGTAGATCTTTAAATTCTGCCTGTTCAAGAGTCTGCTTGAAGGTGTCAAGGGTAAGATGAAGGTCTCTATACTCCTCCATATCCAGGTTTACAAACTTCATCTCTTGTTGTCCCTGTGCATTGGTAAAGGTATGATGCATCGCTTCTTTATAGATCTCGCTCAGTCGTTCTTTGAGTTGTTCAACGGTCCATTCATGGGCTAAAGGATTGATCTGGGAGAAGATAGTGGAGATCTTGATAGAGATATAGTCGATATGTGGGTTAGACAGGGCTCTTTTATATTTGAGGATACGTTCTCTTGCCTCTTTTTCTCCCAGTACCGCTTCACCAATAAGGTTGATATTGACCCGCGTCCCCTCTTTACGGCGCATATTAAGGTGTTGGCTGAGGGCTTGGGACTCTCCTTTGATAACAATCTTGCTGATGTCTTCGCGAAGGTATTTTACAAACATGGGGACGGAAAGTTGAGGAAGCCACATACCCGCAGTTCTAAACAGGGCAATAAGCAGACTCTCAAACTGATTAAAGATGTCTGTACCCTCGTACTGCTTGAAAACATATTCGATCTGCTCGGAAATGCGTTGGGGGTTGTTGGATCGGAAACTTTGATCCAGAAGCTCGATTAAAAAGACCTTGTTTAAGGGGTCCTTGAGCATATCGATCATCATCTTGTGAAATTTGATTTCGGCAGCCTCACGGTTGTGGCTGATCTCTTCTTGCCAGCTTTGGGCCAGTTCTTTAGCCTGCTGGAATTCATTGAGACTGATCTTGATCATGTCGTATCCTTGTGAGAACAAAGAACCGAAATGACAATTAGATAATGATAATTTGCTCGTCCTGATAGTGTTTTATATAACATATGGCTTGCATCCTAACAAGGTGAAACTTGGAGCTTGCTTTAAAATTAAAAAGATTGTGAGATTCACATGGAATCATATAAAGTGTTACCTGACTAAGCGAAAAGAGGGGGAAGTGTATAAATAAAAATTATAATTAGCAAGAGAATAGAAGCCATCAGGCTTCTATATTGTTAAGCGAAGTTGACTTCAGATACGTGGTGCTGAAGACCCAGCTCTTTACCATCGATACCGAAGGCAAGACCGATCATCTGTTGCATATGAAGTACCGGAAGCTTGACATCGCGGCCAACGGCTTTGGATGCATGCTCATATTGAGTGTCAAGTTTCAGGTGACACAATGGACATGGCGTGACCATCCAGTCTGCATTGTTATCCATCGCACCCATAAGTGCATTACCCGTCAGTGTAGCAGCTGTATGCGGTGCTTGAAGTTCTGCATGAAAACCACAACATTTGTTCTTCTCATCATAATCTACATTTTGACCACCACAGGCAAGAATCAGGTCATCTAGAGATGTCGGTGCATAGGCATTCTCGTGACCGTTTGAATCCTCATGTGTCTCAGAAGGACGAATGTTGTGACAACCGTAGAATGGAGCGATATTGAAATCGGCAAGCGGCTTAACGACCATTTTCTTAAGATTATCAAGACCAAAGTCATCGATGATCGCATATAAGAAGTGTTTGATCTCTGAGGTGCCTTTGTACTCCAAACCGACTTCTGCAAGTTTTTCATTGACCTTGGCTTTCATCTCAGGATCATTATCCAAACGGCGTTTAGTAAGCATCGTATTAAGCTGACAAGTATTACAGATCGTTACCATGGTCATACCGCGTGACTCTGCATAACAGATATTACGTGCGTTTAGAACGAGTGATAGAAATTCATCATAATCCTGAAGGTGGGAGGCACCGCAACAGGTGGCTTCTTCCAGGATCTCAAGTTCGATTCCCATTTTGTCAGCAATGGCCATTGTTGACATCATCTGTTCAGGTGTACTTTGACGTGCTGTACAACCTGTAAATAGTGCATATTTAAGTTTAGACATCTTGTACTCCTTAGAATTTAGCTGTTGAAGAGATCTCTACGAGCTTTTTGATCTCATCCAGTTTGTCTGATTTTGGAACGATTAACGGGTTGATGTGTGCCTTACCTTTGGCGATCATCTTAGCTCCCACTTTAAGGTGCTTATACATACCGTAACCCTTCTCAGAGTAGATCACAAGACCTGCCTCGTTCAGTTGACCGTGTTTAGCAATAGAGTCTTTGAAGTAGACAGCGTGACGCGTTGCAATATTGTTAAGCGGTTTACCCTCGGTAAAGACCATATTATGAAGTTTGGTGATCTTCTCAATTGGGTTAACATCCTTAGGACATACTTCCGCACATTCCATACATTTAACACAGTCCCATACCCCTTGTTCCGGTGCATTGATAACATCAAGACGCTCACGGTGTGCATCATCACGTACATCTGCTTCAAAACGATAGGCCTTTGCAAAGGCTGCCGGCCCGATAAAGGCATCATTGATCTCAAGAGCCGGACAAGAGTAGTGACAAGCACCACATTGGATACAGTAGTCTGCTTCAAGCAGCTCTTCTGCCTCTTTCGGTGTTACGATATGTTCTGTCTCAGGATGCTCTTCAACGTCAGAGATAAGATAAGGTTTGACCTGATCATGCTTAACCCAGAAGTCTTCTTTGTCAATAATAAGGTCCTTCAATGCACGCTTGATACTTAGAGGCTCGATTGTCAAGGTAGTACCATAAGTCTCCACCAGTTGAAGAACATTCTCTTTACAGGCAAGAATGGCTTTACCGTTGACTTTTACCGAACAGATACCACAGATACCGTGACGGCAAGAACGACGGTAGGACAGGGTACCGTCCATCTCGTTTTTGATGTGTGTAAGAATATCAAGGATAACATTCTCGTGTGTAACATCTACATCATAATCGATATAGGTTGGCAGGTAGTCTGTCTCACTGTTGAAGCGAAACATTTTGAAGGTGATTTTTTTCGTTGGAATTACACTCATCTTGTCTCCTTAATATGATCTTGCTTTAAGCTCATGCTTACCAAGGACTACATCCATATAGTCAAGGCTGACGTTACCGTCTTTGTCCATGTATCCCATAGTGTGTTTCAAGAAGTTCTCATCATCACGTGTCGGGTAATCTTCACGGTAATGCGCTCCACGGCTCTCTTTACGTGCAAGGGCAGCTTGGGCGATAAAGGCACAGTAATCAAGCATGTGACCAAATTCGATCGCTTCTTGCATCTCGGTATTGAAGATCTTTGATTTGTCGGCAATACGGATGTTTTTATATCGTTCACGAAGCTCTTTGATCTTGTTGACTTGCGCTGCCAGTGTCTCTTCTGTACGGAAGACGCCTGCATTGTCTGTCATAGACTGCTGAAGCTCATGGCGAAGATCAGCTACTTTTTCCGTACCGTTGTTTGTCAATACGAAGTTAAGCTCTTCGTCCATGCGTTTTGCATCATCCTGAGTGGCTTTGCGAAGTTCGATTCCATCAACGTCTTCAACCATCGTCTTACCGACAAAGCGACCAAACAGAAGTGCTTCGAGTACGGAGTTTGCACCCAGACGGTTAGCACCGTGTACGGACACACATGAACACTCACCGGCAGCGTAGAAACCTTCAACGAACTCGTCATTGTTTTTACGAACGTGCCCCTGTACATCACAAGGGATACCGCCCATAGAGTAGTGCGCAGTAGCGGAGATAAGAATAGGCTCTTTGATCATATCAAGACCAAGGAACGTGATCGCAAGGTCACGAAGTTCCGGCAGACGCTCCATAATCTTCTCTTTACCAAGGTGAACCAGGTCGATATAAACGGCATCTTTACGAGGACCGACACCGCGACCTTCACGGATCTCCTGGATAATCGCACGGGCAACAACATCACGGGAAGCAAGTTCCATCGCGTTTGGTGCGTATTTTTCCATGAAACGCTCACCCTTGGAGTTCAGAAGGCGTCCACCTTCACCGCGGGCAGCCTCAGAGATAAGTACACCGTTTCCGGAAAGCCCTGATGGGTGAAACTGTACAAATTCCATATCTTCAAGAGGAAGACCGTGACGGGCTACCAGAGAAAGACCATCACCGGTGTTGGCATGGGCATTGGAATTGATTTTGAATGAACGTGCATAACCGCCGGTAGCAAACATCACTGTTTTTGCATTGAAGATCGCTTTTTCAGAGTTACGGATGTTAAAGGCAGCAACCCCGTATACTTTACCATTTTCATATAGAAGGTCAGCCGCGTACCACTCATCAAAGAAGGTGACACCGTAACGGTGTGCTTGTTCATAAATAGTTTGTAGAAGAGTCAGACCGGTACGGTCTTTGGCAAAACAGGCACGAGGTGATGATTGTCCACCAAAAGGACGTTGTGCGATTTTTCCGTCTTCCGTACGTGAAAAAGCAGCACCCATACGTTCAGCCCAGCGAATAGTCTCCGGTGCTTTCTTACACATAAACTCTACACAATCCTGATCTGCAAGGTAGTCAGCACCTTTAACCGTATCAAATTCATGTAGTTCAACACTGTCTTCATCACTAAAAGCGGCGTTGATACCACCTTGCGCTGCACCTGAGTGTGAACGTAAAGGGTGTAGTTTTGTAATTACAGCGACTTTTTTGCCAGCTTTTTCCAGCTCTAATGCTGCGGCACAGCCTGCAAGACCTGCACCAACAACAATAGCATCATAAGTATAAATAGGAATACTCATTCGCAATCCTCCGAAAATATTTTTCACGATTATAGCTTGGCAATACTTGGATAAGGTTAAAGCGGGGGATTTTTGGACTTATTGTTGTGAAAGTGGGTAAAAGATGAATGTGCAAGAAGCCCTGTTAAGAAGCAAGAAAAGGCGAGTTCTCTCGCCATATATAGGACTGAACGCTGACCTATACGCGTAGTTTCTTATCTGAACTGTCGCGTAGTTGGGCAATACGGTTTCCGCCTTGTTTAATAGCGGCTACCAGTACTTCTTTGGCATGGGCGATAGTCTGATCAAGTTGTTTGTTCGGCGTCTTAACGACAAAACCGCCACTGACGGTGACACCGATACTTTCACCCTTAGGTGCTTTAAAGCGTGCCTCTTCGATGCTCTTTCGAAGCTGTTCACAGTCATTCAGTGCGGCATCTTTGGTGGCTCTGTTAAGTACCAGCACAAATTGATCATAATCGATGCGGCCGAGTACATCCGTATGTTGCTCATAAAGGGAGAACATAAAGGCGATCTTTTTGAGGATCTGGTTTGTCAGGTCTTTTTTGTATTTTTTCTCAAGCTCTTTAAAGTTATCGATAGCGAAGACACATACCGTCAATGAAGCACCGTTGTTTCCTTTTCGGTTGGCAAAACCGTGTAAAAGTCCCTTGTAATTATTGACCTCTGTAACAGGATCAATGAAAGCAGGATTTTCTGTCGCCGTAGGTTTACGGGACATGCGTTTGGTGATCATTTCCGCTTCTTCCGTCAAAAACATACGGCTCTTACCACTTTCGTCAACAGAGTAAAGTGTGCGGATATCCTTGTACACATATGAAAGGCGACGGGAAAACCATAGGGTGGACATTAAGGATACCAAGAAGGCAAAATAGACAAGATATTGATACAGATTGAACTTCTGTGCCTCATACATCAGGTGTTTCTCTTCAAGTTCAAAGATTTTTGCTTCATATTCCGCTTGAGCAAAGTCATAATCATCCAGACGGGAAGCCAGGTCTTCCAAGCTTTGGTCATAATAGGCATAGGCTGCTTCAATATATAAAAGCTGTTTGATATTGAGTTGTTCAAGATCATTCAGATATTGCTTGGAGTGCCCGAGAAGATAAGTACCAAGGATGTCAAAATTGAAGGATTCACGCATTTTGGTGATGTCATGCTTGATGTTGTTCATAATACCTTTGAGTTGAATATTACTCAGTTGTATGTCCTCACGGCCAAGGTTATAGGCTTCCTTGATAAGGGCTTTTTGGTGAAGCAAAAGGTCCGTCTTCAGAACGGATGAGTTCAGCGTAAAGATGATCGCTGCTAGCAGACCGAGTATGAGGGTAAGAAACAGGGATGTTTTTGAGATGTTGTCAAATATTTTTTTGATGGACCAACGCATGCGCTTCCTTGATAGATATAGTTATTAATCGTGTCTATTTTAGACTGCTATGCTTTAAATTGTACTTAAGCATTGGCAATGCCAAAGTATATAGCAGATAAGTAAATGAAGAGTGGGTAAATAAGACAAATAGAATTATCAAAAACAGGCAAATGAGGTGTGTTGGCACGGGTCTATCATCTCTATGAAAGGAAGTTTAGGTACAATTACCTGTAAATATAGATCCTTTTTTAAGGCTTGGAAATTTTGAATAAAGAAGATTTTTTTATCTCCTGCTTTGACTCTAAACACATTGGTGACGATGCGGCATTAGTAGATGGTTGGATTGTCTCCAAAGATGCTTTTTTTGAAAATGTGCATTACAAGAGGGAGTGGTTCAGTCTGGATGAGATCGCTTATAAATCGATGATCGTCAATATTTCCGACGCTATCGCGATGAATGCAGAACCCAAATATGCACTGCTTGCGGTAGCTTTGCCTTCAGATCTAAGTAAAAGTGAGATTAGGCAGCTGTACAGCGGTTTTGAACGAGCCGCAAGGGAGTATGGGGTGGAGATCATTGGCGGAGATACCCTGTCCAATGTCAAAATCGATATTACCGTCACGGTGTTATCAAAAAGCAAAAGACCGCTACAGCGCCGCGGCCTCAAACCGGGGCATCTGCTTGCCTATACGGGGGAGCTGGGTTCGTCAAAAAAAGCCTTGCACTCCTTGCTGCGCTCAAACAGTGCCCGTAAAAGTTCACGTTTCTTTATGCCGAAATTACGTCAAGGCTTTATACGGCAAAGTGCTCCGGTACTGTCCTGCGGAATGGATATATCCGACGGTCTGTTTTCTGATCTTAACAAGCTTTCCAGGGCGAATCGTATAGGATTCGGATTTTATCACAAGGTCCCAAAGATGATCGGCTGTAGCGGAGAAGAGTATGAGATGCTTATCGGGTTTTCTCCCCGTGTACGCAAGAAAATGCTTCGTCTGGCAAAGGTTCAGCGGTGTGAACTGAATATCTTTGCCAGTGCGAAGCGAACCCATTATAAATCACCATGTAAGGCACATCACTTTTGAATCGAAATTATTACTTGAATCATTCACCCATTCCTTTTCATTTTGCACAAAGTCCGCGTGACTTTGTGGTTGATGAAATTCCCTTGTATGAGTTTAGCGGGGAAGGGGAACACCTGATCCTGCACATACGCAAAAAGAACCTGACTACCTGGGAAATGGTCGATATCTTGTGCAGCAGTACCGGGGTCAAAGCCAAAGAGATCGGTACGGCGGGGTTGAAAGATAAAAATGCTTTAACCACTCAATATATCTCCGTACCTGCGCGAATTGAAGAAGCGATAGATCGCTTTGAACACCCGCAGATAAAGATTCTGTCCAAGCAGTTGCATAATAATAAAATACGAACCGGACATCTGAAGGGAAACCGTTTTTTTATCCGTTTGAAGAAGGTACTTCCCGTAGCCGCTGCAAAACTCGATGAAGCCCTTAAACACATCAAGCAGGAGGGTATGCCCAATTATTTTGGATACCAGCGTTTCGGGAACGATGGGGATAACTATAAGATCGGGCAGGAGATTGCCGAAGGTAAACGGAAAGAGCGTAATAAAAAGAAGGCCAAATTTCTTGCTTCGGCCTACCAGTCCCATCTGTTTAACCTTTGGTTGAGCCGACGTATAGAGATCAGCCGCCTAATCTCTGGTCTGACATCTCAGGAAGCATCAGAGGTGTTGAACTGGGATCAAAAACTTATCAAGCAGTTGCAGAAGCAGGAACACCCATTCAAGATGCTTCCGGGGGATTTGTGTATGCATTATCCCTATGGTGCACTCTTCTATGCGGAGCAGCTTGAGGATGAAGCCGCTTTGTTTGCTAAAAAGGATAGAACACCTACAGGGTTGTTGGCAGGAAAGAAAGTGAAAAAAAGTGACGGTATCGCGCATACTGTTGAAAAAGAGTTTGACCTGCCTACACAGGAAGATGGATCCCGCCGATATGCCTTTGTCTTTCCCGAAGACATAGAGAGCGAATATAAAGAGGATAAGGCCTGGTATGAACTTCATTTTACCTTGCCAAAAGGATCTTACGCGACAGTTCTGATTGAAGAACTTGCCAAGCGCGAGATCAGAGAACAACAGATTTAAAGGAATTTAATAGCATATGAAACGACACATTACGTCCGTAGCCTCACAGGTTTTTGGAAAATTTGCCTCTAAGGCGTTCCCGGCACCAATACAGAATATTATTAATACGGGGTATGTTAAATTGATGGGGCTTGATATGAGTGACTTTCAAGCGCCAAGCAGTTATCCTACCCTCAATCAACTATTCACCCGTCATTTGAGAGAGAAACGTGATTTTAATATAGACGGGTCTGTGATGATCTCTCCATGTGATGCTCTGATTACAGAGTGTGGAAAGGTCCATGATTTTGATTCGTTTCAGATCAAGGGGATGAAGTATAAGGTGGATGAGTTATTAGGTGAACATATTGATGCTGCCAATAAACATCGTGTCAAAAACGGCCGTTTTATTAACTTTTATCTCTCACCAAGCGACTACCACCGCTACCATATCCCGTTAAATTGCCGTATCAGCAAGGCGGTGCATATTCCGGGGAAACTTTATCCGGTTAATTTTACCTATTTGAATAAACAGAAGAATCTGTTTATTGAAAATGAGCGGGTGGTCATTGAGTGTTATACACAGGATGATGAACTGTTTTATATGGTGCTGGTAGGGGCCTTGAATGTCGGAAAGATGGAAGTCTCTTTTGAACCGAATATTCAGACGAATGGCGATATACGAGAGAGTGTCGCTTATGATTATGAAGCGTTGCATATGAATAAAGGGGACGACTTTGGTTGTTTCCAGATGGGGTCAACCATTGTCATTATTTCCGAAAAAATGGATATCTTCGTCAAAAGCGGTGAAAAGGTCTCATTTGCACAAGATATCGCACATATGAAAGCGTAACCTTATGTCAAAGTCACAAGAGTATTTAGCACACCTTTTTTCCGATAAACTTGTTTTTGAAAAAGAGGTATTGAATGTTAATTGTGATGAAGACAGAAAAGAGATTATGGGACTCATCTGCAGCGATATGTGTGAAGATGAGGCCATGGCATCGAAGATCAGTTTTTTAAAAATTAAAAGTATTGATCAATTGGATTTTAGCGGGGTTGCGATCTCTATTGTACAGTCGCTGTTAGCTGAACTGTTGTCGGTTCTTAAAGAGAAACGGTATACCCGAGTAGAGATGGAAAATGTTAAAAAGAACAAGGAATATGTCACGTTCTTATATGAGCTGGCTCAGATCTATATGCGTCGATTTGGCACACTCTTTTATAAAAAAGTTGTTGATACCTTTTTTGATCTTATTTCCATCGCGGATAAGGCAGATAATTTAAGTCCTGTAGTCCTTGAAGCTATCAATGGCACCAAGAAACACAAGTCGTTTTTTGAACAGCATGGAGGCGGACAGATACTCTATAAGCCTGATCATGCATGGATGCGTGTAAAACAGGCCAAAGATGACAAGAACAACCAGGCAAAGAAGTATCAGTATGAGATCGTACGCTTGGTACGCCGTGTAGATGAACTGAAGCTTCATATCTCTGCCATTGTCGCAGCTAAAGCATTAACCATGGTGGATGTTCAACGGGTCACACCCAAACTTTTATTGGATATGTTTACGGAAGAAGATGATATTCAGCTGCACACTAAGAAGACCATGTTTTCTTATGTACCGGCCGGCGAAAAAGCCCGAGCCCTATCGATGATTGCCAAGCAAGCGAGTACACAGGTCTCAAAGTCGGAAGAACAGGAAGATTATAAAAAGATAGCAGCGTTTTTTCAAAAATGTCAAAACCACAATACTCCGGATTTTCTTGAAAGGAAATTCGAGGAGTTTAAAAAAGAACTGGATATCAAAAGTAAACGATATCGGGAACAGCGCCTGAAGCTCAAAACCTTGAGGGATAGACCTTTGGATAGTTTTGACCTTACATTAAAAAAAGTCAAAGAAGCGATGGTTTATAACTTGCAACACATGCAAAAATAAATTAACACGGTCT
>JBFEYO010000032.1:0-18274 GCA_041562075.1 Sulfurimonadaceae bacterium | reverse complement strand
GCATCCGACCTTCTCCTCTTTGATAGCCTTATCAATCAACTGAATCATCTTATGGTTCTTTTCCAGATCCTCATCCACAGAGGCGATCGCATCATAAAAGAGATAAGGACGCATACGACGTTTAGCCTCTTTCAGAGCCATATCTGCGATCGAGATCAGTGGTCTTTGGGTGTGATTAAGCGAAGAGATCGCTGCTCCCAAGGTCAAACGCACGGCAATAAGATGCTCGAAACATTCCAGTTTAAGATGATTCAGATAATGTGAGAGCATTGTCACATCTTCTCTAAAATGCTCCTCAGATATCTCCGGACCTGCTAAAATTGCAAACTCATCGGCAGGAAGCTTATACAACTGTAGATGTCGGGTATTGAGTGCATGTTTGATCTCTTTTGCCATTTTTTGAAGCGCCAGGTCTCCTATATTTTCTCCATAGATAGTATTAATCTCTTTAAAACGATCGATGTTGATCACCACCAGCTTTGTCTCGCCAGTATTCTTAATATCTTCCACCAACTTCAGACGGTTGGGAAGACCTGTAAGTTCATCTTTATAAAGTTGATGTTGAAGCTTCTCTTTCTGTCTGTACAGAGGCGTGATATCAAACATAATAGAGATGACTTCACTCACCTCGTTATCCCGGCCGATGATAGGAAAAATCGTACTCTCTACAAAAAATGTCTTTCCATTTTTAGCAACATTTTCAAAAATCGTCTTATAGGTCTGTTTATTATTGACATAACTCCACAGTTCTGCAATCTGTTCTGAAGTAGTGTTCTTGGATTTGACCAATTTATGTGTAGAACCGATCAATTCGTCTTTACTGTAACCGCTGATCTTCTCATAGGCCTCATTCACATAGGTAATCACACCGTTAAGATCCGTTTTGAGGACAATAGCACTATGATCCACGGCCCGTTTGTACTCGTTTAGGAGGGAATAATGATAGTCCAGATGTTCGATCATCCCATTAAACTGTGTAGCGAGCAAGCCCATCTCATCTTGAGAAGGGATATCGACTCTTGAATCAAACGCTCCCTCGGATATCAACATGGTGGTATCTACAAATCCCTTCAACGCCTTTCGCAGATTGATATAACTCGCAATAAACAGATAAAGTCCTATCAAGCTTGAGAACAACAGTGCCACATGTAAAAGTACACGTCTCTGCTTTATATCCATCAACCGTGATTCATAATATTCATACCTCTGTTTACAGACCCGCTCAAAGCCCTGAAGCTGAAGACTCAAAAACTTTTTCAGACTCTGTTCTTCACCCAAGGCAGCAAGCTTATCGCCACTGATATATCCAAGGCTTTCATTCATCTGCCATAGTCTATGACTACGTTCCAGAGAAAGTTTCAACGCCCCCAAATCCATTGCCTGATGTAACTTGTCTTCCTGATTCTTTAACTCCATGGCCCTAAAAGAGATGAAAGCCAACTCTTTGTTAAGCAAGAGTATAGCTTGCTCACCGGTATCTCTCAAAGCTTCCGCTCCTATTATCTGCTCGTACACAAAATGCCGATAATGAGATGAAAGCGCCTTCAGGTCTTCAAGGTCTTTTCGTTCCTCGGCATCCATCAGCTTGTTATACAGACGATGACTATGCTTGAAAAGCTCCTTCGAAAGTACTCCTTCAAGGGCCTTATTCGCTTCTAGAAAAGCTTTCCTTGCTGAATCAACCACAACTTCTGTATTACGCTCTACATCCATTATGTTGATCCTGGCCTCTTCTTCAAAATGAAAATTTCCATGTAGAGCTCTGTAAAGTTTACCGTTATTATCCAGCTGTTGAAGAAGATAGATAAGCCGATCCACTCTTTGTTGATACTCCCAATGAATCTGTGTTAACAAATAGAACATCGGCAGCATCAAAAACAGCAGGATCAAGAGAGATTTGTAAAAATAGGAGATCTTTCCCATCAATCGCATACCGGGGGAAAAGAGAGTGAAAAAGATCGAATGGAGCATCAGAAGCCAGCTACTCTTTGGTCACGATATACAAAGACTCATGATTTAGTTTTTTCAAGATATCCATGACATGGACAAAATCCTGGAATTTGGACTCTTTGTCGCTTCGTAGCACCACCGTATCTTCTTTGGAGATCTTTTCAAGACGGGCCTGAAGCTGTCCAAGTTCTAAAGGCTCCTTATCCAAGAAGATCTCACCCTTTTTGGTGACATAGATCGTTACCTCTTTTTTCTCCGACTTCTTATCTGCCGCCTTCGCTTCAGGAAGGTCAACGGGGATAATACCCTGGCGGATAAAAGTCGCTGTCGTCAATACCATCACCAATAGCACCAGCATGATATCGATAAAGGGAATGACATTCATGGATGCCATCGGTTTGCGTTTCATAGACATTGCTTAGCCTTGTTTGTGATTATGTTCAATATCCCAATAGGCCAGGATACGCTCCATCTTACGTAAAAGCACATTATAAAAGATACCCGAAGGAATCGCAACGACCAGTCCCATGGCCGTCGCTTTAAGGGCCAGGGCCAGACCGCCCATGATCTCTTTGGTATCTACCGCGCCGGCTTCTCCAAGCGAATAAAAGGTCAACATGATCCCCAGTACCGTTCCCAATAGACCGATATAGGGGGCATTCACCGTGATGGTCGCAATGGTTGAGACATTATTGGCCAGTTCAAGCTCCAGCTTATCCCGGTTATCATGCTTGGTGATATCAATGCTTTTATAATACATCAATCGCTCTACAAAGAGCCAAAGGGCTATCACACTCATCACTACCAATATGCCGATCACACCGTAATCAACACTATTCTCGGCCAATCCTATCCACTCTGCTGACTGCATCAAATCTCCTCGTTATTAACTGCTTAAATGTTTAAAATCCAGTATCACTTTCGTGCCCTGGTCTTTTTTGGAATCCACATATATCTTGATCCTGTTTCGATCACAATACTCTTTGACCATACCCAGTCCAAGCCCCTGTCCCGAATGGTTGTGATCCTCTTGATAATAATGCTCAAAGGCCTTCAATAAAAAGTCCTCTTCCATGCCCACACCCTCATCCTGTATACTCAGACGCATCTGCTCAAGACGGATACGGATAATGGAGTCCGGACTGGAGTATTTCACGGCATTATGGACCAGATTGTCCAGTACCTTCAAAAACCCAATTGTATCTATTTTTACACTAGAGCTTTCTAAATCCGTCTCAAAGCGCATCTGTTTAAAGAGCTCTTGATAGGTTTCAACCTTCTGCTCGATCAGCTCTTTGAGATCCGTCTGCTCATATTCAAGCTTCTGGATCTGTTTTTTGATCGTATAATCAAGCTCTTTGTACATGGTCTCAAGGGTCTGAGCTGCCTGGTTGATCCGTTCAAGACGCTTGATGTTCTTGGCATCATTCTCTTTTTTCAAAAGCATCTGCGTGTTGGCCGAGATAGTGGCTACGGGAAGGTTCAATTCATGCAGGGTCTGGCGGCTTAGAAGCTCCAGTTCATTGGAACGCTTCTCCAGGGGTTCGATCAGGTGCCGTACATACCCCGTCCCGATAATAAACCCTGTGATCAGAATCACCACCATGATCAGCCAAAGTGGGAAGTAAGCACTCATCGTATGGGCACCAAAGGCAGCCAAACAAAGGCTGAGAATATAGATCAGCAGTAAAATATACTTGTCCGACTTATCCAAACCGATACCCTATCCCACGAATGTTCTTCAGGCTCTGAGTACCTAATATCTTTTTAAGTCGGTTAATATACACGCGGATCGCACCGTCACTGCCTTCTTCCTCACTATCCCAGAGCGTCTCGAAGATCATCTCCTTGGAGACAATATTTCCCCGGTTCTGAAAGAAGAGAGAGATCAAAGCAAATTCACGGGTAGAGACTTCCAGTTCTTCATCTCCCTTATAGACACGCTGTTGTTCTAGATCAATGCAGACATCATCTACACACTGTTTCCGCTCGCCTCGATACCGTTTCATCACCGAGCCGATTCGCAGGCTTAGTTCATCCAGGTCCACAGGCTTCTTAAGATAATCATCGCACCCTTTTAAAAAGCCCTCGCGCATCACCTCTTTATCCTGATAGGAGGTGATAAATATAGCCGGGGTCTTATCCCCGCTTTGACGCAGTTCGTCTAAAAACTCAATGCCGCTGATAATAGGGAGATTGATATCCAGCAGGTACAGATCAAACTTCTCTTCAAAGGTCAGATCAAGGGCCTGCTGAGGGTTATGAACGGCTGTGACACCGTAGCCCTCTTCTTCCAGGTAGTCTTCCAGACTCTCGCAGAACAAGAGGTCATCCTCAAGCAGAAGGATTCTAATCGACATCCTCTATCGACCATCCAATTGTTTCACCGGCATACATCGGGACAACTCCCTTGTACATATCCGGGACCGTAAAAGGTTCATTCACCAGGGTCACTTCTTTGAACTCAGGACAGATCCCGTAGATACTCTGTGCATTATCCGATACAAAGGCCTGAAGGTTGTCCAACTTTCCATGCTGATCAAAGATCTCACATAGTAGTTGAAGAGCGATAGGTGCCGTAAAGACACCCGCGGCACATCCACAAGACTCTTTTTTATCCTTAGGATGCGGTGCAGAGTCCGATCCGAACATCACCTTAGGGTGTCCCTCAAGTGCGACCTTAAGCAGTGCCTCTCTATCCTCGGGGCGCTTGGCTATCGGCTTACAAAAGAGGTGAGGCTTGAGCATACCTCCAGCGACATCATCCAGGCTGATCAACAGGTGATGAACAGTGATCGTCGCATAAAGGTTGGGATGCTTATCCAGCATCTGCACCGCCTCTTTGGTCGTGATATGTTCCATAATGATCTTCAGATCAGGAAAGTTTGTTGCAAGCGCATCATAGATGTTCATAAACTCTGCTTCCCTGTCCATCACAAAGCCGTCCGTCTCACCATGCACACATAATGGGATATCCATACGGGCCATCGCTTCCAGGGTCGGACGCATCTCTTCAATATCAAAGTTCTTCACGCCTCCTTCCGAATTCGTCGTGATCCCGGCAGGATAGAGTTTGATCGCAGTGAGTTCTTCTGCCACTTCTGCCAAAAACTCTTCATCATAGTTTTGATAAAAAAGGGTCATATAAGGCTCAAACCCGCCGTTATCGCTAAAGTCACCGATATCATCAAACTCATCTTCATCTGCCGCTTCTACCCCTACTGCACGTAATATACGTTCTTTATATGCGATCAGCTCTTCTTTAGTCGTTACCGGAGGCACCAGGTTAGGCATGATAATCGCTCCGGAAAACGTATACGCCGACAGAGGTGCGATGTTTTCAAGCATCACTCCATCTCGAAGGTGTAAGTGCATATCCAAAGGCATCAGTAGTGTATGTTGTTTCATAATTGGGGTTTCCTTAACTATAATCTTTTAGTTGATCTTTTCTTGAATAGATTGTATCAAAGCATTCAAGTGCTTCTCATAAAGTTTGGCATCATCGGGGTCTTTGGACTCAAAACGGGTCACCAGTACCGGGGTTGTGTTACTGGCACGCACCAGCCCCCAGCCATTTTCAAAGATGACGCGTACACCGTCTACATCGATGATGTCCACAATATCCGGAAAATCCAGAGGCGGTGCCTGCAGCTTTATCTTCAAAGCCTCCATGATCTTGAACTTTGCTTCCTCCGTAGTATGCACCTTGATCTCTTCAGTGGAAAAGACTTGCGGCAGGGCATCGATCTCAGCGTCAATATCCATACCCCGGTTGAGCAGTTCTAAGACCCTAAAAGTCGTATAGATGGCATCGTCATAACCGAAATATCTGTCATTGAAGAAGATGTGTCCGCTGACTTCCGCCGCCAGATCGGCATGGGTCTCTTTGATCTTTACCTTGAGGTTGGAATGACCGGTCTTGTACATGATCGCTTCTCCCCCACGCTGACGGATCGTATCATACATCACCTGGGAGCATTTCACCTCTCCGATCACCGTCGGGTTGGTCATCTGCTTACTTAACAGCAGGGCCATGATATCACCCTTGATATTGTGTTTGCGTGTCAATACGGCGATACGATCCGCATCTCCGTCGTAAGCAAAGGCGATATCTCCCTGCCTGTTAAGCAGCAGCCTGATATCTTCAAGGTTCTCTTCTTCGGATGGGTCCGGGTGATGGTTCGGGAAGCTCCCATCGGGTTCGATGTAGATCCCTTTTGCCTCCAGATCCAAACGCTCAAAAATAGCCGGCAATACCGAACCCGCCACCCCGTTGCCGCAATCATAAACAATATTAAGGTCCATCCCTTTAAGGTGTTCGAACTCATTGGCCATATAATCGATATAAAGACTCGATGCATCAAACTCTATGTACGCATCACTATCAGGAATGATCTCGACCATCTCTTCGATCTCCCGACCGAGTGCATAAATATCCTCACCAAAAAAAGGTGCTTTTTGCATGGTGATCTTGAAGCCGTTATACTCCGGTGGATTATGCGAACCCGTAATCATCACCGAAGCACTTGGAGTGACGACCTCGCCATTTTCAAGGTGAAGTTCCTGATAATTTGTAAAATAGTTGACCGGCGTAGGGACCAGCTGTATATTGATGACTTTCTTACCCGCATGCACAAACCCGGAGCAAAGCCAGTTAAACAGTGTAGGAGAGTGGGTACGGGCATCATAACCGATACTTACATAATCACCCTGAACTTTTTGTCCCAGACAGAACCCGATCTTTTTGACTGTCTGCTCATTAAGTTCCTGTTCAAATATACCTCGAATATCATACTCACGATAAATGGACATAAGCACCCCAACTAAATTATATTTTCACGATATTATAGATCAAACCAGGTAAGAGTCTCTTTAGGACTAACGCAGGCTATAGATAATCGGTATACTTAGTGCCAAGACTTCACTAGGATGGGGAAAACCCGCCGATGCTTTTTTGATCGTCTTTACCGCCGAACGTTTCAAAATCGAGGATATCTCTCCGATCGCTTTGACGTCCAGGATCTCTCCTTCAGTGTTTAATGTGAATGAGACGAGCGTTTTTCCCTGCAGACCACGTTTCTTGGCAAGGCGCGGGTAAGAGAGGTTTTTCTTGATCAAAGCATTAATCAAAGCGATATGGTCTTGCATATATTGTGCTTCGACACTTAATGTCGGTTCTGCTACCGTTGCGACAGGAGTTGCAGCATCTTGTACAAGCAGCGTTTCATCCTGCTGTACAAACTCGACTTCACTCTCCTGATCCGCCTGGGCTGTTTCTACCGGTTTCTCACTCAACTCCTCCGCTGGATCTTCCTGCACTTTGGTCACAGGGACCTCATTAAGAGCAACTAATTCTTTAGCTGACGTGTTGGATGCTTCTTCAACTTTTTTTTCAGTAGGAAGAGCTTGTTTTTTAATCTGCTTTTTTTGAGCAGTCTTGGGCTTAGCAACTTCAGGTTTTGGTGCCGGTTTCATATCACTCTGACACAGTGCATCCGGAGCACATAAACAGATGGATTGAAGGTCTACTAATGCATAGGCCTCATGCTTGGAGTCCTTGTTCACGTAAGCACTCAAAAGAGCAGCAGCCAGTAAAAGATGAACAACAATAGAATATAAAAGAGATTTATATTTAATCGGAACAGAATTCATAAAACGTATTATAAAGAAGAAGTGTTATAGAAGTGTTAAAGTGCCATTAGTTCGAACATTTGCCGACTATTTTTTGAGTTTATAATGTTCTTTGTTTAGATATTTAGCCACATCATGTACCTCGTCATCAAACATGCCGTCATTATTTGCCAGCTGACAGGCTTGGACCCTATTTTCAATATCTTTAAACATCTTGATTTTTTTCTTTTCATTAGAGAAATCATTCTTATTATGACACTCTAGACAGCTCGCTTCATTAAACAAGACCTTCCCGTTTTCAACATCAGCATAACCAAAAGAAGCCAATAACACTCCTGACAAGAGCACACTTCGAAGCAGCATGACAAACCCCTAATTAAATTATAATTTCTAATATCATAGCATAGTAAATCCTTTGAATTTACTGATATTTTTTTTGAGAAATTATTTTAAAAAAGTTCTAATGATTCAATTTGAAGAGAGATAGGGTCAGGGGATCATTCCCCTTGACTATTAGATTGAACGCTGGTGTTCCGGATAGGCTTCCAAACCACATTCATCGATATCCAAACCTTGCATCTGTTCATCATCACTGGCTCTAAACTTCACGAAGATATTGATCACGTATAAGATAACAAAGGAGGTTACAAAGGCGAAAACACCGACAACGACAATCCCTTTGATCTGACCCATCAGGGTAATTCCTTCCTCGGGATTAGCAGCGAAGATCCCCACTGCAAGTGTTCCCCAGATCCCGTTGATAAGGTGTACCGATAGTGCCCCCACCGGATCATCTATTTTTATCTTATCAAACAACGGAACGGCAAATACAACCAAGGCACCGCCGATGGCACCGATGATAATAGGCTGATGAGTATCATACAGATCCGGCCCCGCCGTTACTGCCACTAAACCGCCCAAGGCACCATTGAGAATCATCGTGATATCAAACTTGCGGTATCGTGCATACATGATCACACCGGCGATAATCGCGCCTGAAAGTCCTGCCGTATTCGTATTCATGATAGTCAATGCCACCTTATCCGCATTTTCGATACTCGTAATGGAACCTACCGATCCGCCGTTAAACCCAAACCAGCCAATCCAGAGCAAGAAGGCTCCCAGAACGACCAAAGGGATATTAGAAGCAGGAATAACACGCACCTTCCCATCAATATAACGTCCCTTACGCGGACCCATGATCAAGATAGCCGCTAACAGAGCCCACCCTCCTGTCGAGTGGATCACAGTAGAACCAGCCAGGTCATACATGCTTAATGCGAGTTGCGTATCCTGAAGAAAGTTTGCACCCCAGGTCACATTCACGACCGTTGGATAGATAAAAGCGCCCATCATCACCGTAAAGATCGTCAATGGGATAATACGTACACGCTCACTCACCCCACCACTCATGATGTTGATCGTCTTACCGACAAAAGCCATCTGAAACATAAAAGCAGCATACATACTCAAAGAACTGTTTTCCCAGCTACCAAAGGCATACTCGTACCCTACCAGTAAAAATGCGATAGATGCCACGGCATAGATCATGGTATTCACTGTCAACACGGTTGACACGTTCTTAGTCCGAACCAAACCGGCCTCTAACATTGCAAATCCCGGCACCATCAAAATAATCAGTACCATCGAAAACAGTACAAAAAGCGTATCTACGATATAGGTAAAATCGCTAATAAGAAGATATTTATCCATCCTTGACCCTTAAAAAAGATCAGATATTGTTGCAAAATTGTAGTTAGGGGGAAATTAAAGTAGAAGGATTAGCTTCTCTTAAGTCTTGGACCCAAGAGAAACTGTTTAGATAGGAAACTTATACCGCTTCGTTATCCGTCTCACCGGTTCTGATACGAACGATTTGATCAATATCAGAAACAAAGATCTTACCATCACCGATTTTACCGGTACGTGCTGCTTCGACAATCGTGTTGACTGTCTGCTCTGCATTCTCTGCAGCCACTACCAGTTCAATCTTGATTTTTGGAAGAAAATCAACCACATACTCCGCACCGCGATAAAGTTCGCTGTGCCCTTGTTGACGACCGTAACCCTTTACCTCGCTTACAGTCATACCTGTTACACCGATTTCAGCCAGTGCATCTTTTACATCTTCTAATTTGAAAGGTTTTACTACCGCTTCAATTTTTTTCATAGATATTTCCTTTTATAGTATCGATATCTTAATATAGACTCGCCAAAGCGAAACTTAATCAAATAACTTCGTTCAAAAACTAGAAGCTCCTAGGTGCGCGGGCTTAACGCCGAGTTAAACCCAGTGTTAACGCAACCTAAGGGGCTTCGCTCCTTAGGTGTCTCTTATAGATTAAATCCGCGCTCACCGTGAACAGACTCATCAAGTCCCATGATCTCTTTGTCTTCATTCACACGGCGACCACCTGTAATTGCCACTGCGATGTAGTAGACGATTACCGTACCGATCAGTGTGAACAGACCGACAACGACAACCGACTCGAGTTGTACAAAGAACTGTCCCATTCTGTCACCTGACTCTTTAAGCGGACCATCCCATAGAAGGTCATTATCTTTTAGAGCGAACAGACCCGTTGCAAGCGCACCCCATAGACCAGCCAGGAAGTGAACACCGAATGCGTCAAGAGAATCGTCATATCCAAGTTTTTTCTTCATAACAGTCACACCGAAGAAAGCAACCACTGTACCGATAGCACCGATTAAGAAAGCACCGAATACGTCCACAAAACCAGCAGCCGGAGTAATCGCTACAAGACCAGAGATCGCACCTGTTGCCGCACCAAGAAGTGTCGGTTTTTTATACACGATCCACTCAAGAATAATCCAAGCAATCGTCGCAACCGAAGCGGCAATCGTTGTCGTTAAGAAAGCAAGACCGGCAATCTCGTTTGCACCGAATGCAGAACCACCGTTGAATCCGTACCAACCGAACCATAACATCGCTGCACCCAGCGCTGTCAAGATCACAGAAGCAGGTTTCATCGCAGTTTTAGGATAACCCACACGTTTACCCACAAGAATCGCAAGAACAAGACCTGCAAGACCACCATTCATATGAACAACCGTACCACCTGCGAAATCAAGCGCACCGGCATCAAATAGAAGAGCACCGTCTCCACCCCATACCATGTGTGTAATCGGAGCATATACTACCAGTCCCCAGATCGCTACAAATACCAACCACGTAGAGAACTTGATACGTTCAATCACCGAACCGGAAGCGATTGCCACCGTAATTGCAGCAAAAGTACCTTGGAAAACAATGAAGACATAAGCCGGATAGGTACCACTTAGCTCATTCCAAGAGATCCCGTTAAGGAACATGTTTCCAAATCCACCGATTACCTTTTGCATACCGGCTGATTCGGCCGTACCAAACGCGATTGAATACCCGGCGGCAATCCATACAATAAATGCAACAACAAAGGCTGCAAGAACCATCAAATACGTATTTAAAATACTTTTAGCACGGGTCATACCACCGTAAAACAGTGCCAGACCTGCTGGTGTCATCAACATAACAAATGCTGTGGACACCATCATCCATGCTGTGTCTCCCGTATCCAAAGTCGGGGTGTCTTCTGCCAATGCCAGAAGAGGAGTTAGCAATAATGCTGCGAACAATTTTTTCATCGAACTTTCCTTGAATTAGATTTGTAACAGTATAACTTTTAGACAGATACAGCTAGACAGTTTTGTGATTAATTTTTAACCATTTAGTTTTTTTATAATTCCATATAAAATAGGTTTGTTACCTTTTAACGCTTATTTATAATTTTAAATCTTTTCTTTAAGTTTTACTCTCTGCCTTTATCTATAAATTAAACTATCTTCGATACTATATATACAATTTTCAGACTCTTTAATTTGAAGAGTATATATAGAGGATAGACATGAGCGATTTACTGGAAGAAAACCAGAATATTGAAAACATTAATATTGAAGATACTGTAAAGGCATCCTACCTTGACTACTCAATGAGTGTTATTATTGGTCGTGCCCTGCCGGATGTACGTGACGGTCTTAAGCCTGTTCACCGCCGTATCTTGTATGCAATGGATAAGCTAAACCTCTCAGCCGGTGCCAAGTATAAGAAATCTGCCCGTATCGTCGGTGACGTGATCGGTCAGTACCACCCTCATGGCGACAACTCGGTCTACGATGCACTTGTACGTATGGCTCAGGACTTCTCTATGCGTATGACCCTTGTCGACGGTCAGGGGAACTTCGGGTCGGTCGATGGTGACAACGCGGCAGCAATGCGTTATACGGAAGCACGTATGACCAAATATGCCGGCGAACTGATGAAGGACCTGGACAAAGACACCGTTGATATGATCGACAACTATGATGCTACGACACAGGAACCATCTGTATTCCCTACCCGTGTACCAAACCTTCTTATTAACGGTTCTTCAGGTATCGCCGTAGGTATGGCCACCAATATTCCGCCACACAATCCGGGAGAAGTCATCTCCGCACTGGTACATATGATTGACAATCCAAATGCGACGCTTAAAGAGATCATGCAGTTTATCAAGGCACCGGATTTTCCAACCGGTGCGACCATTTATGGACAAAAAGGGATCCTGGATGCTTATGAAACAGGCCGTGGGCGTATCAAACTTCGCGCCAAGACCCATATCGAGAAAAAAGGGAATAAGGATGTCATCGTCATCGATGAGCTTCCTTACCAGGTCAACAAATCCCGTCTGGTAGAAAGTATCGCCTTATTGGTACGTGATAAAAGCATTGAAGGGATCTCTGAAATCCGCGATGAGTCTGACCGTGAAGGTATGCGTATCGTTGTCGAGCTTAAGCGTGACGCGATGCAGGAGATCGTCCTTAACAATCTTTATAAACAGACCAATATGCAAACCACCTTCGGTATCATCATGCTGGCGATTAAAAACCAGGAACCGCAGATCTTCAAACTGATGGATGTACTAAGTACCTTTATCTCCCACCGTAAGACGGTCATTATCCGCCGTACGATCTTTGATCTTGAAAAAGCCAAGGCCAAGGCACATATTTTAGAGGGTCTGAAAAAAGCCCTGGATCATATCGATGAGATCATCAAACTCATCCGTGCTTCCAAAGACACTGCAGATGCCAAAGAAGGTCTGATGAGAGAGTTTGATTTCTCCGACCTTCAGGCTCAAGCTATCCTTGATATGCGTCTGCAAAAACTGACAGGACTTGAGCGCGAGAAGATCGAAAATGAACTTCGTGAACTTCTTGAACTTATTGAATACCTTGAGTCTATTCTTAAAAGTGAAGAGGTCCTTCACTCCATCATTAAAGAAGAGCTGCTTGAAGCAAAAGAGGTCCTTAACACGCCTCGCCAAACAGACATCGTTGACAATTATGACGATATCGACATCGAAGACCTTATCCCGAATGAGCCGATGGTCGTTACCATCACTCACCGTGGATACATCAAGCGTGTTCCGCTGGCTCAGTATGAGAAGCAGCACCGCGGCGGAAAAGGCAAGACAGCCGTCACGACCTATGATGATGACTTTATTGAAAGTTTCTTTACCTGTAATACCCACGATACCCTGCTTATTGTCACCAACCGTGGACAGCTTCACTGGTTGAAGGTTTATAGAATCCCTGAGGGCTCACGTACAGCCAAAGGTAAGGCGATCGTCAACCTGATCAACCTGGTGCAGGATGAAGAGATCCAGTCTATTATTCCAACAACAGACTTTAGTGAAGAGAACTCTCTGGTCTTCTTTACTAAAAACGGTATCGTCAAACGTACCAACCTGTCCGAGTTCTCCAATGTACGCTCCAACGGGGTACGCGCTATTGTTCTGGATGATGATGACATGCTGGTCACGGCCAAGATCGCAACACCTGAGACTCAATACCTCTTCATCCTGACGCGTCAGGCCCAGTGTATCAAGTTTGAGATCGGAAAAACCCGTGACCAGGGCCGTTCGACCCGTGGTGTACGCGGTATCAAATTCAAGCATGAGGGTGACTACGTTATTGATGCCAACATCATTAAAAATGACGAAGAAGAGATCCTTACCGTCAGTGAAAAAGGTATCGGTAAACGTACCACTGCTGAAGAGTATCGCCTGACCAACCGTGCCGGATCCGGTGTAATTGCCATGAAACTAAACAATAAAACCGGAAATTACGTGGTTGGATGTCTGATGGTAGATGAGTCTATGGATATGATGGCCCTGACTAAAACCGGTAAAATGATCCGTGTTGATATGCAGACCATCTCTAAATCAGGACGTAATACTTCGGGTGTCTTTATCATTAAAGGGGATGATGTCATCTCTATTTCCCGCTGTCCTAAAAAAGAGGAAGAACCTGATGAGGAAGAGTCTGAAGAATAGCCTTCACCCTCACAAAAGCACCCTACTTAGTCTTTAGACGCGGGGGTATCACCATTTGATGTACAACTTCTCTGAACTACGTTTCCGGCCTAAGGGCCGATACTAGAAAAACTAAATATTGCCAGTAAACACCATATCCACCACCCTTTTAAATACTCTTCATCAACCGCCCTTTATAATATGGAACAATGCTTGCTTAATATTCATCATTGAAAAGATGCAAGGATGTATAATGAAAAAAACCTTATTACTAAGTGCCCTACTCTCTTCGTTTCTCCTGGCCAATGAAGGTCCGGTGGAAGAGACTAATGATCAGTCCGTTCCCGTTGCTGCACATAACGGCAATCCCGTTGTAGTGGAACCGGTTGTCGTTCAGCCCGTTGTCGTGACCGTACCTGAGCAAAGTCAAGAGCAAGAACATGTCTGTCCTGAGGATATGCAAGAGCCTCCGATGGGTATGAACCAAGACGCCCCGGCCTCCTATAAAAAGATGCGTATCAATGTAACAGGACAGGGAGTCGCTCCAACGATGACCTCTTCACCGGCACAGGCCTATGCCTTGGCCAAACGCGCTGCTATTGCCGATGCCTACAGACTGTTGGCAGAAAAGGTCAAAGGTGTGAGAATCGAAGGTTCTGACAAGATCAAGAACATGATGGTTCAACGTTCCGAAGTGCGTACCTTTGTTGATGCCGTTATCGCTGAAGCGGAGATCATCGAGACTATCTTCAAAGATGGTCTATGCGAGGTAGAAATGGAACTGACCATTGATCCAAAACAGTGGCGTTCTATCCTCGCCAAACGCTAAGTATTTAGATGAAAAAAGGCCTTTGTTGATATGACAATCAGGCTTTTACTTCTGATGCTTTTGCCATCGTTTATGATGGCTACTGAAACCTTCATCTTAAGCTACCGTGCCCAGATCAAAAACGCGGTAGTCATATCCGAATCATTATATATCTCTGAAAGTATGAAAGAGATCATTGCCAGGCCAGACAAGCATCTACAGCTTGAAACACTTCCTAATGAGCATATACGCCAGACCCTGTATCGGCACAAAGAGAAGCTGATCGACTTCCTGATGAAAGATGGGCTTCATACCCGAAGCCATGAAACCCTCTATGATTACCGCAGCGATTCCCTGATCTGTATCACTATTCCCCCCACCTATGTAACAGTCGATTTTAAAAATGACTACGCTATAATCACGCGATTATTAGTAGACTAGACAAGAAGATGGTATAGCACCCTTTAGAGGGCATTGGCAGATGATTTTTACACATCTACCAGCCCTGCTTATACCCTTGTCCGTC
This sequence comes from Sulfurimonadaceae bacterium, assembly GCA_041562075.1. Classification (GTDB taxonomy): domain Bacteria; phylum Campylobacterota; class Campylobacteria; order Campylobacterales; family Sulfurimonadaceae. The sequence continues at coordinate 3,012 of JBFEYO010000032.1, read as the reverse complement.
ATATTCCATAGCAAAGGAGTCACATGAAGATCGCCATCGTTGAAGACGATATCAATATGCGTAAGTCCCTTGAAATTGCTATGGGGGATTATAAAGAGTTTGAAATCGTCTCTTTCAAATCGGCCAAAGATGCCCTTCCCAAGTTGGATGACACCTATGAGCTGGTAGTCACCGACATCAATATGCCCGGAATGGACGGCATCGAGTTTGTAAAAGTGCTAGACGGGAAATACGAAGTCATCATCATGACCGGAAATGCCACCTTGCAAAAAGCCATCGACTCCATCCAGCTGGGTGTCAAGGACTTTTTACTCAAGCCCTTTGAGATAGAAACCCTGGTAGAAGCGATCAAACGTTCCCATAAGGTACAAGAGGTCGTTAAAAAAGCCCCCAAGGGTAAAAAAGCCAAGAAGCAGTGTTCCAGTTCCTCTTTCGCGGCCTCTTCTCCGGCTCTGGAGAAAGCGGTCAATATGGCCGAAAAAGCGGCTAAGACCGATGCTTCTATTTTGCTGACCGGTGAAAGTGGTGTGGGTAAGGAGGTCTTTGCTACCTTTATCCATGAGAGCTCGCCCCGTGCGAAGAAACCCTTTGTGGCTATCAATATGGCAGCCATTCCCGACAACCTGATCGAAAGTGAACTCTTCGGTTTTGAAAAGGGTGCCTTCACCGATGCTATCGCCGCCAAGCCCGGCCAATTTGAGTTGGCCAACGGTGGTACGATCTTTTTAGATGAGATCGGAGAGATGCCCTATGGTGTTCAGGCCAAGCTCTTGCGGGTATTGCAAGAGCGTGAAGTACAGCGCCTGGGTTCACAAAAACCGATAAAGATCGATGTACGTGTCGTATCAGCAACCAATGCGAACCTGCACAAACATATAGACGAAGGTGAGTTTAGAGAAGATCTGTATTACCGTCTCAATACCATTCCCGTCGCAATCCCTCCTCTTCGCCAGCGTAAGGAAGAGATTCTGGATATTGCTTCCAAGGTCCTTGAGGATAATTGCGAGAAATACGGTTTTGAGTTAAAGCAATTTAATGAGGCGTCCAAAGAGGCCCTGCTGGAGTACAGCTGGCCGGGCAACATCCGTGAATTGGTCTCAGTGGTCGAGCGGGCGACGATTCTGAGTGAGGGGGATTCCATTACTCCCGATGAGCTTTTCTTGGATAGCCGCCAAAAACAAAAGTCCATCACCGAGATGGAAAAAGAGCTCATCGAAGAGGTGCTAAACTCCTGTGATATGGATATCAAAGAGAGTGCGAAGATACTGGGCATGAGCAACAGTGTCTTGGAGAAAAAAATACAAACCTATAATTTGAAAGGATAGAGAATTGAAAAAATATAATGTAGCTGTCGTCGGTGCAAGTGGTGCCGTAGGCGAAGAGATGTTTCGTATCTTTGAAACCATTGACTTCCCTTTTAATAAACTGATTCCTTTGGCAAGTGAACGTTCGGCGGGAAATACCATCGACTTTAATGGAAATGAACTGGTGATCCAGGAGCTTACCGAGACGATTTTCAAAGAAGAGCAGATCGAGATCGCTCTCTTCTCGGCAGGTGGTTCCATCTCTGAGAAATATGCACCTTTTGCCGCGGAAGCGGGTGCGGTAGTCATCGATAACACCAGTCATTTCAGAATGCATGAAGACGTTCCTTTGGTCGTACCGGAAGTCAATCCTCATGAGATCAGTGAGTGGAACACTACCGGTATCATCGCCAATCCGAACTGTTCTACGATTCAGATGGTACAGGTACTTAAACCTTTGGATGAGGCTTATGATCTTAAACGTGTCGATGTATCAACCTACCAGGCGACTTCCGGTGGGGGAAAAGAAGCCATGGAAGAACTGGTACAGCAGATGCAGGACTTTTTCTCCTTCAAACTGGATGAGTCAGAGCACAAGGCTTTCCCTCACCAGATCGCTTTGAATGTTATCCCTCAGATCGATGTCTTTATGGAAAACGGCTATACAAAAGAAGAGATGAAGATGGTTAATGAGACGGTGAAGATCCTGGGTAAAGAGGTCGAAGTCTGTTCAACCTGTGTACGTGTACCTACCCTGCGCGGTCATGCCGAGTCTTTGACCCTTACCTTTGATTGTGATGTGGATGCTGCCCAAGCCCGTGAGATCCTTTCACAGGCGCCAAATATCGTGATCGTGGATGATCCGGCCACCAGTGCTTATCCGATGCCGGCAAGCTGTGTCGATCAGGATGAGACCTTTGTAGGGCGTATTCGTAATGATATCTACCGCAAGAACATACTCAATATGTTCATCGTCGCCGACAACCTGCGTGTAGGTGCCGCGACCAATGCCATCCGTATTGCACAAAAATGGGTAGAGATGCAGGAGGCAAAATAATGCTTGAGAAGATCTTTGAAAACACCCTCTGGCATAGTCGTCTATTCACTATCCTTGCCGTTGTCTTCAGTATGCTCGGAGCGATCATCCTCTTTATCGTTGCCAGTATCGATATCTGGGGTGTACTTGTAATGGTCTGGGATCTTGTGATCAACCATGTCCATCCCAAACACCTGCATGAGGATGTTGTCTCTGCGATTATAGGCGCTATCGACCTTTTTTTGATCGCCATCGTCCTGTTGATCTTTAGCCTTGGTGTGTATGAACTTTTTATCTCCAAGATCGAAGCAGCCGAAGAGAATGAGACCTCCAGTAATGTCCTGAAAATCCATTCCCTTGATCAACTCAAAGACAAGATCGCCAAGGTCATCGTGATGGTCCTTGTGGTCAGTTTCTTCCAGCGTGTCTTACACACTAAATACACAGGAGCCCTCGAGATGCTCTATTTCTCAGGCTCTATCCTGCTACTTGCTTTAGCACTCTATTTCTTACATAAGGGAGACCACCATTAATGTCCAATAAGATCTTCGTCGATGCCTGTCTAGGCAAAGAAACCCCCTATACTCCCGTATGGATGATGCGTCAGGCGGGACGCTACCTTCCTGAATATATGGCCGTGCGTGCGGAAGCCGGAAACTTTTTGAACCTCTG
>JBFEYO010000031.1:0-18279 GCA_041562075.1 Sulfurimonadaceae bacterium | reverse complement strand
CCAAAAGGGTGGAAATATTTTGATCAGCCACAGCCGGGTCTTGATTCAACGGGCAAGCATAAGGACTTGTTCCCACATCCCAGGTAGCAGAAGGATTTGAAAAATCATTGTTGCAGTATCCATCCGTCACAATCGTCGTCCCACCTGTTAATGGTGGTTGTTCAGTACCTAATCTATGATAGGTATTCCCTGCTATTGTTACATTGATTTCAGTGAAATTTCTAGTAGAAGCATCTGAATAGGCAAATACCACATTACCTGCCGATATTGTCGCAGCTCCTCCACATGTAGCATCATTTGTATCCATATACCTTAAAGCACACATGGATGCTTCCATCTCCTCTTGAGCCGCCGCTTGAGCCGCAGCATCCAGATCATTAAACAGATCGGCGATATCTTCCAGCAAATAACTGATCGTCGTTGTCGCCAGCATCGTCTCTGCCAGACCGATGTATAAACAGGTATCCTTTTGAGAAGTCGTAAGATTTGGATCCGTACAGTTTGCCGTGCCAAGGGCCGCACTAAAGGCTGAGGAGGCATCTTCCAGATTATCCAATGCCGTAGTACTCTGTCTTGAACTCACTCCGTCAATAAAAGCTTGAAAGGAAGAGCTGTTCGCGTTATCTTGAACACCGATCAAAGAGATAATATCAGAGACACTCAGGCCTGCTTGTCCCATGTATGCAGCCCCTAGGTCAAGCTGCCATTCATCTCCGTTATAGGCTGCATAACAGGCACTTGCCGGATTCGTCAACTCGGCAATGACCGCAGCATAATTACCTTGATCAAGGTTTTGCTGTACACTAAAACGGCAGGCTGCCGCATCACTTTCACTCTCACTTCCACAGCCGATCAATAGTACCAGGGCACTCAGGCTAGATAGTATTACTTTTTTCATACATACTCCTTCATTTAATGGTCATCCCCTTAGACACACTATTAAAATAACCCTTAAGTATAAACTTTTAATGATAATTCTACCTTAAATCCTTCCTTAGATTACATAATGATTACACACTCTTGTTGATATAATGATGCAAAAGGAAGATCATGAAATGGATATTTAGCCTACTCTTTCCCCTGGGACTCTTTGCCGCATCCCTATCCGTACAGATACTGGGTTCGGGTGGACCGGAACTTGGCGAACGCGCTTCTGCCTCTTACCTCATTAAAATCGATGGCAAGGCCCGGGTACTTATTGATCTGGGAGGAGGTAGTTTTACCCGTTTTTCTCAGGCTGAAGCCAGGATTGAAGATCTAGAGCTTATTCTTCTTACCCACTTACATATTGATCACACCGTTGATCTTCCTGCACTGATGAAGGCCGGGTACTTTTCCCAACGTGACAGGGAGCTTACCCTCATCGGGCCTACAGGGAATAACCATTTCCCGGGCACAGACGAATTCATCTCCCTTCTCTTTGGAGAGAACGGAGCCTATCGATATATGTCTGATATCCTCACAGATCAAAGTGACTCTTTTTCCCTAAAAGTAAAAGAAGTTCACTCAGAACAGCCTATTAAACTCCCTTCAATGATTATCAAGGCCCAAAAAGTACACCATGGCATCGTTCCCGCCTTGGCATACCGTTTGGAGGTTGGCGGAAAAGTCATCGTCTTTTCAGGAGATACCTCCGCTTCCTCAGACACCCTTGTCACACTCACTCACAATGCCGACCTTTTTATTGCCCACCATGCTATTCCCGAAAAAGGGTTTAATGGTGCCAAAACCCTGCATATGCGCCCCTCTCGTATTGCCCAGATCGCGAGCCAGGCAAAGGTAAAACGCCTAGTGCTTTCCCATCGTATGAATCGTACACTGGGATTGGAAAAACAGCATGAAACCCTTATCCGCAAAAGCTATAAAGGTCCAATTACATGGGCCGAAGACCTAATGGAGATTTCCCTTAATGAATAATCTTTTTATACCCAATACCGGCAATCCTTCAGAAGAGATCTTCGAGTCCTTATTACAATTACCCAATATCAAGATTCAAAAGATCACCTCTCATGGGCAGACCTCAGATGAATGGTATGAACAAGAAGAGGATGAATGGGTAGTGATCATTGAAGGAGAAGGAGAGTTGACCTTTGAAGATGGCAGGGTCATCAGATTAGGCAAAGGAGAATATATCCATATCCCGAGAATGCAAAAACACAAGGTCACTTACTGCGCATCACCCACTATCTGGCTTGCCATACATTATAGCCGTTAAGGTTTATTCAGAACAGTAAAACTGTCCCGTGATAGGCTTATCGACGACCCCCTCACTACAACGGAACCTGATGGGGAGTGAAACGGAACGATAATTATCGTTGATTGACTCAGCCTTGGTGACCACAAAATGCAGATGGGCTCCGGAGGTTCGTCCTGTATTCCCCGAATATCCGATCAAAGCTCCTTCCTTAACCTCTTCATCAAGCGCTACTGTAACCCCCTTGTGCTTCAAATGAAAATATCGTCCAAGGGTCTTGTCATCATGTTCAATGATCACATAATTCGCATATTGCCGCATCTGCAAGCCCATGCCGTGCCGATCATGTTCCTGAACGATCTCCACTACTTTTCCCCCCCGTGCTGCATAAACCGGTGTACCGATATCCATAGCAAAATCAATGGCATACCGGGCATTTCCCCGATGCGATGTATTGCCGTTAAAGCCTTGACTTACCTTGTGAGAATCATGAAAAGGAAGCGCATAGATAAACTCCGGATCATGTACTGCATTAACGGAACCCTTGACCCAGGATATATGGGAACGGAAATCTCCCACATGCCCATTTACATCACTGTTTTTCAAATGCAGGGCCTTACGCTTCTCTTTGGGCGCAAGTACAAACCTTAGCGGAAGCCTTGAATCGGTCTCATAACCTTGAATATTCTCTATAAAAAGCGTACTGCTCACATGCATATTGAACAGGTTCTCGATATAAAAATCGATATCTCCCTTGCGCTCTTGCGCATAAACGATCACCCCTCCCTTGTGCTTGGCCAGCAAAAGTTGTCGAAGCCTCAAAGCCTCTTCTTTCTTCAGTACCTCCTGATGCGCCTGATACTCCTCATGCATCCTTTGCGAAAAGACCCAGGAACGTTCATCCAGCTCCTGCTCCGCTTTCAGCTCTGCAAATGCCTTACTTTTCGAAAACAGGTGCCGTTCCTTTGCATAAGAGAGGGAACGCTCTCGTAAAACAGGATCTTCTTGCAAAAGCGATTTACCCTCTTGTATCAAAAAAAGAAAATAGGACTCATCCGAAAGCTCCATCGATTTCTGTAACTCCTGAAAATAGAAGGTATGGATATCAGACCGTTGAGACTCAATCTGCCGCAGAGCCCTTAAATAATCTCCATGCAGTCTCTTCTGTTGTTGTTCCCTTGCCTCCTCAATCGCCTCATCCAACTGATGCCCGATAACAAAAGCCCGATCCATTTCTTCAAGATAGGCATTGAGTCGTGCATTGTGGATTTGAAAATTTTCATGTCGCATCAGGGCAAGATAAATGGGACGTTCGCCTTCGATAGTGTTTCCAAGGGTGAAAAAGGCCTGTGGTACCTGAGCACACAGAAACAATGGCAAAAGCGTAAGAACAGACAACTTCATAAATGGCCATCTACCCTATCATCAGTACGATAAAAGAGGCACTGATGCCTACTGGCTTCACTCCATACAAAGAAGCGTTCTCACTTATCATCCTTCACATAGCGCTGCAAAACAGAGCCTGTCTTATAGGGCACCTTACCTGAAGGAACCACCTTGGAAGCATCTTCCAGATGGGTCTCCTGATCATCAAAGAAGATATGGGCTTTATAGGCTTTAAGAATCTCATCCTTGGAAAGTCCTCCGAGGAAAAAAGCCTCGTCCACATGTACATCCCAGGTTCTTAGCGTCTGTACCACCCGCTCATGGGCCGGGGAATTACGGGCGGTGACAATGGCCAAACGAATCGGTGAGTTTTCAAACTGTTTTTGCAGATAAGAGAGGGTCTTTAGAAGTTTGGCAAAGGGACCCTCAGGCAGAGGCTTATCCACATTCTTCTTTTCGTGCTCCAAAAAGGCTTCCAGACCCTTGGTCTTGTAGATATGCTCTGACTGCTCGGAGAAGATCACTGCATCCGCATCAAAGGCGATTCGGATCTGTTGGGAGATATCAATCTGCTTAGGCGGTGCATACAAGATCGCCGCCGCGCATCCGCTGTCAATGGCCAGTTGTACATCCTCTTCGGACTTAGATAAGAATAGGTCCACCTTAAAAGCCTCCAGATAATCAGAAAGGTTTTCTCCTCCGGAAAAAGCTGCACGGGTGATATCCAGTCCATAATGTTCGATCGAATTAAAGACCCGCAAACCCGTGTCCGGAGAATTACGCGACATAACGATCACCTCCACCAGCTTCTTTCCAGCCAGATCATTCAGCTTCAGCAAGGCTTCTACCAAATGAAAAGCCGTTCCCCTCTTCAAGACCTTCCCTTCATTTTCAAACTGGTGCTGCCTGTAGGCTTCTACGCCGTTATCGTTAAAAAGATCATTTTCCTCTTCAAGGTCAAACAAGGCCCGTGAAGAGATACCGATCACCAAGCATTGGCTTAAATCTAATGACATGTTTTTCCTTGTAGAAATATTGTTTCATTTATCTTGAACATCGTATCTTATTTGCTATAATTTCATCATTATATTATATTAGGATGATTAATGAAAGTATTAGATGCCGTCAAACCGGGTGTGTTACATGGAGAAGATGTTCAAAAACTATTTGCTATTGCCAAGGCAGAGGGCTTTGCCCTGCCAGCCGTCAATGTTGTTGGAACAGACTCAATCAATGGTGTCTTAGAGGCAGCTGCCAAGGTAAACTCACCGGTTATCATCCAATTCTCAAACGGAGGAGCATCCTACTATGCCGGGAAGGGTCTAAGCAATGAGAATGAAAAAGCAGCCATTGCCGGTGCCATCTCTGGTGCGAAGCACGTTCATGCCATGGCCGAGGCTTACGGTGTTCCTGTTGTCTTGCACACCGACCATGCCGCACGCAAACTCCTACCGTGGATTGATGCTCTGTTAGATGCAGGAGAAGAGTTCTACGCCAAAGAGGGAAAACCTTTATACTCTTCACATATGCTTGATCTGTCCGAAGAACCGCTTGAGGAGAATATCGGTACCTGTGTAGAGTACTTCAAACGTATGAACAAGATCGGTATGACTATCGAAATCGAACTGGGTGTCACCGGTGGAGAAGAGGACGGTGTAGATAATACCAATATCGACAATGCCCTGCTTTACACTCAACCAGAAGAAGTAGCCTATGCCTATGAAGAGCTTTCAAAGGTCTCTAATGCCTTTACCATTGCTGCCTCCTTCGGAAATGTCCACGGGGTCTATAAACCTGGAAATGTGACACTGACACCAAAAATCCTTGATAATTCTCAAGCCTTCATCCAGGAAAAATACAATACAGAGACCAAACCTGTAAACTTCGTCTTCCACGGTGGATCAGGTTCATCCAAAGAAGAGATTTCAGAAGCGCTCAGCTATGGTGTAATCAAGATGAATATCGACACCGATACTCAATGGGCGACCTGGGCAGGTACCAAAGCTTTCTACGAGAAAAACGAAGCCTATATGCAAGGCCAGATCGGTAATCCGGAGGGTGATGACAAACCGAATAAAAAATATTACGACCCTCGTAAATGGTTACGTGCCGGACAAGAGACACTCGTAGAACGTGTTATCGAGGCCTTCAAAGACCTCAATGCAATGGATCGCAACTAAGCCTTTAAAAGGCTTATTGTCCGCGTCTCGCTTTCTGATGTGCGGCAAACTCCTCTTTTGAGATAACGCCATCTCCATTCGTGTCAAACTCGGCGAAAGAAGGTGCATTTTGTATATTTCTCAACATCCTCCCTTCTTTCGCTTTTTGTTCATGACGTTTTGCTCGTCCATCATTTAACTCTTTTTGTGTAATCTTTCCATCACCATTACTGTCAAAGTCAGAGAAAGAAGGCATACCCATTCCACCTGCAGCCATTACGGAACTGATTAAAACACTTAACATCAATAGATTTTTCATAACAATGTCCTTTTGTCTTTATTTACCTAAAGTCTAGCATAAATTTCTCATATACTTATCACAAAGCCAATTTATAACTTCTGCTCAGAATATGTATATCGCTCACGCATCGTCTTATTGCCGGACACTCCACCGGTATGAATATAGAGAATCTCTGTATCTTCACCTAATTGTTCACACATCTGTAACCAAGTCAATGGGGCATAGATCAGATCAAAAACTATCCCTGTCTCATCATGCAACTCTTGCTGTATTTGTAGATACTCAGGATAGGGGTTTGCAAATCGTCGTTTTTTGTCTGTATAAAATATTTGAGGGTATGGAGGCGCGGAAAGTCTTTCCCACTGCTTTATCTGGTATTCCCTGTCACCCACTAAGACAGAGGTATAAACCATTATGCCCTCATCCACCAAGGCTTCATTCAGATATAGCGCCGTCGTCCCTGTACCACTGGGCAGTACAACACAGAGATTATCTATACTATGCTTTTTTTTCCAGTGCTTGATCTCCTCCGCCAATACGGAGACTCCCTCTTTGGCCATTTCATCAGCTCCCCCTTGAGAGATCATCAATGTATTCTCTTCTCTGAGACCTTGCAGTTCTCCTATCTTAGCCTTGTAGACCTCATGGGGTAGTTCATGCAGAAGCATACCAAGGCCTAGAGCCTGTTCAAGATTTCCCTCAGCACCCTCTTTTAGGTATTGGGGGAGTGTTTTTGTATAGTAGTGGAATTCCCAGCCCTTTTGCTTACATAAACATGCAAGAGCATACATGGCATTGGACTGTGCTCCGCCGTAGGAAATGATTTTCTTATAGGTCTCTTTGGGAGTCTTAAGTAAGGTGTAGAGTTTGCGGTATTTGTTTCCTGATAGACAGGAGTCTATCAGGTCGTCACGTTTGACATAGACAGTTCTTCCCCTGAAGTGAACCTTGTCGATCCGTGAGGGAAGCATACGTGTTACTTCTTAGCGTAGGTGATCTTCGCTTTTTTCTTAAGCTCTTGCATTTTTGTTTGCATCTGCTCTTTAAAGATCTCAACCTTTAGTTTTTGATCAATAAACCCTTTGACCTCTTCAAATGGAAGATCTTTGGCCGCTTGTTTATCTGTGACTAAAATAACGTGGTATCCAAACTGTGATTTTACCGGAGTTTTAGTGATCTCGCCTTTTTTCATAGCAAAGGCTGCATCATTAAATGAAGGCACCATCTGTCCCTGACCGAAGAAACCAAGATCACCGCCCTTAGGCCCACTAGGTCCTGTAGACTTTGCCTTCGCCAATTCAGCAAATTTCGCATTTAAGGCACCATCTTTAAGGCTGGAAAGTTCCTTAATGATATCCTTGGCCTCTTTTTCAGATTTTAATAGGATGTGTGAAGCACGTACTTTTTCTTTCTCACTGAACTCTTCCGGATGAGCTTTATAATACTCTTTGATCTCTTTATCCGACACCTTTACTTTTTCAAATTGACGTTTTTCCCATACCTTTGAAGCCAACTGTACTTTTACACGTTCAAGTACCTTATCTAACTCCTTTTTATACTCGGCACTCTCTAGAACACCAATCTTTTTAGCATCAGAATAGACCAGCTCTTGAGAAATAAGACCATCAATCACACGCTGGGAAAGTTCTGCTTTTTTCTCAGGTGGAAGCTGATTGTAACGCCCTTGTGTTCCTTGCATCAACACTTCTTGAACCTCAGCGTCTGTTATGTTCTTACCGTTTACCGTCACAACTGTACCTGCATAGACAGCACCCGCTGCTGCTAATGCTAAAATAACTTTTTTCATTATTGTCCTTCAAATCTATTGTAATGTGTATTCATTCAATCTCTATAAAAACATCCTATTATAGTTAAAGATGCTTAAGCAAGGTTAATTTATATCCAAATCAAGATACTGTTTTAAGACCAGTTCCAATTTTGCACGGTCGAGAGGTTTTGGAAAGTGATCATCCAAACCTGCACTGATAATACGTTCTCTGTCTCCTGCCAATCCATGTGCCGTCAGAGCGATGACCGGGGTATGCACTCTCGAATCCCGCTTGTCGATCTCTTTGATCATACGTGTGGCCGTGATCCCATCCATCACCGGCATATCGATATCCATAAAGACCAGATCAAAATCCTTCTCTTTATCATAGGCGTCCACCGCTTCTTTTCCGTTGACAACGGTACGTACTTTCAATTTATATTGCGATAACAGGGTCTCTATCAGCTTAAGATTGATCGGATTATCTTCCGCGACAAGAATAGTAAGGTCCAGAAGTGCTTTTTTCGGCTTCGTCGGTTTAAGCTCGACTTTTTTCAAGAGTTCAGGCGGTACCTTTTTCCATACGACATTAAGCGTCTCATAGATCTTGCTCGGCAACAACGGTTTAATTAGCAGATCATCCACTTCCGATGAAATGGCTTCAAACTTCTTTGCAAAAGAGGGATTGATGACCGGTACCACTTGCAGGTTACGATATTGGGATTTGATCGACTTTACCCGTGAAGCGGAGAGGTGATCCGTGACGATAAAGACGGCATCGCAATTTTTAAGTTCCTTGTTGACCAGGCCATCGATCTCAACAACATCTACTCCAAAATGATCAAGATACTCTTTTAGCAGTTTGGAAAACAACACCGTATAATAATCCTCACCCCATACAGCAACCCGCGATCCTTTGACAAACTCAAAAGCGGACACATTGTCACTCTCATGCTTGATAGAGAAACTAAAGCGGCTTCCCTTACCGACCTCTGTCGCTACTTTCAACTTGGAGTCCATCATCTCCGTCAACTTGTAACAGACCGAAAGTCCTACTCCCAATCCATCTTTACCCTGGGATTGGTTCTCTTTGGCCGAGGCAAAAGGACGGATAATCGTAGAAAGACGTTTATGATCGATTCCAACACCCGTGTCCGTTACCGCGTACTCTACCAGTATTTCCCCTTCTTTACCAATATCATTGGCACGTACTTCTACATACACCTGTCCCTTGGCATCCGTATACTTGATGGCGTTTTTAATCAGATTGGAGAGTACCTTTTTGATCTTGTCCCCGTCGGCTACCAATTCTTTTGGTAAAAGAGGATCGATATAAAACAGCAGTTGGATATTCTTTTCCTGTGCGGCGTCGGCAAACCCCAAAGAGAAATTTTCCATCATCTCAATTAGGTTGATCGTTTTTTGATGCACACTGATCTGTCCGCTCTCGATCTGCGCCAGCTCAAGCAGGTTTTCCACGTTATGCATCATGGCTTGAGCGGAGTGAGAAATCAGGCTGATATACTCTTTTTGGATACGGTTCGTATCGGTACGCTCCAAAAGGTCCACAAATCCGATAATCCCGTTCATAGGTGTTCTAAACTCATGGGACATAGAAGTGAGGAACTTCTTCTTGAACTCTTCAAAATAGGTCTGGGCACGTTTCGCTTTTTCAAAGGCAGAGATATCATCAAACTGCGCAATAAACAGATCCTTGCCTTCGGCAATCACCTCTTTCACCCGTACCTCAAAGAGACGCTTTTTCCCTTTGATATCCAGCATCTTGGCCTTATGTTTTTTCTGAGATGACTTCAAGACCTCATAAATCCACTCAAAAGGTTTTTCAGAACCAAGCGTCTGCGAGGATGGGAGAAAAAGCTCACCGATATCCATATGTTTTTGGGAAAACTCATTCAGACTTTTAAAGGGAAGGTATCGACTAAAAGCACTGTTTGCACCTATTACACCGGCTTTCTTATCAATAACTAAAACAATAGCACTTTCAAGTTCCAAAATCTCTTCGGTAAACTCTGTCACACTCTGCGGAAGATGTTCTTTTAACTCATGCATGTACTTTAATTCCTATTTCCCCTAAAATTTCCTAAAAACTCAAGTGTAGATGTTTTTGTAGAATATACTCCAGTTTCTCACGTGTCAGCGGCTTGGAGAGATAATCATCCAGCCCCTCTTCCAGGATATGCTCTCTATCCCCTTCCATCGCAAGCGCTGTCAATGCAACGATCGGCATCGGACGCGCTTGGGCCGGGTTACGCTGCTGTTTGATCTCCTGAGTCGCTAGAATACCGTCTTTTACCGGCATATCAATATCCATGAAGATAATATTAAACTCATTACTCATACACAGATTAACTGCTTCTTCCCCGTCACTGGCCGTCGTGACCTGAAGATTATACTCCTGCAACAAGATCTTGATAAGACGCTGGTTGATAAGGTTGTCTTCCACCACGAGTGCCTTGATCGCTTCTTTACGGGACTGGGCCTCCTGAAGAACAGGAGATGATTTAGGCAGACGCAATATTTTCGCCAAGTGATTAGCGATTTTGGAAGGGATCATCGGTTTGACAAAGGTGTGATCGATGATATGGGCCATCTTTGTCTGTACCTGTTCACCAGGATTGATGACAAGGATCGTCTTGCCCCGTTTATTAAAAGTAGAAAGCTTCAGCATCCAGCCCGGCTTCTCCTGTGAAGCAATCAAATAGACAAGATCGGTTCCCTCATAGATCTTCTCATCGATTTCATTAACCTTGATGACATTCATGGAGAATGAACGTAAATACATGGTCAATTGATTCGCATCTTCGACACGCTCTTCATCCAGTAAGACGACCTTGGCCGTTTTATTCTGAACGACCTGGAAGGATTGCGCTTCTGAGCACGAGAAGCTTAATGCAAAGGTAAAGGATGAACCCTTTTCAAGCTCTGATTGTATCTTTAGGTCTCCACCCATCATCTTGATGAGTCCATGGGAAAGACTTAAACCGACACCTAGGCGGTTGTCCGCCTGATCACCGGCCACAAAGGGCTGGGTAATCATCGCAAGATGCTCTTTCAGGATGCCTTTACCTGTATCTTTGACCCCAAAACCGATACTGCAGGTACCGTCATTGTTGCGCTGTACAAGCTTCACTTCTACAGTGACCTTTCCACCGCGCTTGGTAAACTTAAGGGCATTGTTGATGAGATTGTTCAAAATCTGCTTGAGCTTACGCAAATCACCGGTCATATACTGCGGTAGTTTAGGATCAATGTAAAAATAGGTCTGAATTCCCTTATTACGACCTTCTACTGCATGAAGACGAGCCAGCTCTTCCATCTCGGCAATGGGGTTAAACTCACTCTCATTAAGTTTCAGACGTCCCCCCTGCATCTGTGCAAGATCCAGTAGAGATTCAATATTGGACATTAGGTTACGTGCGGAGATATTGATCATCTGCAGGTATTCACTCTGTTGATGATCCGCATTATTCTTCTCCATCAACTCGATAAAACCAAGAATACCGTTCATCGGTGTTCTAAACTCATGTCCGATATTTGAAAGGAACTTGCTCTTAAGACGCTCTACTTCCTGAGTCTTCAGTCGCGCTTCTTCCAGCTCGGAAATATCTTCAAGCTCTAGTACGTAGAGGTCCTTTCCAGCCTGACGGATCTTACGCGCCTTTACACGACAAGGAATATCGTTCTCATCCTTGTCTTTAAGCACAACACGATATCCCTCCTCTTTGTGGATACGGATATAATCCAGCCAAGACTTGTCATATTCCGTAAAGACCTCTTCACTCTCTTCGATAAAGAGTTCACGGATACTTTCATGTTTGGCACGGAAGTCAGAAATATTATCAAAGTCAAAACGGTTAAAAAAGGCTTTGTTTCCGCCGATCCAACCCTCATCTTTTGTAAAAAACAAAATCGCATTTGTCTCCAGGTCTAAGATCTCATAAAAGAGTTCCTTTGACACATACCCATCTTTTTCCATTGACGCCGTAATCGACGCTGTCGGTCCCTGGTTTTTAAGCTTTGAGCTAAACCATGAAAAAAGTGATGCCATCTAACTTCCTTGCAAGTATCAAATCTGTGTGTAATGAATCACTCATTATCATATATTATAATTAAACAGGGGTTAAACAAACAGTTTTAAATGGTATTTTTCGCTTTTTTCGCCTATTAAGGGTTACTCAGATACTCTTTGCTAAACTTGCATCATGAAAAAAGCTACCAAGAAAGAGATCGAAGCGATCAAAGAAGAGTTTATCAGCCGCTATGATGAGGCCGTTACCGAGCTTAATTACACCAATGCCTTTGAACTGGTCATCGCCGTGGCTCTCTCCGCCCAATGCACCGATAAGCGGGTTAATGTCATCACCCCAGCCCTCTTTGAAAAGTATCCAGATCCCGTCTCGTTAGCCAATGCTGAACTGGATGATGTACTGGCTCTGATCAATACCTGTTCCTTTTTTAACAACAAGGGTAAGAACCTTATCAAGATGGCCCAGCGTATTGTCGAAGTTTATGATGGAGAAGTACCTCTGGATGAAAAAGAGCTCGTCACTCTGGCCGGCGTAGGACAAAAGACCGCCCATGTCGTACTCATCGAATATACCGGTGCCAACCTGATGGCTGTAGACACCCATGTCTTCAGAGTCTCTCACCGGTTGGGACTTAGCGATGCCAAGACCGCCCTTAAAACAGAAGAGGAACTGGCTAAAAAGCTCAAGACCAATCTGCATCAATTACACCAGGGAATGGTGCTTTTCGGACGTTATATCTGTACTGCCAAAAATCCAAAATGCGATACGGAGTGCTTTATGCAGGAGTACTGCAAAACGACGAAAAGTTTTAAACCGGCATAAACCTAATCAGATATATCTTTCTATTTTTGTATGCAATGCTCTGGTTCGCTTCTCATCGCCTATCATTCCCACTCGGATACCCAAAGTGGCCAAGCCTTCTTTGTTGTAATAGATATGGATATGTACTGAAGTCTCATCCCAAAACTCCGCTTCAATATCCGCATCCCTCTTGGTATTTGTCACCGATATAACCTTCATCTTCTCCTGCTTGAGTGTGTACAATGAGACCTTGTAAAGATGATATATGGAAGTCCTGTAAGAAGCCTTGATCTCCCCGGAAAGATAGTGTGTACCTCCGACAGCGGAAGCAGCACCGACACCGACCACCGTACACCCTCCAAAAAGCATCAATCCAAGTATAATTACAAAACCTCTCAACTGAACACCTCCACGATCTCTTCCAAAGCCTTATAAACCCTTTCTACAGAAGCAATCTCGACGGACTCCCTGGATGAGTGAGGATGATAGATATTTGGCCCAATAGAAGCAATATCCAGATGGGGTGCATACTGTTTCAAGATGGCACACTCCAATCCCGCATGTATCGCCATAAAGTCCACTGCATCAAAATGCTTTGCACATATAGACTGTACCTTCTTGGCAAAAGGATTAATATCCGGTTTCCATGCCGGGTAACTTCCCTCCGATGAAGCTGTAAAATCAAAGGCTTTAAAAAAACAGACTGTTTCATCTACCAGAGTCAAGAGCTCTTCATTATCCATCGAACGTGCACTCAGAGTGACCTTCACCTCTTTTTCACTACTTTCAACAAGTGCCAGATTGATACTGTTTTGCACGATTCCCAGTTCCGGATTCATCGCCCTTACTCCCTGAGCAAAGGCATGGATCATCTCCGAGACCTTATGTCCCCCTTTGATCATCTTGGCTTTGGGAAGGGCTATCTCTTTGATCTGAATATGTTCCAGACCCTTATCAAGGATCACTCCTTCTGGTACCGCGATCACCGCCCTGGCACGTTTTGGGATGGAGTTTCGACGCTCCCCTCCTTCAATCTCGATCAAATAATGGGGAATATGCACTAAAAAAGCACACAGCTCTTTAATCGCGGATGGAATATTTTTATGGATATCCACCCCTGAATGCCCGCCCGGGAGATGATCGACGATCAACTCATAAGCGTTCACTTTTTCATTTATCGGCTCTTGGGTGATCCGTTTGCTAGCAAGGATATCTGCCCCGCCGGCACAGCCGATATAGACATATCCCTCTTCTTCCGTATCAAGGTTGAGCATCACCTTCTCTTTGATCGGCAGTCTTATTCCCTGTGCTCCGATCAAACCGACTTCTTCATCGGCCGTAAAAAGGCAGGAGACTTTTTTCTTCTGTGCCATAAGCGATAGCATCATCGCCATTCCCATACCGTTGTCAGCCCCCAAAGAACTCTCTTTGGCCTTAAGCTCTCCATCTTCTTCATACAGTTCAAGGGAAGGTGCCTTGCCGATACAGACCATATCATAATGCGACTGCAAGATCAGCTCAGCCTCGGGATGTTCACACAATACATTCCCCACCTCATCGCTTAGGACCCTGTATCCATAACATTCAGCCTGCTTCTGGATATATTCTCTAAGTTCTCCCGCATGGTGAGAACAGTGGGGGATAGCGCATATCTCTTTGAAGATCTTAATTACATTCATACACTGACCTTAGTGGTATTGTTTTTGCTTTATGCTGCAAAAGGTATCACATGTACAAGAATATCATATTTTTAACCATAAGCCTTATCCTGTTAAGCGGTTGTCTTAACAAGCGGGGCATCTCTTCGACCTATTATAATGATTGCAGGGAATATTACGACGCCAGGGGCTATTACCATAAGAAGTGTGATGAAAACCTCGTAGAGTTTGAAGACGTTGCTGATGGGATAAGTGATGCCTATGATGCGACGGTAGACGCCGTCACCTTTTCAGAAGAAGAGGAACCGGAGTTTGAAGAGAAAATCGTCTGGTGAGAAAGAGAAGTCCTCTATTCACTTCCTGGCAATAAAAGTCTCGAAATTCACCCACTTAAAGATCGACTCACAATGGGAAAAACCTGCCTCTTTTAACATCTTCTGATTTTCCTCTTCCGTGTAGGGAATCAACACATTTTCCAACGCCTCACGCTTCTGAACGATCTCATATTCGCTGTATCCCTGAGCCTTTTTATAGGCATAATAGGTATCGATCATCTGCTTGTTCAGTGCTTTATCATCTGAGATAATCTTCTCTGAAAAGATAAACAGACCTCCGGGTTTCAGTGCTTCATAAATCTTTTTGACAAAATCAGCACGGACCGGCGGTCGGACGAACTGCAGGGTATAGTTTGAGCAGATCACGGCTGCCTGCTGATACTCATAACTCAGAATATCCGCACATTCAAGTTCGATCTTCGAGTTAAAAGCATGCAGTTTCTTCGCAGCCTGCTCCAGCATCGCTTCAGAGTTATCAATACCGGTTAAAAGGATGGGATGTTCACATTGACGTTCTATCTCCAAAAGCAAAGAAGCAGTCGAACAGCCCAAATCATAGATCCGTTCATTCTCACCGATATTCAACTGAGCAAAATGAGCTGTCAGTTTCATCGCCTCATCATAAAAAGGAACCGAACGTGAAAGCATGTCATCAAAGACGACCGCTACCTCCTCATCAAATTCAAACTGCTTTTTGATGGGTTTATTGAATACCTTATCTGATTTCATTTTGCCTCCTTTCCATGCGTTTGAAACCACCACATCAAGGCGTACATGATCCCCGGCGTCTTTGCTTTTGACTCATCGGTGATAAAATGTTTTGCTTCGCTTACCGGTAGGTAGACCACCTCGATATCTTCCACATGGATTCCACCGCCCTCATGCTCTTTCATCCCCTCATCAAGCTCACAATAATAGAGTGTCTGGCGTGAACCGGCAAACCCCACCGCCGTATAAAACGAGGTCAGACGTTCTATGGCATCTAGCGGAACATTAAATCCGCATTCCTCATCGATCTCCTCTTTGACAATCTGCTCCAAAGAGACCTCTTTATCGATAATACCAGCACACAGTTCATAGGTATAGCCATTATCATTATTCAGATACACCGGCGGGCGAAACTGTTTTACCAGCACAAAGGCCTTTTCTTCCTTATGATATAACAACACCGCCACACTATCATGCACCTCTACCATATCCCAGACTTTTGGTACCCCTTTTTGGGCGTAATGCATACGCTTGGTCTTGACAAAAGAGGAATCTACACATGCCCCAAAGGAGATATCAGAAATCATAAGATAAAGCTCGCCAAGCCCAGGAAGCTAAGAAACCCGAACACATCCGTCACCGTCGTTAACAGTACGGTAGAGCCCACAGCAGGGTCCACATTCAAACGTTTTAAAAACAGAGGGATCATCGCTCCAAAAAGCCCCGCCATCAGAAGGTTAAAGATCATTGCAAGAGCGATCACCACTCCAAGCAGTTTAACCTGGAACCAAAAATAGGCGATCACGCCGATCACAATCGCAAAGAGCAGACCATTAAACAAGGATACGACAAACTCTTTGAGTACCGCTTCCTTGGCATTTTCCGCATCAATGTCACCCAATGCCAACTGACGTACCATGACCGTCAGGGTCTGCGTGCCCGCATTACCTCCCATAGAAGCTACAATCGGCATCAAAATTGCCAGAGGGATGAAGGCTGCCAACGTCTCATCAAACAGACCAATAACTACCGAAGCCAAAATTGCCGTGATCAGATTAATTCCCAACCATGAGGCACGTTTTTGAAAGACCCCAAAAAGCTTCTCTTCCTGTTCGGCTTCGTCATTGACCCCTGCAAGGTTATAGATCTGCTCGGTTGCTTTCTCTTCCATAACATCATAGATATCATCCGAAGTGATACGCCCCACAAGTTTACCCTGCCAATCCAGTACCGGAAGTACCGATAGGTCATACTGTTCGAACATCTTCGCCACTTCTTCGATCTCATCCGTCGCCTTGACTGAAAGAAAGGAAGCTTCATCCTCTGCCAGGACCTCTTTAAAAGTACGACTAAAATCCATGACGATCAGATCTTCCAAAGAGATTCCTGCCAATAAACGGTGATTATCATCAACCAGGAAGAGTTGATAAATATTCTCCAGTTCGCCCTCTGCTTTCAATCGACGCAGCCTGTCTATGGCATCCTGGACACTCTCATCCAGAATTGCGTCAAAAAGCTCCGTCTGCATCCAGGCACCCGCCTGATTCTCTTCATATCGGCGTAGTTTGTCAATGTCTTCACGATACTCTTCGTCCAGGTGGGCCACAACCGCCTCGGACTTATCTTCATCCAGGTCGTCGAGATCCTGTACAAGGTCCGTCGCATCATCCGAGTCCAGGTCCTCAATTGCACGGGCAAGTTCCTCGGTACTAAGTGCCTGAAGTGCCTCATCCTTGATCTTCTCAGGAAGTTCAAGAAGAACTTCACCCAGTACATCTGCAGGAATCTGAGAAAGCAGCTCTAAAAAGGCCTCTTTGCTCTCTTTGGAACGAACCCGTTTTAAGAGGTTCGCTATATCACTCGGGTGGAGGGTATTCTCATCAGGCTCTTGCAGATAGAGCTCAAACGAGTGCATCATCTCATTAAAGCGATTCATTATTTCCTCCTCCTGTGATCAGCTCAAAACTCTTGTTATCCAGATAATAGACATTGGCAAAGGCTTCCTGCGGTTTGATCTCTGTCTGCGCCGCCAGATGTAACTCTACCACCTTATTATACGCTGTCTGAAGTTCTTTAAAGGCCTTTAGTTTCTTGCCCTTTAGCTTATTGGTAGTAATACGGATGACCCGCGCAGGATTTTGTGGGCGACCGTTTTTATACAGACCGAAGTGCAGGTGAGGTCCTGAAGAGAGTCCCGTACTTCCCACATAACCAATCACATCCCCTTTTTTCACATACTTTCCACGTTTCATCCCTTTACGGAAGGCACGTTGGTGAGCGTATAGTGTCATATATCCGTCACTATGCTGTATCTTGATCAATTTCCCGTAACCGCGGGTATATCCGGCAAAAATCACCCGGCCACTACCTGCAGCACGAATCGGCGTCCCGGGCCGGGCTGCATAGTCCACTCCCAGGTGTGCACGGTATTTTTTTAAAATCGGATGGTATCGACGAAGGGTGAAGCCCGAACTCACCCGTGCATTTTTCACCGGTCGATTAAGCATAAACCCCTCGGCTTCCACCCCTTTTTCATCATAATAACGTCCATCATTATTGAGATAGATATAATGCTTTTTCTTACGCATTTCGATCATGGCCACCTGAAGGACCGGCATACTAAAAGGACGGCCCATACGGTACTTCTGCTCATACACCATCACCAACCGGTCACCCTTACGCAGGTCTCTTCTAAAGTTCAGGGAGTTTTTAAAGGCATTGACAAATTGGTGGGCCAGCTTTTTAGAGCCCGTTGCCTCTACGATATCATAATAGGGAGAGTTCTCTATACTGACGGTAAAAGCTTCTTGTTTTTTCGTATATTCGATAGGAATCGAATCGAGCTGATACTTATCCTTATGTTTATAAAGATGAAGCTGAAGCTCCTCACTGACCGGGATAAGTACCTGTTGGATAGTCT
>JBFEYO010000030.1:0-18581 GCA_041562075.1 Sulfurimonadaceae bacterium | reverse complement strand
GTACCCTTCAGGCTGTGGATATCGAGTTGAAGTTCTTTGATGTGGGCGGAGGTCTTGGAGTGACCTATAATGACGAAGTGACCATTGACCCTCATGAGTATGCCCAGGCGATATTAGGTACCTTGACAGGTCTTGATATGACGATCATGTGCGAGCCGGGACGCTTTATCACCGCCAATGCGGGGCATTTTTTAACCCGCGTAATGTACGAGAAACAAAATGACCAAAAACGCTTTGTGATCGTTGACGGGGCTATGAACGATCTGCTTCGCCCAAGTCTCTATTCTGCTTATCATCACATCGAAGCGGTGGACAATGATGGAGAAACCTCTCCTGCAGATATCGTCGGACCGGTATGTGAGAGCGGTGATTTCCTTGCCAAAGACAGAGAACTTCCTTCGTTTAAGCATAATGACCTGATCGTCGTGCATAGCGCCGGGGCTTACGGGTTTGGTATGGGATCGAACTATAATACCCGCGGACGTTCCGCAGAAGTCGCCATTGAAGGCGGAAAGGATCGTTTGATCCGTCGTAGAGAGCGTTTTGAGGATCTTATTGCCTTAGAAGAAGAGTTTATAAAATAGTGTCTCAAGGAAAGCAGATGAATACCTTAGCCGAGTGTCGTGAAGCTATTGACAATATTGATGATCAGCTCCTGGAGCTTTTGAACAAGCGTATGAAGGTGGTCGAGCGTGTAGGTGAAATCAAGAACGAAAGCGGTGGAGCGATCTATCGGCCTGAACGTGAGCAGGAGATCATCGAACGTCTGTATCAGCAGAGCAAGGCTGAAAACGGCATCTTGAATAAAGAGGCGATTGAGGCACTTTTTTTAGAGATCTTTGCCATATCACGTAATCTTGAGCTGCCGGAGAAGATCGCTTATCTCGGTCCGGAAGGAAGCTTTACCCATCAGGCAGCGGAGTCACGTTTTGGAGCCATGAGCGATTATCTACCGCTTAATTCCATTCATGCCGTCTTTAACGCCTTGGAGAGTAAACGGGCAAAATTCGGGGTGGTGCCGATTGAAAACTCCCGTGACGGAGCGGTGGGTGAGACCCTGGATCTACTGGCGAAGAGTAGTTATAAGATCGTGGCAGAGCTGTATATGCCGATTCATCTCTCTTTTGTGACAAAGGCGCGCCATCTAAAGGATGTGAAGCGTATCTATTCCAAGGATAAGGGTTTTGGTCAATGTCGTGACTTTTTACTTGAGCATGAGCTGCAGGATGTGGATCAGATCCCGGTCGAGTCTACGGCAAAAGCGGCCAAGCTTGCGGCAGAAGATCCGGAAGCGGCTGCGATCTGTTCGCACATCGCGGCAAAGCTTTATAATGTGCCCAATATGTTCGAGAATATTGAGGATGTGGATTCAAATACGACCCGTTTTATCATCCTTAGTAATTTTGAGAATGCACCCCATGCCTCTTCCAAGACATCGATTCTTGTGCGTTTGAAAGATGGGAATGAAGCAGGGGCGCTTGCGCATTTTCTGGATGATTTTGATAAGGCCCATGTGAATCTATCCAAGATCGAATCACGTCCTTCACGGGAGAGTGACGGATTTGGATACTGGTTCTTCATCGATTTTTACGGGCATATCAAAGATGCCCGTTTGGAAGAAATTTTAGAAAAACGAGCCGACGAAATTACCTGGTTGGGCTCCTATGTAAAAGGTGACAGATGAACTTTAACGATACCCTTGATGGCATCAAGACCTATGAGGCCGGAAAGCCTATTGAATTAGTCGTACGTGAGTACGGTGTTGCAAGCAAAGATATAGTAAAACTTGCCAGTAATGAGAATCCTTACGGGACATCGCCGATGGTGACAAAGGCTGTTCAAGAGATTGCTCACAAGATGTTTTTGTATCCTGATGATTCGATGTATGTACTGAAAGCAGGATTGGCTGAGAAGTTCGGCGTGAATGAGGATGAGATCATTATCGGAGCGGGATCGGATCAGGTTATTGAGTTTGCAGTACATGCAAAGTTAAACAAAAACACTAAGGTATTGATGAACTCCATCACTTTTGCGATGTATGAGATCTACGCCCGTCATGTAGGAGCGGAAGTGATTCGTACGACTTCTCGTGAACATGATCTTGAAGAGTTCTATCAGCTTTACCTGGAACACAAGCCGGAGATGATCTTCATCTGTACACCTAACAACCCTACAGGTGATGCCATCGATACGGCAAAACTTATGGACTTTTTGGCCAAGATCGATGAAGATACCCTAGTCGTCGTGGATGGGGCCTATATGGAGTATGCGGCGTACAAGGATGCAGCCAAGGCTGTCAGTGCCAAGGAGCTTATCTCAAAGTTCAAGAATGTCTTGTATCTTGGGACTTTCTCAAAGGCGTATGGGCTGGGTGGTATGCGAACGGGCTATGGTATTTCACAGGCAGATATCATCAAGGCTTTTTACAAGCTACGTCCTCCGTTTAATATTACGACACTTTCCCTTGAAGCAGCGACGGTTGCCTTAAGAGATGAGGCCTTTGTCAACATGTCTATAACTAAAAACTTTGAACAGATGAAGGCCTATGAAGCATTTGCAGCCGAACAAAAGATAGAAATAATTCCTTCTTATACCAATTTCGTAACGCTTTGTCTGAATGAGGGACAAAACTCCAGCGAAATTTCGTTATCTTTGTTAAAAAAAGGTATGATAGTTAGAGATTTAAAAGGCTATTCTCTTAATGCTATTCGCGTGACGATAGGAACAGAAAAAGAGAATCAGCGTTTCTTTGAACTCTTCAAAGAAGTAACAGAAAACTAGGGCATCAATGGATTTAAAAGCACTTATCTCACAACTTGTCGGTCTTTATGAAAAACTTAATAAGAGTCAGAAGATTGTGGTGGGTGCTACCGTGGTGGGTGTGGTTGCTTTTTTACTCTTTCTGGTAGTCTATACGACAAAGGGTGAGTCAAGAGGTAATTACAAGGTACTGTTTGATTCCCTTTCGGCTTCGGATGCCGCCCTGGTCATCCAGCAATTGGAAAAAGATAATATTCCTTATAAAATCCCCCGTGATAATGTTATTGAAGTACCCAGAGAAGTGGTATATAAAGAGCGTATTGCCATTGCCGCTTTAGGTCTTCCTAAAGAGAGCAGTGTCGGCTTTGAACTGTTTGATACCCAGGAGTTCGGTGCTACCAGTTTTGATCAAAATATCAAATTTCTACGCGCCCTTGAGGGTGAGCTTTCGCGTACGGTGCAATCCCTTGCGCCTGTTGAGACTGCTAATGTGAACCTCGCACTTCCCAAAGAGTCACTGTTTGTTTCCAAACAGGTCTCTCCCAGTGCTTCGGTCGTGGTCAGTCTGTATGATGGCCGTATGCTGACTCCCAAACAGATTCGCGGTATTAAGAATCTTGTGTCTGCAGCGGTACCTAAGATGAAGGTGGAAGATGTCGCTCTGATCAATTCAGAGGGTGAAGAGCTTGGCGGAGAGAATGACAGCTCAATGTTGGGTGAACTTTCGGCGATGCAGTTGAAGTACAAAAACCGTGAAGAACGCAAACGTGAAGAGAAGATCGTCAATGTGCTGGCACCTTTTATCGGCGGTGATGAGCGGGTGGTCGCAAAGGTCACTATCGAGTATGACTTCTCACAAAAATCTTCGACTTCAGAGACCTATGATCCCGAATCTGTTGTGCGTTCAGAGCAGACGATTGAAGAAAAACGTGAAGGTACGGCACCCAAAGAGATCGGCGGTGTTCCCGGTGCGGTCAGTAATATCGGACCGGTCCAGGGACTTGAGTCTCAGCAGAGTGGGGATAAGTATGAGAAGTCCAATGTCTCTACCAATTATGAGATCTCAAAAACCGTATCCAGTACCAAGGGCGAGTTTGCGACGATCAATCGTGTGACTGCTGCTGTTGTCGTTGACGGAAAGTACAAGTCTAAAGTGGACGCCGAGGGTGTTGAAACAGATGAAATGGAGTTTGTGGAACGCGAAGAGAGCGAACTGGACGCAATCTCCTCTTTGGTCAAGAATGCAATCGGTGCCAATGAAGCACGTGGTGATCTGGTAACGGTACGAAGTTTTCAGTTTGAGACACTTAAGACGCCGACAAAAGCGTTTTCAGGAAAAATGGGTGAGATTTATGAAATCTACCTGGGGCCCTTTGCACAGCTGTTTAAATTGCTGTTTGTGGGTCTTATCCTCTTTATCGTCTATAAAAAGCTTATCACGCCTTTTGCAGAGCGTATGCTTGAGTTTAGCAAGGAAGAGGATGAGATCGAACGTCCTGTCCTTGAGCTAGACGAAGAGGAAGAAGAAGATCTGGTCGAGCGAGTTCAGCAGATGCGTAAGAAAGTGGAAGATCAGCTTGGAGTGGGTGAAAACTTTAATGAAGATGAACTCAAGTATGAGGTCCTTCTTGAAAAAGTACGTACATTGGCGGATGAGCGTCCGGATGAGATGGCTTCACTCTTTCAAGCACTTATCGATGAAGAGACGGGTGAAAGCGGAAACATAAGCGAGATCGCGCGACAGATGGCAGCGGCAGCGAGCGGAAAGGGGTAAGTTATGACACTATCACCGACACAACAGGCACAGTTTGATGAGATGACAATGGCAGAGAAGGTCTCTGTCTTATTGCTTCAGCTAGGAGAAGAGACAACGGCGAATGTCTTTGCCAATTTGAGCGTTGAAGCGATCACGGAGATCTCAAAGTATATTGCGACATCAAAGTCGATTGAACGCAGTGTAGCTACCGCTGTACTTGAAGAATTCTATGCCATTTTTCAATCGAATCAATATATCTCAAGCGGTGGTCTGGAGTATGCTCGTGAGATCCTGTACAAGGCGCTTGGAGCAGATGAGGCGAAGAAAGTTCTTGACAGGCTTTCTAAAAGTATGCAGTCAACCCAAAACTTTGCCTATCTATCCAAGATCAAACCGCAACAGTTGGCGGATTTTATCGTGAATGAGCATCCACAGACCATCGCACTTATCTTAGCGCATATGGATGCCACGGCAGCAGCGGAGACGCTTAGCTATTTCTCCGATGACCTTCGTGCAGAAGTTGCGATGCGTATGGCAAAGCTGGGGGATATCTCACCTTCAGTTATCAAGCGTGTATCTGCCGTGCTGG
The DNA here is from genome assembly GCA_041562075.1 of Sulfurimonadaceae bacterium. Classification (GTDB taxonomy): domain Bacteria; phylum Campylobacterota; class Campylobacteria; order Campylobacterales; family Sulfurimonadaceae. The sequence goes on along the minus strand of JBFEYO010000030.1, from coordinate 13,476 downwards.
AGTCCAAACTGGAGTCTTTGGCCTCATACAAGGTCGAAGTGGGTGGACCGCGTGCCGTGGCGGATATTTTCAACCGTCTTGGGGCCAAGGCATCCAAAGGTACACTTTCGCATATTGAGCAGATCGATGAGCAACTCGCTTCATCTATCAAAGAGATGATGTTTACTTTTGAGGATATTGTCTCTTTGGATAATAATGGTGTTCGTGAAATCCTTAAAACGGTGGATAAAAAAGAGTTGATGCTTGCCTTGAAATCATCACCTGAAGAGCTTAAAGAGAAGTTCTTTTCAAACATGTCCCAGCGTGCCCGTGATGCCTTTGAGGAGGAGATGCAGTTCCTTGGTGCCGTTAAGGTAAAAGATGTAGAGAGCTCTCAACGTAAGATCGTTGAAGCGGTACAACAACTTGCAGAGCAGGGTGTACTCCAAGTTGGTGAAACGGAAGAGATGATTGAGTAGTTATGGAAACGGTCATTCAAGATAGCCGCCGCAGTGCACATATTATCAATAAATACAACTTCAAGGTTCTCTCATCATCGACGAATGTCTTGGGTTCTGCACAAGAGAGTGATGAGGAGTTTGTAACAGGCATTCCCTCGGTCAGTGATACAAGCAATAAAGCTCAGGCAACGGCTTCTGATTCGCAAGAATCAGTTGAAGCGGCAGCTCCCCAGGAAAACGTGCTCTCTAAATCTTCTAAAGATGAATTGATCGAGTCTTTGTTAAAGAAGACAGATGAGATGTCCTCAAACTTTATTAAGATGCAGATGAAGCTTGAAGCTAAGGAAGAAGAGTACAAGGCCGCTCTAGAAGCAGCAAAAGCAGAAGCCTTTGAAGCGGGAAAAGAAGCAGGGATGAAAGAGGCTGAAGCTCTGGTACAGGGAGAACACAGTTCTTTGATGCAGCAGTTTTCCAATTCGGTTCAGACGCTGGATAATAGTACCAAAGAGTTTGCCACTTCGATCGAAGGGATTAAAGAAGAGCTCATCCATGCAGCCTTGGATATCGCTAAAGAAGTGATTGTGATCGAGACCTCTGAACATGGCCAGCAGATCGCGACGACGCTTGCTGAAGATCTTATCAAACAGATCCAAACCTCCGCCGCGGTAACCATCAAGGTAAACCCTCAGGATAAGGTAGCCATAGAGCAAAGCCTTGGAACGCTGGAAAATGTTAGTGTTATTTCGGATAATGCGGTAAGTAACGGCGGTGTAGTCATTCTTAGTGATGCCGGCAATATTGACGGTGATATCATGAAGCGTTATGAACGCGTGAAACGTGCGGCATTAAATAAGTAAGTATAGAAAGATATAAACAGTTTTATGAAAAAAATTAATGAAATGACAGTGCAAGAGCGATCAGAGCTCTGTGAAGATATACGTCAGCGGATATTGGAAGTAGTAAGTCAAAACGGTGGACACCTGAGTTCAACTCTGGGTGCAACAGAGCTGATTGTCGCCATGCATGCCGTGTTTGACATCGAGCGTGATCCTTTTATCTTTGATGTTTCTCATCAGGCCTATGCCCATAAACTGATAACAGGGCGTTGGGATGCTTTTGGAAGTCTTCGACAGTTTAACGGGATCTGCGGCTATACCAAGCCGACAGAGAATGAGGCGGATTATTATGTGGCTGGACACTCTTCTACATCGATCTCTTTGGGAGTAGGTGCAGCCAAGGCGATAGCACTCAAAGGTGAGGATAGGATTCCCGTGATGATGATCGGGGATGGCTCTATGTCTGCGGGTATGGTATATGAGGCTTTGAATGAACTGGGTGAGCGAAAATATCCGATGGTGATCATCTTGAATGATAATGAAATGAGTATTGCCAAGCCTATCGGGGCTATTTCCAAGCACCTTTCTCAAGCGATGGCCGGGCCGTTTTATCAAAAGCTCAAGGCAAAGACAGAGAAGATCCTGGAGCATTTTCCAGAGGGTGCGACCTATATGGCCAAGCGTTTTGAAGAGAGCTTCAAACTGATCACTCCGGGGCTTATCTTTGAGGAGATGGGTGTGGAATATATCGGTCCGGTCAACGGACATGACCTGGAGTCATTGATCGAGACGCTCAAGATTGCAAAGAACTTGGGAAAACCGGTGATTGTCCATGCTCAGACACTCAAGGGAAAAGGGTATGAACTTGCCGAAGGACATCATGAGCATTGGCACGGGGTCTCTCCTTTTGATATCTCTGATGGTAAAGCGAATAAAAAATCTGCGGGCAAAGCAGCGACAAAGATCTATACTGAAAAATTGCTGGAACTGGCTCGTAAGGATGAAAAAGTCGTCGGTGTAACGGCTGCTATGCCAAGTGGTACCGGCTTACGTGAACTTCTGGACGAGTTTCCGGAGCGTTTTTGGGATGTAGCGATTGCTGAGCAGCATGCAGTCACCTCTATGGGGCCATTGGCCAAGGAGGGCTTTAAACCCTTTTGTACCATCTACTCAACCTTCTTACAAAGAGGATACGATCAGGTCATCCACGATATCTGTTTAATGGATCTTCCGGTGGTTTTTGCGCTGGATAGAGCAGGGATTGTTGGAGAAGACGGTGAGACTCATCAGGGTGCCTTTGATGTCTCTTACTTAAGAGCTATCCCTAATATGACCCTGCTTGCACCATCTAATGAAAAACAGATGCATGCGGCGATGGACTTTGCCTATAAGTATGACAGACCGTGCGCTTTGCGTTATCCAAGGGGTGCCTTTTTAGATGAGAGTGAAGAAGAAGCTACTCCCTTTGAACTGGGCAAATCAGTGATGCTTCAGGAATCTTCTGAAGACATTCTATTTATAGGTTATGGAAATGGAGTAGGCCGTGCCAAACAGACCGCAGCACTCATGGATAAAGAGGTGGCTATTCTCGATTTGCGTTTTGTAAAACCTTTGGATATCCAGATGTTAAAAGAGTGTGCTGATAAGTATAGCCAATGGTACATCTTCTCAGATACAGCCAAAATGGGTGGGGTCGGTTCTGCCATCTTGGAAGCTTTGGCAGATGAAGGGATCAATGGCATTGATCTTACGTCATTTGAGTATTCGGATGCCTTTATCACCCATGGGAATACCAAACTTGTGGAAGAGTCATTAGGACTTCTTCCTGAGCAGTTAGTCAAACAGATAGCTCAGTGATTTTATCATTCAACGCTTTGAGCGCTGAATAGCAGTACATTTAATTTATGTACCGAAGTGGTAGTTCTTCAAACCAAATAGTTTGTGTTATACTTTCTTCTATGAAAAACGACTTACGTACAAAATTAATCCATGCCATGTTTGAAGCGATCTATACCCGAGGGTATCATGCTTCCAATCTGAATGAAATCCTTAAAAATGCCGGCATCTCCAAAGGTGGTCTCTATCACCATTTCTCTTCCAAACAGGAATTGACGATCGCAGCGATCGAAGAGGTTCTGGGAAATGCTATTTTTGAATTATGGGAAAAACCGCTTCAGGTAGATGATAATTATATTAAAAATATTGTGAGTTGTATCCGTGATTTCTCACATATGAGTGAAGATGAGGCAACCCCTTTTGATGTAAAGTTTGGTTGTCCTTTGAATAATATGATTCAAGAGTTAAGCGTTATTGATGATGCTTTTGCTGAAGCTTTACAGAAGGTACATAAACAATGGCATGCCGTCTTGCAAAAAGCCTTGGAAAATGCGAAAGACTCAGATGAATGTCGCAGTAACTTTAATGCTGATGATGTCGCACTGTTTATTATCGCTTCAATTGAAGGAGCGATTTCTTCGGCAAAAGTCTTTCAGGATATCAGCTATTATAATCGTGTCTCTCAGGAGCTAATTGCCTATATTAAGGGTCTGTAACCGGCTTGAAACCATTTGGTCTGTTTTTGTGATTGAAAATAAAGACCAAACGGTTTGTGGGTTCCTGGGAACTCAATTCGTGTTCATTAAGAGATGTCTGGATGTGTTAAATTAGGGGAGAAAAGAGAGAAGAGGTAAAAGGGATAAACCCTTTTACCTAAAGGAAGACCTTACAGGTCACCTTCGTGTTTAGCAAGGTAATCAGCAACACCGTCAGTTGTTGGTTTCATACCTTCGTCACCTTTGTTCCAACCAGCAGCACATACTTCACCATGCTCGTTAGTGAAAAGCATTGCGTCGACCATACGGATCATCTCATCGATGTTACGTCCAAGTGGAAGGTCATTGATTACTGCATGACGGATAGTACCATCTTTGTCGATTAGGAAAGAACCACGTAGAGCAACACCACCATCAAGAAGAACGTCGTAAGCTTTAGCGATTTCTTTTGTTAAGTCAGCTACTAGTGGGTATTTGATTTGACCGATACCACCTTCGTTAACTGGAGTGTTTTTCCATGCGAAGTGAGAGAACTGAGAGTCAATTGAAACACCGATTACATTGATACCACGATCTTTGAACTCTTGAAGTCTGTGATCAAAAGCAATGATCTCAGAAGGACATACGAATGTGAAGTCTAGTGGGTAGAAGTATAAAACTGTACCGTTTTCACCGAAGTTTTCGTATAGGTTGAAGTTGTCAACGATTTCGTTGTTACCAAGAACAGTTGTTGCTGTAAAGTCTGGAGCTTTTTTTGTTACTAACATTAGGCAATTCCTTTAAAAAATTATGCCGGGATTTTAGCACAATAACATAAAGCTATGATGAGCCATACATATAAATCAGAAAATTTAGATTCTATTAATCTATTATAGTAAAAGGAGCGTCTGGACATTGCGCTATAATGGCGAAACTACTTCATAATGAAAAAGTAGGGCATGAGAGATGCCTAATTTGAAGCCGTAGACTTCAATCATTTCATGCATTAAAATAAACGACAAAGGACTTATCGATGACACGAGAGTATTTATTCACTTCCGAGTCTGTAACGGAGGGACATCCGGATAAGATGGCCGATCAGATATCCGATGCGATTTTGGATTATATTATAGAGAGAGATCCGGCTGCGCGTGTGGCCTGCGAAACAATGGTCTCCAATGGGTTTTGTATGATTTCCGGAGAGATGAAGACGACCTCTTATGCACCTATTCAGGATATTGCCAGAAATGTGATCCGTGAGATCGGGTATACAGATGCGACTTACGGATTTGATTATAGAGCTGCTGCAGTACTCAACGGATTGGGAGAACAGTCTCCGGATATCAATCAGGGGGTAGATCTTGAAAGCGGAGAAATTGGCGCAGGGGATCAGGGATTGATGTTTGGATATGCCTGTAACGAGACAAAGAGTCTGATGCCGCTCCCTATCGATCTGGCACATAAGCTGACGATGCGCCTTGCAAAAGTGCGAAAAGATGGAATCATTGCATATCTGCGCCCCGATGGAAAAGCTCAAGTGACGGTCAAGTATGTTGACGGGAAGCCGGTAGGAGTGGATACGGTAGTCGTTTCTACTCAACATGCTCCGGATGTTTCTCAGGCACAACTAAAAGAAGATGTGATCGAAGAAGTCATCAAGGCGGTCATTCCAAAATCACTCCTTTCCGAGGATGTAAAGTATCATATCAATCCTACGGGAAAATTTGTGGTGGGAGGCCCTCAGGGGGATGCCGGATTGACGGGACGCAAGATCATTGTCGATACTTATGGGGGTTCATGTCCCCACGGCGGGGGTGCTTTTTCAGGAAAAGACCCGACCAAGGTGGATCGTTCCGCAGCCTATGCCGCCCGTTATATTGCTAAGAACCTGGTAGCCTCGGGCGTATGTGAACGTGCAACCATACAGATATCCTATGCCATCGGCGTTGTGCAGCCTGTCTCTATTATGGTCAATACCCACGGCACGGCCAAAGTAGAAGAAAAAAGTATTGAAACCTGCGTAAGAGACCTTTTTGATTTGAGTCCGAAAGGGATCATAGATAAGTTGAACCTGTTGAGACCGATTTATAGAAGAACAGCGGCATATGGGCACTTTGGAAGGGAGATGGAACTTTTTACCTGGGAAAAAACAGATCGGGTAGATGAGATAAAAAGTTACCTAGGGTTTCATGAGTAAAAAATAAGCAGATGTTTTTGCTACATTTATTGAAAAATTGGATATAGTAGCACTTACATTTAAATTAGGAGAAATGATATGGCAGTTATTATTAATGACACATGTATTAACTGTGGCGCTTGTATTGACGAGTGTCCAGTAGAAGCAATCGTTGATGAGGACGATAATCCAACAGGTGAAGAACTTTACTACGTTTACCCGGATAAATGTGTAGAGTGTGTTGGTCACCACGACGAGCCAGCTTGTGCTACAGCTTGTCCAACTGAGGGTTGTATTACTTGGGATATGAAATTCGCAGGTGATGACAAAGCTCACTTCAGCGGTGCTAACTATGTAGATGGTCTTAACTATGTACTTGAAAACGGTGATGCTGATGATATGCCATTCCGTGATGACATCTCTGATGATGATCGTAAAAACCGCGAGAACGTTGTAGACTAATCTACACTTTCTTGTTACATGAGGTCCCAATTCCGGGGCTTCATTCTTCCTCTTTTTAAAAACTTTCAAAATTCATACAAAATCAATCTATATTACGGTATAATCGCGGTTCTATTTTTACTTTAAGGAATCATTTGATGGAACAGACACTATCAATCATTAAGCCTGATGCCGTTGCTAAAGGTGTAATCGGTAAAATCATGGATCGTTTTGAGACAAATGGTCTTCGTATTGCTGCAGCTAAAAAGCTACAACTTTCACAAGCTGATGCTGAAGCATTTTATGCAGTACACTCTGAGCGTCCATTTTTTAAAGACCTTGTAGATTTCATGATCTCAGGACCTGTAGTTGTTATGGTACTTGAGGGTGAAGGTGCAATGGCTAAAAACCGTGATCTTATGGGTGCAACTAACCCTCAAGAAGCTGAGCCGGGCACTATCCGTGCTGATTTTGCTGATAGCATTGATGCAAATGCTGTTCATGGTTCTGACTCTTTAGAGAATGCAGCGAACGAAATTAAATTCTTCTTCTCAGATAGAGAAATCGTTTAATTTATGAAAATCGGCTTTAATAAGGTCGGTTCTCAGGCCATTCCTTTTGAAATTTCACAAGGAAATCTAAAATTTACGGGAACATTGGTAAAATTCAGTCGTTCTTTGATAGAATTAGAGGCCAAAATCGCCGGGGAGCTTAAAATCTCCTGTGATCTATGCGCTGATGAGTTCAATAACTCGATAGATGAAAGCGTAAAGTTCTATCTGTCGGATGGAATTTACAAGATCGATGATGACGAAGAGTTTGATGTTGTCGAGATCGATGATTCAATGATTGATCTGGAAGAGATTTTAGCATCAGAAATTGAACTGTATAAAAGCAACTATTTTAGTTGCCCAAATTGCCAAAGTTAAAATGTTGACAAGTGGGTTTCAACGAGGTTTTCCTCGATTGAGCTCTCTGCTGAAGAGAACCAAGTGTTAACGTAGCCAGATGGGCTTTACTAAAGAAACTTTCCACATAGGTGGAAACGCTTTCGCTAGTTTTGCTCATTTGGCATTATTTAAATAAAACAAAGGAGAAAAAAGATGGCAGTACCTAAGAGAAGAGTCTCTAAGACTCGTGGCGCAAAACGTCGTACACACTATAAAATCGCACTTGCTCGTCCAGTTAAAGATAAAGATGGTACGTGGAAACTTCCACACCATGTGAACCCTACAACAGGTGAGTATAAATAGTCAATGGTAAAGATTGCTATTGATGCAATGGGTGGGGACTTCGGTCCTGAACCAATTGTAAAGGGAACAATCGAAGCGCTCAAAGAAAAAGCGTTTGAAGCTATTCTTGTTGGAAACAAAGATGAGATTTTATCTTTATTACCCAAAGGCTATAAAGATAAGATTTCTATTGTTGAAGCGTCTGATGTCATCAGTATGAGTGATGCAGCAACAGATGCATTAAAGCGTAAAGAGAGTTCTATTTTCAAAGCAGTTGATCTTGTCCGTTCAAAAGAAGCAGATGGTGTTGTGTCTGCAGGGCACTCCGGTGCGACTATGACATTGGCGACACTTCGCCTTGGACGTCTCAAAGGCGTATCCAGACCGGCCTTGGTCACGCTTATGCCGGCAAAGTCTGACAAGCGTACAGTCCTACTGGATGTAGGTGCCAATGTTGACTGTAAAGCAGAACATCTGAGAGAGTTTGCCGTCATGGGAGACTATTATGCTCAGGATATGCTCAATATCTCCAATCCGAGTATCGGATTGCTTGCCAATGGTGAGGAAGAGTCTAAAGGCAATGAGGTTACCAAAGAAGCCTTTAAATTGTTGAAAGACTATGAAGGTTTCAAGGGGAATGTAGAAGGAGCTGATATCTTTAACGGTTCTACCAATGTCGTTGTATGTGACGGATTTATTGGAAACCTTGTATTAAAGACATCCGAAGGCGTCGCTTCAACAATCTCATTTTTTATTAAAGATTATATTCGTAAATCACCGATTGCGATCACGGGTGCCTTATTGATGAAAAAGGTATTCAAACTTCTTAAAAAAGAGATTGATTATGCTGAGATCGGTGGAGCACCATTGATCGGGATCAAGGGCTGTGCCATCGTATCCCACGGGAAGTCTAATCCTAAGGCGATCAAGAATGCCATCTTCCAAGCGATTCGATATGTTGATACGGGTGTAAACGAACATATCGAAGCCCGGCTTGAAAATCTGAACGCAGAAAAAGAATCAGCATAAAACTGATATAATCTCATCTTTGATGAGTTAATAAGGAATCACCATGTACGCAGCTTTTCGCTCAATAGGAGCTTATGTTCCAGAGAAAGTTTTAACCAATGATGATCTTGCAAAGATGGTTGATACTTCAGATGAATGGATCACAAAGCGTACAGGAATCAAAGAACGCCGTATCGCTGCCGAAGGTGAAACGACTTCAGATATGGGTGTCAAGGCCGCTGAAAAAGCGATCGAACGTTCGGGCCTAAAAAAATCTGATATCGATATGATCGTCGTTGCAACGATCTCTCCAGATTACTTCAATATGCCTTCTACGGCAACTATTATCGCACATAAAATGGGACTTGATAAGGTAACTGCCTTTGATATCTCAGCTGCGTGTACGGGATTTATTTATGTATTATCTATTGCCAAGGCTTTTATTGAGTCAGGCATGAAGAAAAATGTCCTTGTTATCGGTGCTGAAAAGATGTCTGCAATTACGGATTATAATGACCGTGGTACCTGTATTCTCTTTGGTGACGGAGCGGGTGCCGCAGTAATCTCAGCGACCGAAGATAAAAATGAAGCGATCACAGATATTCATACCGGTGCCGATGGAAGCCTTGGTGATTTCCTGATGACTCCGGGCGGGGGAACGGGAAATCCCCATAAAGCTGAACTGGATGCAGAAGCTTCTTTTATTCAAATGAAGGGAAATGAAACCTTTAAGATCGCGGTACGTACCTTGACTAATGACGTGGTTGATATCTTGGAAAAGAATGATGTCCAGGCCGGAGAGATCAAGCACTTCATTCCGCATCAGGCAAATTATCGTATTATTAAAGCCGTTGGAGATGCCCTGAAACTGGATGAAGAGCAGGTTGTTCTTACCGTACACAAGTATGGAAATACATCGGGTGCATCTATTCCGATGGCAATGAATGACCTGTATGAATCAGGTAATCTCAAAGCCGGTGATCTAATGCTTCTTGATGCATTTGGCGGCGGATTGACCTGGGGATCTGCTTTACTTCCTTTTTCAGGAAAGTAATACGTCTGTAATTGAATTAAACTACACTTCTACCCATCAAAGGTGCTTCTATACCTTCTTGTATAAAATCTATGCACCTAAAAGCATTTTTTATAACAAAAAGATGCTAGCATACCCTATGAAACTCTTTAAACTGCTTCTCTTGCTCTTGTTGCTGTTTTCATGTCATTTAGAGGCGAATGAACCACTGATTGAAAAGAAGAAGGTGGCTATTGAAAAGGCATTGCCTTTACTCTTAAGCATCGACTCTCATGCGCTCAAAATTGGATCGGGTTCAATTCAGATGTATGCCTTTATTGACCCTGTTTGCCCAAGGTCCAGAGATTTTGTCGAGATGATCTATGAAAACAAGAAGATGCAAAAGCTTTATACTTACCATCTTTTCTTTTATGAATTAAAACGCTTTAATACACATAGATTGATAGCAAGTATTTACAAAGCAGCGGACCCTCTGGAAAAGACATTAAAGGTGATGGTCAAAAAAGAGGAGATTCAGGAATTAAAAATGATTCCCGAAAAGATTCAACAAGAGATAGAAGATATTGAAGCAGTTGCTAAGAAACTTGATATCTATAAGCGCCCCTATCTCTTTGTCGTAAAACCCAAAAAGGAAGCTAAATAATGTATTATGATACTCCGGTACTCAGTCCCTATATCTCATTTTTAAAAAAGAATCGGACCTGGATCATCTTTGCGAGTTTTGCTTTGGGGTTAATGGCTTTTCTTTCAATTAATCCGGCATTGTTTGGTTCAGATGAACGTATCTGGTTGCAGGATTCTATGGAATTGGAACGCACTCAACAGAAGCAATTGGAGTCTCAGCATGTGACCAAGATAAGTCTACATTTAGATCGTTTTGATGCTTCCACGATCACACGCTTAAAAGATCTTGATAATAGGTTGATCAGGCTTGAGGACGTTTCTTACGTTTCCTCTTTATTATCACAAAAGCATTTTTATAATCATCATGAAGGTATGGATTCGAGCTTGGTAAAGGTGATTGAGACGAATGCCTTGAATAATGAAGAGTTGGTTGCTTTTATCCAGGAGTTTCCGAAACTTTATCATGCCTACGTGGACGTGGAGCATAAGACATTTTTTCTGTATGTTTTTACCAAGAAAAGTTTTGAAGTGGGTGGCTTAAGCCGTGAATTTAACATTGAGGTTGAACAGATCAGCAGTGCAGACGACAAGTGGGAATATCTACTGTTCGTCATCTTATCCGCTTTGATCATTATGGTGCTATTCAAAATAGTTTTTAAATCTTTTGCCGCATCCATTACGGCGGTGAGCGTCATTGGATTGACCCTGATATTTTCTGCGGCCCTTGTACAGCTGCTACTTCCTTCTGTTGCGGTTCACATCGCGATGTCTTTGATCATCGTCAGTATCTCATTGTTAGATTATCTCTATTTTTATTATCGATGGCATGTATCCCAGTATAACACGAACCCCTCACGGGCATTGGTTAAGTCTATTGATAGAAATATCAAACCGGCGTTCTGGACGACAACGATCACTGTTGTCGGTTTGGCGCCGCTCTTACTGATTGATTCTGATGTGATTAAGGTACTATGTTTGAGTGCTATCTTTGCCTCGACGATCGCCTATCTTCTGAATATCACGCTTTTACCGTCCATGCTATCATTTTTCCAGGTGCAACACCCCAAGGTACCCTATGGAAAATATTGTTACTATTTTGCGAATAAAGAGCTACACTATAAACGTATTTACCTTTATAGTTTTATTGTGGTGTCGGTGGCAGTGATTTTTTTTGTTGCCTATTCGTTTTTAAATGAGCCAAGCCGTTTTATCTCTAACACAAATTCCCATAATGTTATCAGTTTTGAAGTGGCTTATGAGGAACTGGATACGGATACGATCGAGGCTTTGTACCGTTTGGAGCATTTGCTTCAGCGCGAATTTGAAAGTATAGAAAATATCGAGTCCCTTGCAACGACGGTTGATAAACTGTTGGATATCAAGAAGTCCAATCTTCCTATTGATGATAGTTCCTTGCACGAGGCACTCTTCTTTATTCAAATGTATGGACTAGATGACACCTTGATCAAAGAGCAATCTCTTCCTATTACGATTATCCTGGCTAAAGAGTCCAAGGAGAAATCAAGTATTTTGAAATACCTGAGTGCTTATAGGGCGATGGATGTCTATTTTAATGATGTGGATACCCTGGTCTCCATTGTGAAGATGAAAAACTCCAAGGTCCTTCTGTTGACGGTTGTAACGGCTGTCTTAATCATCGCATTGTTCATGGGTATAATCTTTAGGAACTTATATATGGTCGTGGTTGCCTTTTTGGCAAGTACTATTCCTATGGCCTGGTTCGCCTTTGGGATGTATAGCTTTCATCTTCCACTGACGTTGGAGGTATTGATTGCGATGACGATCTCCTTGGGATTGGCATCGGATGCGACCATTCATTTTGCCTATAAGTATTGGCGAGCACGATTTAATGAACGCACGAAAAAGCATAGTCTGGAAATCGTCTTTTTTTACGCTTCTGTACCTGTTATCATCGGTAGTCTTATTCTCGCGGTGACATTCTATGGTTTGTCATTTTCTACAGCTTCTACCTTACAACTCATAGGAAGGTACTCCGCCGTCTTGATTTTGATGTCATTGGCGGTGGATCTATTTATTTTGCCGATTCTACTGCTTATTACAGATCAGTATGTACATAAGAGAAGTAAATAGTCGTTTTTTGGTTATACTAAGGCCCAATATAACTATAGGGGTGATTGGATGTCGGAGTTTACTGCGGAGATTCCCAACGGATTTGAGTCACTGGTTGAATATATCAAGGGCTTACCGCCTTTACCAGAGTCTGTTCGTAAAATACAGCAGCTGTTTGCAGAAGGGACACCTGACACACAAGCATTAGTTTCGCTTATTGAATCTGATCCGGTATTGACAGCAGATATCTTGGCAAGGGTTAATTCGCCTTATTACAGTTTTTCAAATAATATTGTCTCTATTACGCAGGCCGTGACGCTGTTGGGTTTGGCGGTAATCCGTGGCTTAGTCTTAGAATCTGCTATCAATAAGAGTTTTGAGATTGATATGACACCCTACAACATCAGCAACGAAGTATTTTCAAAAATTTGTAATCTTCAAAGTGCTCTGATGTTTCAATGGTATATGTCTATAGATATAGAACATGTGAAGCTTTTGGCACCGGTTGCTTTTATGATGGAAGTGGGCAAGGTAGTGATTGCAACCGAGGTTAATCGAAGTGCCTATCTCAAGATGTTTCAAGAAGAGATAGCAGATATGACAAACATCAATGAGACTGAAAAGATGTTTACGGATTTGACCTCTTCGCAAGTCGCAGCCTTATTATTTGAGCACTGGCATTTTGATGAGATGTTTGTAAGTGCTATGAGATATATGGATAATATTGAAGAAGCACCTGATTATGTACAAGTATACATTAATGCACTGCGGGTCGTTCGAACTGCTGTCAATATTCATGAACAGCTTACAGAGGCATCAATAACAAGGGCATCAAAAGAAGTTGAAAGACTAGGTTTTAACACAGAACGTTTTATAAAAACAGCTGAACGCTTACGTGAAAAGCACTGTTAAATCAATAAGAGTACAAATTCCAAAATTCCTTGAAAAAACCCTTGACATAGAAAACCAATTCACGTATAATTCCCGTCCACAAACACAGAGACCATAAGTTTTGGCTCAGTAATTAGGTTTACGGGGATGTTTGAGATCATTGAAAACTAAGT
>JBFEYO010000029.1:0-18636 GCA_041562075.1 Sulfurimonadaceae bacterium | reverse complement strand
TGAAGCCGAAACAGTATATTGCCACTCATTAAAGGAGTCTTTTAAAGCCGTAAAATTACTGCCGAAATAGAGCTCATCATAATTTTCAAAGCTCGTAAACTCATAACCTGCCCCATAATTGCGCTCATTATAATGCTCCCCGTTGATACGATGGGACTTCTCATGCTTGGTAAATCCCGAGATCAATAAACGATGCTCATTGGCAAAAAGGGTAGAGATAAAAAAGAGAAGACAAGCAATATATTTCATTATACTCTTTTTTGTTTTTTGTATTATAGTAACAGTTCGAGAAAGGTAAGAATATTGTATTGCACAATTAAAATATAAACCATGCAATTGTTTAAGTTTTTGACCTACCCGGAAAGGTGGTCAGGAGGAAATTATGCCATTTCTTTCAAGTATTGTTTATAGGCAAGTTTTTGTAGTTTTTCTGATTTTTGATGGACTTGGTTTGCCATCTCCTGTTTATACTCGGTGATCTTGGACTGAAGTGCGCTATCACTTGCGCCGATAATCTGAGCGGCCAGAATACCCGCGTTTTTAGCCCCGTTTACGGCTACCGTTGCTACGGGAACACCTCCGGGCATCTGCACGATAGAGAGCAGAGAGTCCATTCCCTCAAGGGATTTTCCCTTCACGGGCACACCGATTACAGGAAGCGGTGTCTCAGAAGCGACCATTCCCGGAAGGTGCGCTGCACCGCCGGCACCGGCGATGATCACCTTTAGCCCTCTTTCAGCCGCGCTGGTGGCATACTCCACCAGTTTACCCGGTGTTCTGTGTGCGGAGACGATATCCACCTCATAGGAAATCCCGAACTCCTCACAGATATCTGCTGCTGCGCTCATGACCGGAAGATCCGAATCACTCCCCATAATAATTCCCACTACTGCCTGACTCATATCTTCTTACTCCCTTGTACTTTTAAAATATCTTTGGCCTTCATGGCCTTCTGCAAGGCCTTGTCGATGTCATCATCCAAAACGGTGATATGTCCCATTTTACGAAAGGGCTTGGTAAAGCTCTTTCCGTAAAAATGAAAGGAGAGCTCCGGGATTTCCAGGGCGTCATGGATACCCACGATAAAAGGCTCACCCTCATATCCCTCTTCACCCAGGACATTCACCATCACCGCCGGTGAGATCAGTTTGGTTGATCCCAGAGGCAGATTGGTCACCGCGCGGATGATCTGCTCAAACTGGGAAGTCGCACAGGCCTCAACCGTATAGTGTCCCGAGTTGTGCGGACGCGGAGCGATCTCGTTTACCAGGATCTCGCCGCTTTTTGTCAAAAAGAGTTCCACTCCAAAGATCCCTACTCCCTCAAGCACCTCGATAGACTTTTCCGAGATTTCTATCGCTTTGGCCTCTATCTCCTTGGAGATCTTCGCCGGAGCCATCACACTGTCGCAGATATTGACTCGCTCGTCAAAAAGCATCTCTACCACGGGATAACATTTGATCTCCCCTTCGATATTCCGCGCGACGATGATCGCCAGTTCCTTATCGATATCTACCAGTTCTTCGATAAAGGACTCACCCTGCAGGGCATTTGGGATATCCTCAGCGGACTTGAGCATTAACACGCCCTTACCGTCATATCCCTCTTTTTTTGTCTTTTGGATCACCGGAAAGCCAAAGCTTTTAAGATCCTCCGGGGATTCGACACTTTTATATTTCGGTACGGGGATTCCACGCTCATCCAGCAGTTTTTTCTGCTCATATTTGTTTTGAATCAATTCGATAAGGTAAGGGGAAGGATGGATATTGTGGCCATTATCATAGAGCTCTTTAAGGATACTCGTCTCCACATGTTCAAGCTCGAAGGTCGTCACATCATTTTCCTGGACCAGCTGCTCAAGCTTTTGGACATCATGGAAATCACCCATGATATGCTTGTCGGACACCTGTGCGGCAGGACAGTTATAGGTCGGATCAAGAATCGTCACATGAAAGCCCATTTTCTTGGCCTTTTGAGACATGATCTTGCCCAATTGTCCGCCGCCGATGATGCCCAGTTTCAGATTGGAGTAGTTGAAGTTTTTATCCATGAATGCTCTTTAGATTAAGAATACGTTATTCTAACCAAAGTCGCATATCAAGTAGCTAAAACACTCCTGCGTGCTTCATAAAAACACTATTTTTGTTTTCCCAGAAGCAGCATCACATCACTCAGGATACACTTTCCGCCGTAACGGTCGAGAAATTTACGGATATCCCTGTCCAGGTCCTCATACTGTTCCTGTTCACAGATCGTAAAAAGGTAAATATTACTAAAGGCATCGATCACATCATCAGCCGTACGAAGCCCGTGACCTCCCCGCCCTTCGATATCTTTGATGAGCGTATAGCCGTGGATATGATGGTCATCAAAGAGCTCTATCAGTCTGTGCTCATACACCGCTTCAACGATCAATTCGACTTTTTTCATTTTTTTCATGTGTCAACCCCAAAATGCATTGATAAAATAATAGTATAGTGGAATACCTAAAGAGATATTAAACGGAAAGGTCACCGCCAGACTCAATGGTAAATACAGACCCGGATTGGCTTCCGGTACCGACAGACGCATCGCTGCGGGAACAGCGATATACGAAGCACTGGCACTTAAGAGCGACAGTAACAAAGCATCCCCTTTGGACAGGCCGAAAAAGTAGGCCAGGGAGATGGACACTGCCGCATTAAAGATCGGCATGATGATGGCAAAGGAGATAAGAAAAGCACCTACCTTTTTAAGCTCATAGATACGTTTAGCTGCCACCAGACCCATATCCAATAAGAAGAAGGCCAACATCCCTTTAAAGAGATTGCCAAAGAGCGGCTCCATAGAATGCCATCCCTTTTCACCGGTAGCGATACCAATGATAAGCGCACCCACCAGCAAAAAGACCGACGGGTTTAAAAACGCCTCCCGCAAGATCTCATTCCAGTCTGTTTTCCCTTTGGGGTTACCGTTTTTATCCGTTTTGATATAGACCGCAGCCAGTACCAGACCGATGACAATAGCCGGCGATTCCATCAGTGCCATCGCCGCTACCATATGTCCGCCCGAAGCCACTCCGATAGTATCCAAGAAGGTCTTACCCGTGATAAAGGTCACCGCGGAGATAGAGCCGTAGGTCGCCGCGATGGCAACCGCATTATAGGTATCGAGTTTGATACGTAAAAAGAAAAAACTGTAAATAGGTACCACCGAAGCCATCAGTATAGCCAGCCCCAAGGAGGTCACCACATCCATAGTCAAACCGCTCTCGTGTAACTCATAGCCCCCATGCAGACCGATGGCGATCAGCAAAAAGAGTGAAAAGAGCTTAGGCAGGGGTTGGGGGATGGTCAATTCAGACTTCATAAAGACCGCCAGCATCCCTAAAAAGAAGAAGAGTACCGGTGGATTTAACATGTTTTGCAATATTAGATCGATATTCATTGTTTACTCCTTATTTACGACGTGTTTTCGAGACCCGTTTGTTGGTCTTGAACTTATAGCTTTTAAGTCTCTGGACGATCTTGAAAGAGAGTTCATGGATCTCACTGATCTTACAACTGTCTCCCTGATAGAAGTTATCACGTTTCTCCTCAAAACGTCCGATCAACTCTAAAAAGTCAATTTTAGCCAGAAAAGGATAATAGTGCATGGACTTCTCTTCGCCCAATATCCATTCCGCCAGGACACTCAGTACCAAAAAGACAGGCAAATAGACCGTCTCGCCGGCGAAATGATTGCGGACCTGCTGAGCCATTACATCATAATAGGCCATCAATGGCTCTTCTTGCTTCAGTAGCAGCTTAAAGGCTTGATGACGCTTGGCGTTATGAGCCACATTGATCAGATAATCCACATTCACCACACACGATTGTAACTCCTGAAGCAATGATTGTAGCACATTATAAACATACTCCGCCGACTCATCACGCTCGCAGGCCACTTCTAAAGAAGCCTGATCCAACTGCGCAAAATAACGCTCCAGCGCCGTACGGGCAAACACCAGCAGTGCCTCTGTCTTCACATCCCGAAGCAAGGTCGGTTTGACCCGCTTGATACAGTTGGTACTGACTAAGTCATTATTCGGTAATGCACCCATATTTAACTCCTTGTAGTGAGGTTATTCGCCTTAATCTTTTGAATCATACTGGAAATAAAAGAGATCTTTTTCTCTTCATCTTCCAATGATGACTTAACATCAAGATTGAACGCTTCCATTTGTGAATCAAGGAAACCCGTATTGAAATCTCCTGCTTTAAAGTCCTCGTTTTTTACGATCTCTCTATGAAGCGGGATATTTGTTTTCAACCCCTCTATATTATACTCATCCAGTGCCCGTCTGGCTTTTTTGACAGCACCTTCCCAATCGAGTGCCCATACGATAAGCTTGCCTAGCATCGAGTCATAATTGGTCGGTGTCTCATACCCTTCGTACATACACGAGTCGATACGCACACCCGGTCCACCCGGTGTCAGGTAGTTTTTAATCGTTCCCGCTGTCGGCATGAAATTGTTTTGCGGGTCTTCAGAATTGAGCCTGAATTCAATAGCATAGCCACGGAACTTGATCTCTTCTTGTACAAAGTGAAGTTTATCCCCCGCAGCGATCTCAATCATACGCTGGATGATATCCACCCCGGAGATCACCTCGGTTACCGGATGTTCAACCTGTACACGCGTGTTCATCTCTATAAAGTAGATGTTGTCATCTTCATCAAGCAGGAACTCAATCGTTCCCACACTCTCATAACCCAAGCGGAACATCGCTTTGGTAGAGACTCTAAAGAGCTCTTTTCGTGTCGCTGCATCCAGTCTTGGTGACGGGGCGATCTCAATGACTTTTTGATGACGTCTTTGAATGGAACAGTCCCTCTCCCCCAAATGAACGACATTTCCGTAGCTGTCGGCGATGATCTGCACTTCAATATGTCTAGGATTTTCAACATATTTTTCGATAAACACTTCATCTCTGCCGAAATACTTCATAGACTCCGTGGTCGCCTCATCGTAAAGTTTAGAGAAGTCTTTAGCCTTTTTAACGATTCTCATACCTCTACCGCCGCCGCCATAGGCAGCTTTGATAATGACCGGAAAACCGATCTCATTGGCAGCTTTTTCACCTTCATCTTTATTGGTAACAGGTTCATCGGTTCCGCCCAGGACAGGTACGCCGATCTCTCTCATGGCTACTTTGGATGCCATCTTATCACCGAAGAGTTCAATGTGATGAGGCTTCGGCCCTATATAGATAATGTCGTTTTGCGCACACTTCTCAGCGAAGTCGGCACTTTCGGATAGAAAACCGTACCCGGGGTGAATCGCATCACACTCTGCTTTTTTTGCAAGCGAAATAATGGCATCCTGGTCGAGATATACCTGAACAGGATGTCCCATAATCGGATAGCATTCATCTGCTTTTCTAACCCAAACACCATCGACGTCTGCCTCAGAGAAGACGACGACACTTTTTATCTCAAGTTCTTTACACGCACGTATAATACGTAAGGCTATTTCACCTCGGTTGGCGATCAACACTTTTGATATTTTTTTCATTGTTTCGCTCCAATTTATTAAGCTGACAAAATTTTAGTCTCTTTTAAAAAATAACTCTTCACAGCCTTTGATCTAAAAATTATCTATTATTGTCATGCTAATCTTCATTTTATGCAAAAAATTATTACTTTTTTTGATATACTTAACCTTATGAAGCGGCAGACACTCAATAAAAAGACCAAGATCTCCAACGATATCCTCTTTTATATCTATACCCATATCGAAGTAGATATCAATATGGATGAGCTCGCCCAGAGCTTTAATATCAGCAAGTTCTATATGCACAAGATCTTCAAAGAGGTCTTTGGACGTAATATCTATGAAAGTATCAAGTCCATCCGTCTGCAAAAGGCGTCTACACTCCTGCTAACCAATAAATACTCCACCATCACGGAGATCGCATCCTCCTGCGGCTACAGCTCACAGACCTCTTTTATCCGAGTCTTTAAAGAGCGTTTTTTGATGACGCCGACCGCCTGGCGAAAGGGCGGATACAAGACCTATTCCAAGACCATCATCGAGGAGTCTCCCAAGACCAAGGAGTCCAATGCCAAGTTTGATGATCTGGAGCCGACGATTGTGAAGATGCCCCAGATGGAGGCCTACTATATCCGTCATAAGGGATATAATGATCAGGTGAAACAGACCTGGCAGAAGATACAGACCTGGACCTATTCCAACCATATTGAACATTATAAGCACATTGCCCTCTTCCATGACAATCCTACCATCACCCATCTGGACGAGTGCCAGTATGTTGCCTGTATTCAGGTAGAGAATGATGAAGAGATCTCTGAGAATGAACGCCTGCCAAAGTTTAATATTTCCGGGGGAACCTTTGCGAAGTTTGATCTAAGCGGACATGATGGAGATTTTTTGCGTTTTATGGACTGGCTTTATAATGAGTGGCTCCCTGACAGCGAATATGAAACCACGACCAAACCGCCCTATGCGATCTACAAGAAAAACAAATATCTTTCCGAAGACAAAACCTTTGATCTGAGCTTTTATCTCTCTATCAAGTTCTAGTCTGCTAAGATACCATTAAAAGGGACTACCTAGCGTCGACGGCGCCTGTGTTCCAGCCACAGACACTATTCATTCCTGCTATCGCTATTTGTTAGAAGAGGGGGTGATCCATTTAGCCATAGTGATAAACATCCTCACAGGGTCAATCGGCTTGGAAATATGATCATTCATACCTACCTCAATCACCTTCTCCCGATCACCCTCAATCGCATTGGCGGTCATTGCAAGAATCGGAAGCGACTCGTAAGCCGGATTTTCTCTAATCTTGATAGTTGCTTCATACCCATCCATAACAGGCATTTGACAATCCATAAGGACCCCGTCAAACGTCTCTTGCGCCAATATATCCAGAGCCTCCTGCCCATTATTGGCAATACGGACCTCTATGGAATTACGTTCTAAAAGATCCTGAGCAAGCTCCTGATTCATCATATTATCCTCAACCAGAAGGATCTTGGCACCCCTGAGTTTTTTAAGAGAAAGCTGCATGATCTGCTGAGTATTATCGCTCGAAGCCATAATGGCCTCCTGATCGGATACCCTCATGGCTACCGTGAAAAAGAAGGTCGTTCCCTTGCCTTCCTCGCTCTCAAGCCAGATCTTTCCACCCATTAATTCCACAATCTTTTTAGAAATCACCAGTCCCAAACCAGTGCCCCCAAACTCTCGATGGGTTGAGCTATCCGCCTGGGAGAAAGAGCGAAAGAGCTTTTTCTGGTTTTTCTTGGAAATACCTATCCCTTCATCCTCTATAGCAAACCGAAGTATAGCCTTTGCACCAACCCTCTCCTCCAATGAGACCTCAAGCGTTACATTTCCCTGTATTTTGCTAAACTTGACCGCATTACTCAATAGATTGGTAAGGACCTGTGAGAGACGAAGAGAATCAGCGTAATAAACCTTTGGCACCTTTTGATCCAGCTTCACCTTTATCCTGATACTTTTCTCTGCAGAGCCTTTTTTCACAAGATTCAAAGCAGAACCCACCACATCCTTCAACTGAAAATGCACCGGGCTCAACTCCAGCATCCCTGCCTCGATCTTGGAGAAGTTCAAGATATCATTGATAATACCCAAGAGTCCTTCCGCGGCAACCTGTACCTTTTGAATATAGTTCTTCGCCTTGCTATCAAGCTTCTCTTCCAGCGCCAACTGGGTCATCCCGATAATAGCATTCATCGGTGTACGGATCTCATGGGACATATTGGCAAGGAACCTGGACTTGGCCTGTGTTGCAGCCTCTGCCACTTCTTTGGCCTTGGCAATGATCTTGCGTTTTCGGTATTCCTGGTACAAAAAGATATAAAGTATCAGGTACAACAGTGTCGTAATACCCATTAGAATATAACTTCGCAAATACACATCTCTCATATGATCATCATTTTCATGAATACTCAAAAAAGCGACGGCTCTCTTGCTTGCAGGGTTTTCAATCGGAATAAAGGTAAACACCTTGTCACTATCTGTACCATAATAAGAGAAGGAAGTGTCTTGTTCAAAAGCATGGAGAGCTTGAGCTTGCACCTCCTCTGAAAAGCTGTGTAAGGGTTCACCTCCATGGTGCTTAATAATATCCAAGATACTTTTGCGCATATAAAAACCCTCAAGCTTACTCGGTATATACTGGCTCTGAATATGCGATGGTACGACCTTCAAATCCGTCACAAGTTTGGATATATGGAAGTTACACAGCTTTTCATACTCTGTGATAAAGGTATGTATAAAGGTATCCATATCCACAACGGCCTCGACACTTCCCAGGTGTCTTCCCTGCGTATCCCTGATCGGATAGACAAAACGGTAGCCCCCGATATGCTTACCCATCTCAAAACCTGAAATGGGTTTATGCTCTGTATTCACATAATTAACACTTTCACGTACTTCACTCAGATCATCCCCGAACTTGTCTGGATAATGAAGCCGCAAAAAAGACTCACTGTTTGGAAGATGAAAATGCAACTGAGATATATCGTATTCGTGAAAGAGGGCATAGTGATCTTTGAGGTGTTCATAAAGCCTTTGTCGAATCTCTTGCTTTTGAGCCCTGTTTGCATCTTGAAGCTTCTTATAACCTTCAATAAGCGTATCGTCGATAATCAGCTTCATCAACAGACTTGAGAGTTTGCTATAAGTCTCAATATGGGTATCAAAAATGATCCTGTTTTCCTGATTGACATTCTTAAGGTATCGGTTCACACGATCATTTTTGATCTTTTCCAGGATCAATAAGGTCGATATGATAAGAGCAAGCGCTAACACTGTTAAAATTATTATATAGGAATTAACTGTCTTCATTATCAACTATCATAGCAAAAAGTACCATTAATAGGTATAAAGCCCATTTTACAGTATTCAGGCATTATCCACCAATCAGCAAATCTAATGCGGTCACCTTCATTCACGCTCATACCCTGCAGCAGTATCCTTCATCAATAACATTTTGGATGATATCATCAGCTAATTTTGCCCGCAATCGCCGGACTAGTGCACGCAATCCATCCATCGTCATCGTCTTCTCCCCGTAAACACAGGTATCAATAAGCTCATACCTGACAACACTACCCCTATGTTCCAGCAGCAAGTCCAAGAGTGTCTTCTCTTTTTTCGTCAGACCAGTAACCGCATCCTTTAATCTGACTCCCAAATCATGACTTCTGCTGCCAATATCGAGCCGATTGACTTTGATACGCAGTTCTTCCAGATGAAACGGTTTCTTCAAATAATCCAGACAACCCAGTTTGTAAGCAGTCTGAAGAGTCGAAAGGTCCGTATTGGAACTGATGACAATTACCTTTGCATGGGAATTTTGATGTGAGACAAGTTCCAAAAGTTCCAGTCCGCTAATGGTCGGGACATTGATATCAAATATATACAGATCATAAACACGATCGCAGGCATTCAAAGCAGCCTGACCATCATGGTAGGCATGGACGGTGTGATCATCCAGGTGTAGAATTTTTGCGATCGCCTTATTCAACGACATATTATCTTCAAGCAGTAAAATATTCATTGATACATTCTACATAGAGGAGATGTCATCTAAATGACATTTGAAGACATAGGTAAACATTGTACCTTTTTGGCGGCTGGACGTCACACTCATCTTGATCTGATATTTGTCAATAATATTTTTAATGATACTTAATCCAAGTCCGTAACCACCGACCACGCTGTTCTCTCTGAAATACCTGTGAAATATTTTTTTAGTGTCACTGATGGGCTGCCCGCCATTATGAAAGCTCAATATATTTTCCTTCAGACAAACATGAATCGTCCCGTTTACCTCACTGTATTTAATGGCATTGGACAGACTATTGTCAATGAGTCTTGTCAGTTCAACCAAAGACATCTTGACCAGGCATGAAGAATCAACACTCACATCGACATGTTTCTGGTTAACATTGATCATACTTTCAAAATACGAAATCCTCGCCTGCAGGCAATCCGATAGAGACAAAAGCTCCTGAGAATACTCCAGTTCCTGGTTTGTAGCGATAAAACTCATATCCTCATAAGAGTTTTCCAGCGTTTTCAATGCGGCATCGATCTCTTTGGAGTACTCATCTTTACCAAACTCCAATTCCCTCAGTTCATTATTAAGGGTGATAATACTCAGCGGCGTTCGTATCTCGTGCATGGCACTTTGCACAAACTTATCCTGCAGGGTGAGTTTTATCTCTTTTTTTCTAAGCCGTGTACTAAGGATTATGGCCACAACCCCCAATAAGGCCACCATAAACAATACGACATTCAGATCTCTCAGTTTTGCATCCAAAGGACTCGTATCAAGTAGCAGCGAATAGACCACTTTGGTATCCTTGACAATACTGCTTTGAACGGATAAATAAATCGATGTATAGGAGCCACCCTCCTCGTAAAAACGCTCGATATATAGCTCCTTATCCGTAAGCCTGCTGCCAATGGCCTTTGCTTCGAGTTTGTTATACAAGGTCTCACTGATATGCTCTTTGACGGATTGCTGTTCTTGCAAATCAATATAGGTCACAACATCAAACTCTGTCACTAAAAAGGTCTTAATATCCAAAATTTCGTCATGTGCTTCAATAAGTCGTTTGATACTTAAAAGCTTATCCTGATCCTCTTTGTAGGTATAACTGATCTGCAAGACACCCTGCTTCTCACCTTTGTTCACCAGATAAGAATCACTATAACTGAAAAAGTTTCCCGAAACAGGTTCATAGATCGGCACGCTGATGCCTGTAACACCTTTCTCATGATGTTTTTCAAACGCATCGATAGCAAAGTTCAGGTCATAACCAAGATCATTATCATAAGTCGTATTCTTAATAATAAGATCTTTATCGGAAATGTAAATGTCATAAGGTCTCTCGGATAAGCCTTCGTTAATCCGGGCATGAATATCGCTTAGATCGATACTCAAGGGCTGTTTATCAAGGGCCTTAATATACCCCATGACCTCTTCATGGACATGCAGGTGATCATCCCTTTGCAGACTAAATTGATGAAGCAGACTGGAAAGCAAAGCACTTGTCTTGGACTGAATTTGATAAAAAAGTATTTTCGTCTTTTGGTCATGGTCTGTCTTAAAATGACTTCGCAAGGCACCATAAGCAACCGAGATCACCAGTAGAAAGATGAATATAATAAACAGAACAAAGGAGGAGCTTTTAATGTCTTTGATGGGAACCCTTTATGTAATACGGTGATATTCTATCTCGATTGAACTAAAATTTAAAAATGTCATTAGTATGACATTTTGAATCTGTACTCTTGCATAGTTTTTTTTCAAAGGAATACATATGCAAAAACTTTCATATACCCTGCTTTCCATAGCAGCCACCTTGCTTTTAAGTGCCTGCGGGGATAGTGACGGATCTACACCACCACCTCCTGCCTCACAGGTATCGGGAATCATTGTAGATGATAGGGTGTCAGGAATTGACTATACTTGTTCGCCAAGCGGGCAAACAGGTGTCACAACCTCTGAGGGTGTGTTTACCTGTCTTGCAGGGGATAATATCACCTTTACAATCGGAAATGCGACATTGGGGACAATCGCAGTCCAAAGCGGAATCATCACTCCCTATGACTTTTTCCCAAACAATCATGATGCGGCTATTAATATAGCACGATTGTTACAATCCGTGGATTCTGATCCATTGGATACCATCATCACTCCTAACCCGACACTTGTCGAGGCGATACCAGACCTCAATTTTGAAGAGGATTTCACTACATTTGAAGGAAGTATCACCGTACCATTAATTGCCGTAGATAATAGCTTTATATTGGTGTCGCCCACCGATGCCGCGACTACTATGAACACTGCTATCGAAGATGAAGGGGGAACAGTACCCACCCTTGGAAATGCACCCATCGCCAATGCCGGAATCGATCAGAATGTCGTGGTTGGTGCAACCGTCACCCTCGATGGAAATGCAAGTACGGATGCTGACGGGGATGTCCTAACTTACACTTGGACATGGCTGGAAAAACCAGTAGACAGTACAGCCACTCTCTCAACTATCACAGCATCTTCCGTCGCCACATTTACTCCAGATGTAAAAGGGGCTTATGTTATTCAACTGGTCGTAAATGACGGCACGTACGCAAGTGCGGCAGATACCGTTACCATCTTAGCCAACGATATCCCCGTGGCCAATGCCGGTCCGGATCAACAGGTAGATACAGGCGTTATGGTTTATCTCGATGGCAGTGCCAGCGCAGATCCAAGTAATGATCCATTGAGCTATTCATGGTCCACTGTCTCTGTTCCAGCAGGGAGTAGTATCACGGAATTGGCAGAAACCACCATTGTTAACCCATCCATAGGCCTAGATGTCGAGGGAGATTATGTCTTTAGTCTGACCGTCAGTGACGGACAAAATGTTAGCAGTGCCGATGAAGTGATCATCCATGCAACGACTCCTCCAAGTGTTCAAAACGGCTTTTCCCCGGTATGGATGGAAGGCAGAACACTGTATGAAGTTATTTTTGATACGGAAGATGATGATAATGATGGCAGTCATTATGATTGGCTGCTGATTGCATCAAAATTTGAAAATGGCAATGTGTCAGTCGATTTTTCTGCTGATGGCACCTTTGAAATCACGACAGGTATCTCCTATTCAATCAATAATTCTGGCCAATTGGTAATGACCGAAGCAGGTGATATAGAAACAGAAACTATTACCGCCGTGGATAATACTAAAATCACAGCTAATCTATCTGTCAGCTGGGGTGACCCGGATGAAACCATCTATGAATTCTTTAATAAAACAGATGCTCAGGCCTATATGGATTCTTTGACAGTGCATCACCACTACCCTATCACGGTAGATAATATTGCAGGCAAGGAAGTCACGTTTACTAATGGAGATAAACGCCAATATTACTCCAATATGACCGTAGTCGCTATCACTGCAGACGGCACCGTCACTGGGACATGGTCAGTTGAAAACGGCGTACTGATCGAAGACATCACCTACGGTCCCGCAGACAAATCAACGATTGCGATCACCTTTTCCAATATTCCGACCATTGGAGACAGTGTTAACTTTGAGTTTACCCAGACCGGTAACAGCAGTGCAGGAACAGGACAGATCAGTGCTATTCAGGCCCTCAGCAATGATGTCTTGCCATCATATGCCCTGAGTGAAAGCGAGATCGCCGGTAAAAAGCTTCTTACCGGCGGAGAGAGCATATACTTCTTTAACAATATGACATCGACTCAGGATGTCACTGTCAACGGAAGCGGGACCTGGTCCATCGCTAACGGCGTATTGATTCATGACATCACAACTTTTGCTGCTAGTGCACAAGGAACTGAAACAACGGCTATTGTCTTCGACGGTCCGGCGGATGTCAATGGGAATGTCTCTTTTAGTGTCTATGAGACCTATGCAGACGGTTCGCTTAATAACAGTGTCATTATATCATCAGGTACAGCCGTTCTTGCAGATATTGCAGTCGATGATGTATATCATGCAAGCTTCGATAATAATCCGATTCCTTATACTGTCACATATGAAGAAATTGCTGGTAAAGTCATTGCTTCTGATATTACTGATGCATCCGGAACAATTGCGACAACAGCCACCTTTAACCACAATATGACATTCTCTCTACTTTTAGATGAGAGCACTCCCGTCACCTTGACAGGGACATGGTCCATTGAGAATGGTGTTGTCGTTGCTGATGTGACAATGGATGCAACAGAATCCGAGAACAGGGTCTTTGTCTTTGACTCACTTCTAAGCATCGGTAACACCTTCACGCTGTATAATACGCTGGCAGCTGACCCGGTAAAAGCCACAGGAACCATTACATCTGTCCAATAATCTGACAGATTACCGCAGAGGCTTTTATAGCCTCTGTCCTACAAACCCTTACAAAGACAATGGACTTTTATCCAATCTTCACATTCCAACCTGTATAATCCGTGCCTTTAAAACGATGTGCATATACGATTGTCATAACTTACCTTTTAACCCCTGGAGTCTTAACCCTTGTTCTACACACTATCTAGCTTTATTCCCAAACCACCCTATTTAACAGCAGACAGCTTTTAGGACACTGACAATTGATCAAGCTTACATTTCTATCGACATTATCAACCCTGTCTCTCTTGGCGGACACCATACTGCTTGACCCTGTTGAGATAGAAGGTGTGACTCCCGCTACCGATACTTATATCCTGGATCAGGATGAAGCATACAAAACACAGAATATCACTCTGCAAGATCGCATCCTAAGGGATGTCTCCTTTAATCTAACCATAGATGACAAGGGTGAGGCTGGCATATCCTTTCGGGGCCTGAACTACAAGAGCACCGATTATATTCAAGACGGAATTCCCCTGTATAGAAGTGTGAACGGCTTTGTCGATACCAAGTTCATCATGGAAAGTGCCACCCTGAGCGTCAATGATGGCTCAAAGACCTCTTCCCTGGGTGTATCAGCCATAGGAGGAGAAATCGAGATCCACGCAGATACTCCTAAACAAGCGCTTGAAAGTCTACTCAGTACAAGATTTTCAAATAATGATGAATATTATCATGCCCGGGTGGGAGGCCTCATAGACGATATCTATCTACAACTTGACAGCAGCCTCTACCATCGCTCAGACTATCAACTCTCCGAACACTATGAGCCAACACCTCTACAGGATAAAGGTCCGCGTATCAACAGTGACAAACAACAAGAACACGTCTCCCTCAAAAGCGGGATCTTTCTTGATGACAGGACGCATCTTGCGGCCAAGGTCTCTATGGATCATGCTACTTACGGAATGCCGCCCAATGTATTCAGTGACCCCGCCAATCCCGTCTGGGATGCTTATACCCGCATCGATAAAAAAGAGTTACATAGCCTTTACCTTTACGGGGACTATGATACCAATATCTTGAGTCTGACAATGCGGGCCTACTATGATGCATACGAGGACATCTGGACAATCTACGATGACCCTTCCTATCAGTCACACTGGCCCAAGATGCTCTATGATGATCAGCGTTTGGGTTCTATCATCAAGGCCAATTTGACAGAAGAGTCATCTTCCAATACCTTTATCATCTTGTGGGAAAAGAATACGCATCACAGAAAGGAAGGAGGACTTGAAAATGCGATATTTGAGACTTCCACTTTCAAGGGAAGCTATCTTTACAGTGATACTTTCAAGGAACACTGGAAGCTTGATAGCGGTATCTCCTACACCTATATCCAATCGGAGAAGGAACCTATCAACAACCTTTCTTCGACCCGATCCAAGGAGGCATTGGATGCACAACTGAAGATCGGCTATCAATACAAAGACCTCAACCTGTATGCCGGAATCGCTCATAAAAACCGTATGCCCGCGATGTATGAGATGTTTGCATTTTTTCCATGGGAAGTCACTAATCCGGGCCTGAAACCGGAAAAAAGTCTACAATATACTTCAGGCTATAAGCAGATATTCCAGAAAGATACCTCCTTGGATACTGCCATCTATTTTTATGATATCCGAGATCTGATCGTCTATCGTGACATGGGTTACATAAACCGTGAAAAAGCGAGCCATTACGGCCTGGACATTCGCCTTGAGAACCATAGCATTAGCAATCACAGCGTCTCTCTTAGCTATGCGTATGCACAGGCCAAAGACAGCGAAGGTGAGCCCTTGGAGTTTATTCCGAATCACAGCATAAAGCTGGAGGACACGATCACCATTGACGCATCATGGGAAGCTTTTATCGCTTATCAATACAACAGTTCACGACATAGTTCCAATTCCGCCACCTATACGGATGAACAGATGAAACTGGATGCCTATCACCTTGCCGAGATACAGCTGCGATATCAGGTCGATGAACATACCGATATCAGAGCAGGGATCAAAAACATATTGGATGAAGATTACGAATGGCGTTACGGCTATCCCTCAGAGGGGCGTTCTTATTATCTATCCCTGACCTGGGAGTTAAATTAAACTCACCAAAATACACCCATACATTCTAAACGTCTGCGTAATATAAGCTTTTTGATCCAACATTTAGGTAGAATCTATCAGGTGGGTACATGGCACTTATATCAATGCCTTATGCCCATAATCAAGGCAAAAAGATTTCAGATGTTGAAAAAAAGTATCTTAGGTATCATAATTTTTATGTTTTCCATTATCCTCTTGCTATTCCTGAGTTTTTCCATGACATGGTTTGACGGACATCAAAATGGTGTGATTGTAATGAATGAAAAAGTTTCCATACCATTTGCCGTAGCTGAAGATAAAAAAGAGTTATTGCTTTATTTTGGGTATGTGGGCTGTGATACGATATGTATGCCCGCCTTAGGGGAGATAGCAAGGCTATATGAAGACCTGCCAAACAAAAAAGAGTATCAAGTCTACTTTATAAACCTCCTGAAAGAAGGCGGTGGAGCCAATGATTTTGCCCAATTCTTTCATAAAGACTTTATCGGTATCGACCTTCTTGACGCCAAAGGTCTGCAGGAGACCTTGCATGTATATCACAGTGATTCCCTCCAAGGTGACGGTGCACTGTCGCATACCGGTTTTTTATATCGCCTACAGCGTTCAAAGAACCTGTTTATCTTAAAGTCGATCTACGTACAACGTCCATTTGACATTGATATCATCCTTACCGATAGACAAAACAACCCCTAAGAACAACTCTATAATTTTTTTTTATTTTAATAACCTTAAGTTTCACATTTCGATATAGTGGTATACTAAGTCAATGAATAGATTGGATTAATAATTATGAAAGACAACTCCTTCTTAATTGAGCAACGGATAAAAGAGGAAAATATTCAAGCCGATAGAGTCATGCTCATATTGTTATTTATGCAATGGGTCATCGCGTCTTCCCTCTCTGCACTTACCTACAAGATGTATCTATTCGGCTTTGTCAGTGGGGGGATCACCTTCATTATCCCCTTTTGGCTCTATTTTAAATATAAGGGAACCTCTTTTTATAGACAGCTGATAGCACTGGCTATGATGAGTTTCTCGATCATCTACATACAACAGCATCTGGGCCGTATAGAGATGCACTTTCATGTCTTTGTTGCCATGGCATTCTTGGCCTACTATAAAGATTATGCAGTGATCATTACAGCAACGCTTCATACCGTGCTATACCATCTGCTTTTTACCTATTTGCAACTGCACGGCTTTAGCCTTGCCGGCATGCCCTTGATGATATATAACTACGGGTGTAACTGGAATATTACATTCTTACACGCCTTTTTTGCCATAACAGAAGGAATCGTCATTGTCTATATGGTGCGTCTACAGTATAAAAGCCGTTATCAGTCATTGAAATCAAAACTGGGGATGCAAGACCTTACTCTGGAACTGCAGCATCAAATGGAGGAGAAAGACAATCTATATTATGAAACAACGCAGTTGCATAAGGCACTTGAGCAAAGCAGTATCATTTCACGTGCCGATGTCAGCGGAAAAATCATATATGCCAATGACAAGTTTTGTGAAATAAGTGGGTACACAAAAGAAGAACTTATAGGCAAACCCCATAGTATCGTCCGCCATCCGGAAACACCAAAGAGCCTCTTCAAGGAGATGTGGGATACAATCCAGAAAAAACAGATCTTTCGCACCAAACTGAAGAACCTTACCAAGAGCGGTGAAGAGTATTTTGTGGATGTCACTATTATTCCCTTAATAAAAAACGCTAAGATATATGAGTACCTATCGGTGCGAAACGATATAACCGAGTTGGTACAGACCCAGGACCGCTTGGCGCGGGAACTCTCAAAGGACCGTTTTTTAGCCAATATGAGTCATGAACTGCGTACCCCGCTTAATGCCATTATGGGCTTTATAAATCTGGCACGTCAAGAGAAGGAAAACAGTAAAAAAGAGGAATATCTGGATATCTCTTTGAAAAACTCTGAACATCTTCTGTTTCTACTGAATGATATCCTGGATATTGCCAAACTCAAAAGCGGCAAGTTCCAAATAGACACGGCACCTTTCAATCTCAAAGAATCCTTTAATATACTCATGCACACCTTTACAGCACAAGTCAGTACCAAGGAGTTGAGTTTTGACACGCATTCCGACGAGGTTCCCGATATCACCCTAAATGGTGACTGGCCTCGGATCACTCAGATTCTTACAAACCTCATCTCTAATGCTATCAAGTTTACCCCCTCTAAGGGTTCGATCTCCGTGGAATGTATCTATGAGGATGAAGCACTGATATGCAGTGTCACGGATACAGGTATCGGTATGAGTCAAGAGGCTCAAAAACGTATCTTTGAGGAGTTTGAACAGGCGGACACATCGACCACCCGACAATACGGCGGTACCGGACTGGGGCTTTCTATATCCTATGAGCTGGCAGTGATGATGCATGGTACATTGACCGTCTCAAGCGAAGAAGGCAAAGGAAGCCGGTTTGAGTTGAGATTGCCGATACAACAGCTGGACACTGTTGTTGAAGCCAAACAAGAGCAAGAAGAGATAGAACAGACAAATAATTTTGAAGGCAAGACCCTGATCGTCGAAGACAATAAGACCAACCAGATGCTTATCAGGATCATCTTGGAAGAGTTTGGATTGGAATG
>JBFEYO010000028.1:0-19003 GCA_041562075.1 Sulfurimonadaceae bacterium | reverse complement strand
CCCCGCCATTGATGTTCAAAAGACCCTGCTTATAGGTGTAGGCCAAAACATCTTCCTTCGGCATACAGTCTCCCGTCCAGTACACGGTACGTGCAGGTACTTTATCAGAAGGCATCAAGCGGGTATTGATATATTCAAGGGAGCCGGCGATCTCTCTGTCAATAGAGAACTCATAACCCTCTATTTTCAAACGGTCCGTAGCAGGCAGGTGACCATTAGTGATATTGACCCATTTAAAAGGGTGAGTATAGGTATGTGTCGCCCCCTCCACATAATCAAGAGCATATATTTTTCGTGCTGCCTCTTCAAGTTTTTCAGCATCTTTTGGATAAAGCCCCTGAGGATTTGTTTCCGCTTCAACAATAGAGACCCCCTGAGGCACCTTGTACTTTCTTAGGATCTCCTCATACATTACTTCTATGCTAAACAGACGCGGATTCCATTCAGCGCGGTTCATCGCCGCGTCCCCATCGATGTGTGCAAAAAAGAGCCGTCTTCCGTTTTGCGTCGTCGGATCAGGTACCGGGATCGCTTCGAGCTTCAGCGCCTGCGCAAAAAAGGAAAAAGGGTCGATCACCCAAAGCGTATCCTCGCCGAAACTACTCGTTACCGTACCGCTCAGGGCATACCCTCCCCAGGGAGCCGTGGCGACAAGGGTATTATGCTGATCATGTACATTGACCCGTTCAAGAAGTCTTTGAGCATTATCAATGGTATAAAGGGTTTGAAAATACCCCAGGCTCAAAGGCGTCTCAAAACCAAAGAGATCCGCCTTATGTACTGTCTCTACCTCATCCAGAAGCTGTGCACGGTTGGAAGCTTTTTTGATCCCCAAGAGATTACAAATGTGCGTATCATCTGAGACCCCAAACCCATCTAAAAAGAGAAGTTTGACACCCATCTCCATCACTTCTTTGATCCATTTGCCATAGGCTGCAATATCATCAATAGGTGTTTCATTCCAGATGATCACCCCGCGGTAGCGGCTCATCTGCTCCAGGCTTGGCAGCCCCTCTTCAATGGCTTTGATAACCGGAATATATCCCAAATATTCCAAAGGCAAAGAGGCAAGATGATGGGCATTGGAGTGCTGTTTCGCAGAGCTGCTGCTATATAAGATCAGAACCTCCCGCTTAAAGGCACTTTTTGAACTTTGTCCATACCGATCAAGAGCCTTATTGGAGATATAAGGAATGACACCCAGACTTTCTATCTGCTCAAGCGTCTGCTTTATTTTCTTGACATCCCCTTGATCCATATACTCAACACTAATCACATCGAGACCATAAGATTTCACCCGTTCTATCTGACTTAACAGCCAGGACCTGTCCTCAGCACTAACTTGCTTATATCCGTGATACCGTGGAGAAAGACCATGATATAAGGATTCCAAAAGAACCGCATCCACACTAGAATGGATCTCATCCAAGACCTCGAACCCACGGTTGATGATTACTTTGGCATGGGGGAAGGTATGTTTAAACTTCTTAACAAAACGGATCAAGCCCCTCTCATATTCGGCACGTTCTTCCGGTGTGGAACTCAGCAGCTGATATGAGTCCATCGTATCAAAAAAGAAATTCTCATATCCCTTCTTCACCAAAGGAGAAATCACTTCATCATAGATAAAACGGTGGTACTCATCATTGGATACATCTAAGATAGTGGAATTCCATGCCTGATTACGTGATAATTTCCAGTCCGGTTTCAAGGCCTTGAAATAAGATCTTGAAGGAGCAGCCTCACCGATACTGACATAGGCATAAATATTTTTCTTATAGGTATTAAACCCATGGGTGTACGAAGAGATATTCTCACTCTCGACGATCAGATAATCATGCAGTCCCAGATTGCTGTATGAGATATCCTTTCCATAATACACAGCAGCAGACTTCTTGATCGTATCCCCATGTACAGATAGGGCCATCAACAAAAAGAAGAACCAAAACTTACTGAAGCATAAAGGTCTCATACACCAATCCTTTCATCTCCCGTCGAAGTACGATCAAGCTGGCCACAAAGACGATCAGCAGGGAGAAGGCATAGCCATATCCAAACATCGCCGGCCCCATATAGATCGATGCAAAGGTCAAGATCACGTTTAAAACAAAAAAAGCAATACTCAACCACATAGCAACCACCCGTCTATCAAGATAGTAAAGATAGGCCAGGACAGACATAAATCCCAACTGCAACTGGGCACCGATGGTCAAAATGTAAAATAGCCCCAGATAAAGCTGGGGAATATTCAATAAAGAAAAAAGCTTGGATGCTCCTAGGAAAAGGATAATATTGATAATTCCCTGCACGACCATGATCTCGCGAATAGAATGGCGGATGATATCCACCATCCCATTACGATAACGCTCGATCATCTCCAGCGTGGAACCATCCCTGACCGCATTGAAGAAAAGATCATTCTGATCGGCAAAGTCTGATTCCAACCTGTAAAAAAAGATAGCCATACCCGGGATGATAGACAAATAAGCGATGAAAATAGGCATATCATATACTACCGAAGCGTTTAGTGCACCGATGATATTGGTACCAGTCAGCGGGTGATACCAGAAGATAAACTTATCTGCCCATGCCCCCAGATTATAAAACAGTCCCGCCAGTGCCAAAGACCAGTAAAAGTCCTTGTCCGTAAAAAAGCTGAAATTGATGAGATAAGAAGCACTATAGCTTTTGATGATCAAGGTCATCAAGATCAGTAGTAAAAAAGCATTCCCCAGAAAAAAGATCACGACAAGATGTTCAAGAGAATCACCGAAAAGATACGAAGAAATGACTATGCCTCCATAGGCCAATGTATATCCCAGTAAAACACCCTTGTAATATTTTAGGCTCACCGCCAGTATATTGGATACCCACACGCCGCATAGCACTAAAAAAGTGGCTATGATACTCACCACGAAAAGCAGACTTTGATCACCAAAGACCCAAAAGGCCAGTGGAGCGCCCAGGACAAAACTAGCCCCCCAAGAGACAAAAAGGGTAGCAAAATAAGACGGCAAAACCTCATCTTCCCGCCCTGCGAAGATAAGATCAGCAACATAACGGGTAAAGGGAAGCTGTATAAATCCGGTAATCACCAAACTCGATGCAAGCGCTATGGCATAGGTGATAACGATCTGAAAAGAAGCGGTCGTATTCCCGCTGCCCTGCTCCGTAGCAATATTAATAAAACCGACAAACAAAATAGCGATGATGGAAATCACCCATGGGCCGGCACTGAGCATTCCCGAATAGGAATACATCTTTAATAATGAGAAAAGACGATCCTCTTTGAGGATCTTTTTCAGTTCAAACCCTATGCCTGCCATGTTTCAATCTCTCTTTGATACAGTTTACGGTAATCTCCAAGAAATTTTTCCTGCCGATAATACTTTTGCACCCGTTTAAGGGCAACTTCCTGGGCCGATTTCCATAATTTTTCATCACTTAAATAACGAATATACTCTTCAGCCAGAGCCGTTGGATTCGCAATGCTGGTCACCTCTCCCGCTGATCCCAAAGCAATATCTTCCTCACTCAGACCGCCTTTGATCAAGTCATAACATGATCCCACATCCGTAGCGATGCAAGGTACTCCAGCTGCAAACCCTTCCAGGATGACCAATGGCATCCCTTCACTAATGGAGGTAAGGGTCAATAACCCTGTCTTGGGCAGAATATCTTTGATATTTTGAAATCCCAGAAACTTGATGTTCTCTTCAATACCCAGGGATTCGGCCATATTTTGACATTCGGTCGCATACTCTTTATCCTCATCCATAGGTCCCACAATCCATGCCTCTGCTTCAGGAATCGTATTGATCGTAATACGCATCGCCCGGATAAAGGTTTTGATGTCTTTGATCGACACTACCCTGCCTATAAGGGTTATCACCTTGGGTACCTTCTCCTCTCGCAGTTCAAGTAAAGCATTAAGCCCATCTACATCTACTGCGTTGGGAATCACCCGTGTCTTCTCTTTAGGCGCACCAAACTTGATCTGAATCTCCCTTGCCCCGGAATATAGGGAGAGAATCTCATTGGCCTTGATATAGGAAAACTCGCCGATACGTTCAAAAAACTTCACCCACATACCCTTAATGTAATTAGACTCTTCAGGCTGCTGCAAAAGTGTCGGCTTTTTAAAGTCTACCCAGTCCGCTGTCAACATATCAATCTTTCTTTCCCGGGTATAAATCCCGTGCTCAGTCAACACAAAAGGAATATTACGGTCATACGCCGCCAATGTCGCCAGAAAACCGGCATAACCGGTGGACGGGCTGTGTAAAAGCTTCACCTTGGGCATATGTTTTACAATTTCCGCCAGTATCCAAATCGGCTTATGAATATTTCTTACGGTCCAAAAGTAGTCAATAAAAGAGATATCCGGACAATTCTCCTTATACCGTTCTTCGATAAACTCCCAGGATTTTTTTGAAAACAGGAAATCCTCATAGGGCATCTGCTTCAGGTAAAACCCGATATCATGCATCTGCTCGGGGATGGCTTCTTTATGTCCTTTAAAAAAACGGTAGAGATTGTTTATCGTCTGCATCGCCTCTTCACTTCCCTCACGTTTCAGTGGCAATTTTTCCACATCATCAAAGAGATAGTGTACTTCCAGGTGCACCAGATTGTCCGGCAATTCATAAAGTATCCCATCATAATCCTCTTCCCTTGAGCCTAAAAAAACGATCCCGAACCTAAACTCGCTCAATCCCATCAAGATCTGATGTATCCAAGATGAGACCCCTCCGCGAATATAAGGATAGGTACCCTCTCCCATAATCATAATATCGACTTCTTTACTCTTACGAATATATTTAGCCATGATCTCTCCATTGAGCCACCACCGGATGCATGGTCGCATTCATATCGAGATTTTGGACTTCCCGCAACATCGAACGGATTGATCGATAATTTCCCCGTTTAAAATAGAGTTCTGCCAGATAAGGAATAATATATTCATGTTCAATACCGCTCTCTATGGCCATCACAAAATGGGTGGTGGCATCTTCAAAGGATGACTTATGCAGATAGATCTTTCCTAAAAGGACATTGATCTGTGTATCATTGATATCTGCATTCAGGACAATTTTCGCATATTTATAGGATTCACCGACCAAATAGGCCTTAAGTATATCATCCGATAGATCAAAATAGATCATCTCCCAATATAAAAAGGCCAAATCTCGTGCCGCCGAAATACGTTCTTTCTCGCTGCTGCTATGCTTGAACTTCTCCGAAGCCGTATGGATCTTTCCATTAATCCCCTGCTCCATATTGTCGATCAGAGAAAAACTGTAGAGCCGGATTTCATCATCCTTTTCAGAAAGGGAGTTTTTGATCACGGATACATTTTTTTGCGTCATATTTTCGGCCATGGTGGAAAGCGCTTTCATCCTCAATTCCTGGGGAGCCATTTCATTCGCCATCAAATCCACCATGGAACCTTCTCCAAAGGCCCGTTTTACATGGGGAAATTCCTGATCCAGGTCTTCCATATTGATCATTTTTGTATGCTTTAAGACCTTCGCATACTCTACATGCAAAAGGTAATACCCAATCCATAGAGTAAACAGATAACCTATAAGGGGAAGGGCCAGATTAAACAGGAGCAAGAAAGTGAATTTTAACGCCCAATGATCCTTATAACGACGGGTAAGGTATGAGGCAATAATACCCGACAAGAGTGCCGAAACAGAAAGATGTAGAAGATAAAACAGTATTAATGATCCAGCAGCTATTGTCTCAAACATGGCCTACATTCAATCCCGCATACTCATTAACAATTTCCAACTCCGAGATATCAAACAAAGAGCGTTCGATGTCTATCGCTTCTTCCTCCAGTTTTAAGAGTTTATACAGACGGTTTAAAAAGCCTTGTGCAGATGCCTGATCGGCAAAAGGGAAAAGCACACTAATGACCTCTTTATCCTCAAAACGATGGGAAGAGACCATATCCAATGAACGCAGATTATCCTCGATCTTCTCTAAAAACAGGTGGGCTAAAAGTCTATCTGTCGTACGTAACACCAGAATCGTCGAACTAACATCATACTCTTTATAGATCGTATCAAGACGCAATAATTCATAATAAAAAGCATCATCTTCCATCACATGTTTATGCTCTTGCTCCAACATCTTCCATTTTTGTAATTCATCCAAAAAATAGGAAATAAGTATCGAAATGGAAATCAGATTGTCTTTATTAAACGCCATAAAAGGCATCTCTTTGATCAGCAACAGGGCTTGTACTTTGTTTTCACTCACCACCGGTACTACAGCTAAAAACTTACTATTGTTCTCGACAGACTCCGAACTGACATAAACCGGTGTCTTCTTCACCAAAGCCATTTCAAGCATCGGGTCACTTTTGTCAATTTCACGCGTAAAGTTTTTATCCGTAATGGCATAGACTTTTCCATTTCTGACCGAACAAAATTCCGCATCGGAAACACTGAAAGATTTTTTCAACAAAAGAAGAAAGTTCTGATAATAGTCCTTATTCTGTGTATACGCCTCCTTAAGCTGACGGATACTGTTACGTACACTCATCGGCTTGAAGACATAGTTTTTTTCCAATTGGTCATGGGAAATCTTAAGGGTATAAAAAGCGTTGGACAACTCATCAAGCTTCTTGCCAAGATAATCATTTTGGCTGCTGTTTTGCATGATCTTACGATTCCAAAAGTAATGAAATTCGCCAAAAATCAATACGAGTACCAAGAGTTTTAGAAAAACCTCAATAGGAAAATGCACATAAAAGTACTTCATCGCCAGTGCTACTAAAAAGATGGCCAAAAGTCCGTTGGCAGCACCATGAAAAAGTGTTACAACCGCCAACGTAATAATCACGTAGGTGATTTCATAATGCACCATGATCGGATCATTAGGCTCGATCCAGTATCCCAATAGCACAAAGCCAAGGATCAGTGCTGCCGTTTCCAGCAAGGCATACTTGGAAACGGTTTGGCGTACCTTATGTGTTAACAGCATCGACGCCTATCTATTCTTGTTCGAACATGGAGAGGATCATCTCTTGCGCTGTTGTTCCTATCGACGCATTCCCCCAATCATTACTGGAAGCGGTTGCACTCCAGATCACCTGTGACGTGCTGACGTCAATAAGCTTACACTGCAAACTGATAGCCGGTTCACCGTCTATACCCGTTTTATAACGCCATTCACTCACCCCGCCGGTAAGGATATACATCGAACCTTTCTCTGCTGCAA
Organism: Sulfurimonadaceae bacterium; assembly: GCA_041562075.1. Lineage (GTDB taxonomy): Bacteria > Campylobacterota > Campylobacteria > Campylobacterales > Sulfurimonadaceae. The sequence continues at coordinate 11,770 of JBFEYO010000028.1, read as the reverse complement.
GATTCAACATCTGCTCAAGACTCTTTGTCTTTACCATCACCTGATTGTCAAGCGTATATCCCTGGGATATCAGCACCCCTTCGATCAGGTTTGAGGCACGCATTCCCGCTTGGGGAGTATCCGTATAATTATCCAATGAGAAGATGGATATTGGACCCATCTCATCAACTGTCGGCAGTGAACGTGATTGTGTAAGTTCCATTGTAGAGCATGCACCTAAAAGAAGTGCGATAGCAAGCGTGTAAAGTAGTTTCATGAATCCCCCGAAGATTGTTTATGTATATAGAGGTATTATAGCGAATCTATAACCAAATGCTATACGTGGGAGTAAAAACATGCCCTGTAGAACACATTTTTGTGAGAAAAATGTGTTAAATCGAATAATTAAAATCTAAACGACTGCCGAGATCTTTTCAAAGATATCCAATACCTCTGATTTTTTTTCAAAGTAGCTATTCTTATTAGCGATTAGGTAGGTTGAAGAGGTCATAATCTCCTCAACTACTTCAAGGCCGTTTTGCTTCATCGTCGTACCGGTCTCAACGATATCGACGATCATATCTGCCAAACCTACAAGAGGTGCGAGTTCAATGGATCCATACAGTTTGATAACATCCGCCGCTACCGCTCGGTCCGCAAAATAGCGCTTGGTAATGTTGACCATCTTCGTAGCGACCTTGAGCTCGGGCTTGCTCAGATCAAGTTTCTCACCCTTACGCATCCCGATAGCGACCTTGCAGATACCTTTTTTAAGATCCAACAGACGGATGACATCCAGCCCCTGTTCTTCAAGGGTATCCAAACCAACCACACCGATATCCGCCGCCTGATGGTAGACATAAGTCGCAACATCCTGGTTACGTACCAGTAGAAACTTGAAGTTCGGGGTCTCAAGGATCAGTTTTCTATCATCAAATTTAAACTCTTCTCCAAAGATCTTGGCAAAGATCTCCAGGGTCTCTTCTGCGATTCTACCTTTTGGCAGGGCTACGGTAAGCATCAGGCTTTTCCTTCTAATAGTTTTTCCATTCCCTTGAAAACCAGTGTATCGTCAATAACAGCTTCATTCATCAGATGCTGCATCTGATCAGCATCTCCGCCGGTCAATATGATCGGCAGTCCATCGGCAAGGGAACGGATATGGGATACCAAGGGAGCCAGTGCTCCGTATGAGAGGGCATCCTCCGTATTTTTCGGCATTTTAGCCAAATCTATATCAAAGTTAAATGAAACCTCCAGAGCAGGAGAGATATCTTTGAAACATTTTTGCAAAGCGTGCAGACCAGGATAGATATATCCCCCCTCATGTTTTCCTTCTTTGATCAAGTCCACCGTGATGGCGGAACCAGCATCTACGACTACTCCGTTCTCTACCGCTTCACAGCACATGATACGGTCGATCCCCATCGTCTTATAATACTTCTCAAAGTCCACAAGAGAGCGCAGGTTTATCCAGTTTTCTTCCATATTCAGACGTTTTTCGATGTACTGATTGACCGATACGAAGTAGACCTTCTGTGTGGGAGAAGAGATATCGAACTGATCCACGCTGATACGTCTTCCATCATTGAAACTGAAGGTAGTATTACCGATATCGCACAGGAGTCTAGGCGTCAATAATCGTCCATTTTGCTTTTTTAAAGGCTTCCACTGCCTTGGAACAGATCGGAGCATCGAGCATCAGGATCTTTCCCTTGAACTGATGATCTCTATAGAGTGACATCTTGTGTACGATCTCTTCAAACTTCGCCACGTCCTTCATTAGAATACGGCTCTTTTGTGAGACTACGACAATGGCATTATAGTAGCGATTCAGATCCAGGGCGCAATAGAGTTTGACCTTGTTCCGGATCTTCAATTCCTTGGGCTGAATCTCTTCTAACTGTTTATATAAACGCCCGTTTGAGCGCAGATTTTCGACTAGTACTTTCATTGGAAGTATTATAACCTCTTTTACTTTAAGCCATCGGATGATACTGCCGTACCGTCTCCTGCAGGTTTTGTTTTTGAATATGGGTATAGACCTGTGTCGTCATCAATGAGGAGTGCCCCAAAAGCTCCTGCACAACTCGTAGATCCGCACCTCCAAGGATTAAAGCCGTTGCATAGGAGTGGCGGATAACATGGGGAGAAACCTTCAGATATTTTTTAGTGATCTTATAGGCCGAGATGCGGCTGAGGGGTTTGCCCTGATAGTTCAGCCAGAGATAATTCGACTCAAAAGGGGATTCCATCTCATATATTTTCAGCGCCTTGATTGCCTCTTCCGCCACGGGGACGATACGTTCTTTTTCCCCCTTAGCCTGACGTATCTTCAGCCATAAGCCTTCGATATCACTGTGTTCGATGCTCAAACACTCGGAGATACGCGTTCCCGTCGCGTATAAAAAAAGAATCAATGCATAATCTCTCAACCCTATCCATGTGGATCGGTCAATCCCTGCGAGGGCATTCATGATCTGCTCATAGGAGAGGTATTTAGGAAGGGCCGCGGGGATCTTGGCAAACTTATACTTGCGTTTTTGCTCTCCCTCTTTGGCAAATGCTTCATAACAAAAATCAAAAAAGGAGTTAACGCAAGAGAGCTTTCGATTGAGGGTACGTTTATTTTTAATAGTCGAGAGGTATTCTAAAAGCCTAGATTCATCCAGGGATATCAACGGTGTATCGAAGTGGGCTTCTATCAGACTCAGATCATTAGTATAGGCTTCAATGCTTGCCTTACTCAGTGCCTTTATAATCGTTATATGTTCGATAAAGGCCTGAAGCTGAGGAGACATCTATCTCACTTGCAAATAGACATTATCGAAGTAAAAGCCATCCTCCGAGGTGAAAAAGAAACCACTCTCAAGGTCAAAGTCATACACAAAACACTCTTCGAGTTCCTTATCACAAGAGATGATGTATTCCTCTTTTTCCGCGGCATAGATCCGTTCATCACTCACAACCAGTCCAAGAAAATGGGCAAAGGGAAACTTTTGTGTCTTTAGAATCTCAAGGGAATGACTCAGGTGGACAAGTTCGCCCTGCTTCGTAGCCGCCCATATACCCTCTTCATTGACGATCACACTTCGTGCTTGAATATCGACGCGTTTTTCCTGCTCACCCAGGCTATAGAGCTTTGAAGGCGTAGCGGCATAGAGCGTATCATCAACCACATTAAAATAGGTAATATTGTTAAAATACTGTTCGGAACTGACAATGATCGTCCGCACCAGTTCCCTGGAACTTGCATTGACGATGACGATCTTTCCATCCAGCGTAGGGAAAAGTACCAGGTCATTTAAAAACCGGGGCGGGCTTACGCGCATATCCACTACGGCAGATTCAGACGCCGGCTCTTTAAATAGAAGCGTCCCTGTACTAAACTCGTACAGGGCCAGTTCATTATCCGAGAAGATTACTGCTAAAAGATCATCTTTAAGGGCCAGGGTAGCAACGGTTTTGGAGAGTTCCAGTGTCTTACTCTCAAATTCATTCTTGACAGCAAAAACGCTTCCTCCGGTACGAACGGCAAGGGCCCAATCATCATTTTTAAATACGAAACGATACCCCTGCGGGAAACGGGTTGGATCAATTCCCTCTTTGGTCACGATCGTACCGTCATCCATCGTAGCGCTTTGAGCATTCACATCAATCAAAGCGCTGTCAAAGCGTTTGCTTAAGGATAAAGAGTCGATGGTCTCTTCAGGTTCAAAATACTCCTTAGAGCTACATCCGAGAAACACCAGAGTACATATAAGGGCGCAAAAGACGCTTTTGACCATCTATTTTACCCCGTAATGTCGTAACAGTGTCACCATTTTGTGTAAAGAAGAGCGTTCATCGATCAAGGCAAGACGTGCCTTGGCCTCATCATTTTTCCCTTCTTGCATCAATAACACCGCTTCATTCAGCAAGGCAAGTTCTTTCATCACGGCATCCTGATTAAGTGCATAGGCATTCAGCGCAGCCTTCTCTTTTTTGATCGTTGCAAGTTCATAGGCAGCAAGGTCTGCCACCAGGGCTGAAGAGGACTTTTTTAAACCTTCAAGCACTTTTTCATCCTGATTTTTCAAGGCCGTTTGCAACTGCCAGGCATCATACAGTGCCTGATTGTTCTCTTTGAGGATTTGACTTGCCTGGGCATCATCAGGCGTACTTAAAAGAGTCAGGTAGGCTTCATTGGAACGGGAGATCTTTTCTGCCGCATAGGACTGATACAGGGCATTGGAGATCACAATCACTGCAAATGCGATAATAACGCTTAATAGCGGCATCTTATATTTTTTTACAAATCGTTCCGTTTTTACTGCTGATTCAAAGAACTTCTCCTCCTGGTTCAGCTCATCTTTCACCATCTCAATATTCTCTTTTAAGCTCACTAGGGCTCCTCTAAATTATTAATAGTGCGTTATATTATCTTATTAAAGTTAAAAGTGTCCAAAAGAGGTCAAAAAGATGCCCTTCTTTAACCTTTTTTTGTTACAATCGTTCTAAAAATTGCAAGAAGGAAACAGCGTGCAAATTGATGATGCCCTATTGAGCAAACTTGAAAAACTCTCCTATCTGAAGATTTCAGATGACAAACGTGCAGAAGTTATCTCACAACTGAGTGAGATCGTCTCCTTTGTTGATAATCTCTCCGAACTGGACACCAGTAATCTGGACCCGACCTTCAGTATGACCGACAAGGGAACCCGTCTACGTGAAGATCAGGCATCCTCATCCAAAGAGATCTCCGAGTCCATCCTTGAAAATGCACCTCACAGCGAAGAAAACTTTTTCATCGTACCAAAGATCATCGAGTAATTCTATGATCACAATATACGGAATCAAAAACTGCGACAGTGTTAAAAAAGCAATTAAGTTTCTTAAGCAGCATGAGCTGGAATACACCCTTAATGATTTTAAAACAGACCCGGTTTCTGCAAAAAAAATCCAGGAATGGACCAAAGGTGTAGAAATGAAACAGCTCTTCAATACCCGTGGAACGACCTACCGTACGCTTAAACTCAAAGATCTAAACCTGGATGATGCACAAAAACTTGAGTGGTTGGCCAAAGAAAACATGTTAATTAAACGACCTGTGATAGAATATAATTCAGACAAAGTCATCGTTGGTTTTGATGAAGACCACTATAAAGAGGAATTATTATGAGTTTAGACGTACGTAAGCTTCTTAAATCTGTTGTTGCCTATAAGGCATCTGATCTACACCTGGTCACCCGCTCAGAGCCTCAGATCCGTATTGACGGAAAACTGGTTGCCCTTAACCTCCCTGTGATGGATGGAAAGATGATCGAAGAGATGGCCTATTCTCTTTTGACCGATAAACAAAAGAAAGAGTTTGAAGAAGAGTTGGAACTGGACTTCGCGATCGTCCTTCCCGACATCGGACGTTTTCGTGCGAACTACTACCGCGTAATGGGTGATATCGCCTGTGCCTTTCGTATCATTCCTATCGATATTCCTTCCTTGGACCAACTCAATGCCAAACAGATCTTCAAAGAGATCATCAAACGTGAAAAGGGACTGATCCTTGTCACCGGGCCTACGGGTTCAGGTAAATCAACGACCCTGGCAGCGATGCTCAATGAGATCAATGAGACCGAAAACAAACACATCATTACCGTTGAAGACCCGGTGGAGTTTATGCATGATAATAAAAAGTGTCTCTTCTCCCACCGTAATGTGGGAACGGACACAAACTCCTTCGCCCGTGCATTGAAGTTTGCAATGCGTGAAGACCCCGATGTTATTCTGATCGGGGAGATGCGTGACCATGAAACGGTGGGTGCTGCGTTGACCGCTGCGGAAACCGGTCACCTGGTCTTTGGAACCCTGCACACCAACTCCGCGCCTGAGACGATCAACCGTATTATCGACGTCTTTTCCGGTGATGAACAACCACAAATCCGCGCTCAGCTTGCGACTTCACTCGTCGCCGTTATCTCCCAGGCCCTGCTTCCACGTATCGGTGGTGGACGTATTGCCGCCCAGGAAGTCATGATCACCAATCCGGCGATCAAAAACCTTATCCGTGAAGATAAGGTCCACCAGCTTTATTCACAGATGCAGCTTAACCAGCAGCAAACGGGAATGGTAACACAGACCCAAGAGCTTGTAGACTTTCTAAAACAGAAGATCATCACCAAAGACAGTGCACTTCAATACTCGAACCGCCCGGATGAGCTTTTAAACGTTATTAAAAACTTCTAAGACTTTTCATGAATACCTTCTGGTATTCACTACCAAAACACACACCCTATATCAAGGCTAGCATCTCATGCAACGAAAAATCATCCTCGGTTCACTCCTGTTTACACTGTTCTTTATCCTTTATATCCTCTTTGTATCCACACCAAATGCGAAAAAATCACTGACGCTAAGTCCACAGCAGCTCGCAGAACATGAGCACCAAGCGGCCATTTGTAACAAAGATGCCCTGTTCAGACTTATCGGACACTATATTATCAATCAGGATCAAGAAAAAATCGCCTATTGGCAAGAAGAAGAGCAAAAGTGTATAGAGAAGAAAGCTCAGTCCAAATAGACTGAACCTGAATGATTATGCTTCTGAGCGCAAAAGCTTAGCGCTTAGCGTCCTTGAGGGAATCTGCAATCAAAAAAGCAAGTTCAAGAGCCTGGTCTGCATTTAGACGAGGGTCACAGTGCGTATGGTAACGACTTTTCAGGTCCTCATCATTGATATTAAAAGCCCCACCGGTACATTCCGTCACATTTTTACCGGTCATCTCGAAGTGTACTCCACCACCGTAAGTACCTTCAGATTTATGCACGGCAAAGAAGTTTTTCATCTCGCTCAAAACCGCTTCTACCGGTCGCGTCTTATATCCCGTTGAGGATTTGATTGTATTTCCGTGCATCGGGTCACATGACCATAGAACATGTTTTCCTTCGCGTTCTACCGCACGGATAAGTTCAGGAAGATGCTCACCGACCTTGTCTGCACCCATACGTACGATCACATTCAAACGACCCAGTTCATTTTCAGGGTTCACCGCATCGATCAGTTTAATAAGTTCATCTGGCTGCATTGTCGGTCCGGCTTTCACACCGATCGGATTTTTGATCCCGCGCATGAACTCGATATGTGCTTCATCAAGACCACGGGTACGATCACCGATCCACAACATATGCGCCGATGTGTCATACCAGTCACCGGTCAATGAATCCTGACGGGTAAAGGCCTCTTCATACTCCAGTAACAGTGCTTCGTGTGAAGTATAGAAGTCTGTCTCTCTAAGGGTGCGGTAAGTACGTGAACTAACCCCGCATGCAGACATAAAGGACAATGACTCATGAATACGATGCGCCAGGTCTTCATATTTTTCTTTAAGTGGCGAATCTTTAACGAAATCCAGGTTCCAGCGGTTGACCTCATGAAGATCTGCCAAACCACCGCTAGCGAAAGCACGAAGAAGGTTTAGGGTCGAAGCCGACTGATTATAAGCCTGAAGCATACGCTCCGGATCCGGGACACGAGCTTCTTCTGTGAACTCTACGCTGTTAATAATGTCCCCACGGTAAGACGGCAGAGTCACATCACCGATGGTTTCTGTATCCGACGAACGCGGTTTAGCAAACTGACCGCCCATACGTCCGATCTTTACCACTGGTGACGAACCGGCGAAGGTCATGACCACCGCCATTTGCATCATCGCCTTAAAGGTATCACGGATATTATCGGCACGGAACTCTGAAAAACTCTCAGCACAATCTCCTCCTTGAAGCAAAAAAGCATTCCCCTGCATCACTTCGGCAAACTGTTTTTTGAGTGAACGGACTTCACCTGCGAAGACTAAAGGCGGTAACTCCGAAAGTTTTGCTGTCACACGCTTTAGGTGCTCCATATCCTGATAGGTTGGTTGCTGTTTAATTGGAAAATTTCTCCAACTTGATGGGTTCCAAGTGCTCATAATGTCCTCATATTTTCTATCGGTAAAGATATACCTCTATTTATTTAGGCGCAAATACTACCCTAAGCTTCCTAAAACAAGGCTAAACAGAGGCAGTAACGACGACAAAAGCTTCTTTTATGCTAAAATATGTATAATTCCTCTTAAAAATTAGACCGTGGGACATCATCTCCTAGAGCATTGATGTAATTGAAATACAGACAGGAGTATTTTTCGTGAACAAACCCCAAGCTGAAGAGACAATTACTACGGCTTTTAAACAACTTCTCGAAAAACTGCAAGCTCAGGATGAGTTCAACCCAAATCTTGTCATCAGCGACCTGCATCAACTTGCCAAAAGTCTACAAACAGACGGTTCACATCAGATAAACCTGCATACCCCTCAACAAAACCTTGAAGATGAATACAAGGCACTTGCCCAGGAAAGCCTTGTCTCTTATGCCCAGACAAAAGAGTCTGTCCAGCGTATCAATGAAGAGCAAAAACGTGCATTAGAGTCCAACGTCAATCGAGATTCTATCCACATCGAACAGATTATGCATAGCTTTTCAAGTGTGCATGAACAGATCGAAGAGCAGATGCGTGAAGCCAATGAAACCATCAAGGCCTTGCATCAGCAAATATCCATCCTGGAAAAGAGTTCCAATCTCGATCCTCTGACACGTACTTATAACCGCAGCGCCTTAGACCATTACCTAAAGGCTTTATGCCATATGGAAGGAAGAGTGCCGGATAGTCGTATCCTTCTCATCGATATCGATGATTTCAAACACGTCAATGACACCTACGGACATCTCGCCGGTGACCGTGTACTTATTTTCCTTGCAAAGCTCATTAGCAGCTCCCTGCGTGACGGGGACAAGGTCTTTCGCTTTGGAGGAGAAGAGTTTTTGGTGCTGCTCAACCGTTCCAGCGAGAAAGCCTGTGCCAGTGTTGCCAGACGTATATTGGAAGGGGTACGCGCCAATAAACTTCTCTACAAAGAGCATCAGATCAGGATTACACTCAGTATAGGAACCGCTACCTTTGTCCAGGGGGACACCTTCGAAACATTCATCGAACGTGCAGACAAAGCCCTATACGAAGCAAAAAACAACGGTAAAGATCAAGTAATAGTAGGATAATCAGGACATATGGAATTAGGTATTTTAGATTTAATCATTGGCAGTATTATTTTGCTTCTTGGGCTCAAGGGTATTCTTAACGGTTTTTTTAAAGAACTCTTCGGTCTTATCGGAATTGTCGGAGGTATTTTCATCGGTTCCAGACTCTCTTCGGAGGTCGGCACCCTGCTCTCAAACGCTATCTTCAAGTTTGACAGTCCTGCTGCGATCAACTTTTTAGGCTTTTTAGTTACCCTTGCCCTCTTTTGGGGAACGATGATCGGGGTAGGTATACTCTTTAAAAAGTTCTCTAAGATGAGCGGTCTTGGGATCATGGACAAGATTTTAGGTTTTGTCTTCGGATCGGGTAAATTCTTCTTTATCGCCGCAGTTATCGCCTTCGCCATCTTTAATATCCAGGCGGTCCGTAATAATGTTGATATCAATGACAGTATTATGCTTCCTATCCTTGTAAAAACAGGTGATTTTATCATGCAGCTTGATGGTGAGGAGATCACAAATGACATCAATGCAAGTATTGACAAGGGTGTGGAAGAAGCCAAATCCGTCCTTGAAGACGAGATGACCCAAAAACTCATGGAGAGTGCCAAAGAAGAGAAGGACGAGCTGATTGAAAACGTCAATCAGAAACTCAAAGAGAGTAATATATCACTACAGGAGAGAGAATGAGCCAAGAAACATTTACTGAACGAACCGTAGAGTATGATGCCCTTTTGGAGGAGTTCAAACAACTGCTTAAAAAGAATGGAGAGAAGTTTACTATCCAGCGCGAGATCATCTTGGAAACACTTTACAACAGTGATGAGCACCTGACTCCTGAGGCCCTTCATCAACTTATTCAGAAGCAGCACCCTGAGCTGAAAACAGGGATAGCTACCATCTATCGCACCCTCTCCCGCTTGGAAGAATCAGATATTGTCACTTCTCTATCCTTTGGAGCCCAGGGAAAAAAGTATGAACTTGGGGCAAAAGATCATCATGATCATATGATCTGTACCGAATGTGGGGAGATCACCGAGTTCGTGGATGATGAGATCGAAAAGCGTCAGGATATGATTGCTAAAAAATTTGGTTTTCAGATTAAAGATCACTCTATGCAGATCTACGGTCTTTGTAAAAGCTGCCAAAAGTAACGAAGTATGACTTCAAAACACCATACCAAAAGAAGGAACCAGATTGCCATTTGAAAATCAGTACGTTCAACAACGTATAGAAAAAGCAGAAAAATTAAAAGAACTGGGGCTTAACCCGTACAGTAACGACTCCAACAGAAACACAACGGTTGAGAAGTTTTTAAACGTCAACTCCGATGTTGCTGCCATGGAAGAAAAACGGGCTGAAACCCGTAGCTACACCGTTGCCGGGCGTATCAAACTCTATCGTCTGATGGGTAAAGCCAGCTTCTTGAAAATTGAAGACGAGAGCGGAATGCTTCAGATCTATTTTGCCCGCGATAACATGCCCGAGGGGTTTTATAACGACGTCAAAAAACTGATCGAGGTCGGAGATATCATCGAAGTGACCGGTTTCCCATTTGTAACACAGCATGGTGAGCTATCCCTGAATGTCAAAGATCTGAAGATCTTGACCAAGGCGATTTCACCGCTTCCGGAGAAGTTTCACGGTATCCAGGACAAGGAACTTCGCTATAGACAGCGCTATTTGGATTTGATTATGAATGCAGAGGTACGCAAGACCTTCCATACGCGTTCAAAGGTCATCTCCTTAATCCGCCATTTCTTCGAAGAGAAAGGCTTTTTGGAAGTTGAGACACCGATGATGCATCCTATAGCCGGCGGTGCCAATGCCAAGCCTTTTGTAACCCATCATAACGCCCTAGGTGTCGACCGCTTTTTACGTATCGCACCGGAACTTTATCTCAAGCGTCTGATCGTCGGTGGCTTTGAAGCGGTGTTTGAGATCAATAGAAACTTCCGTAATGAGGGAATGGATGCGACTCACAATCCGGAATTTACCTCTATCGAGTTTTACTGGGCCTATAAGACCTACAAAGACCTGATCAATATCACCAAAGAGCTTTTTGAATACCTCTTTGACCACCTGAACCTTCCGAGCATCCTCCCTTACGGAGAGCTTGAAATCGACTTCACAAACTTTACAGAGATCGGACTGGTAGACTCTTTAAGTGAAATCGGCGGTGTTCCTTCTGATGTCTGTCAAGATAAAGAGAAGGCCTTTGATTACCTCAAAGACAAGGGTGTAGATGTGGATAAGAACCTGAATCTTGGGCAACTTCAGGCAGAACTCTTTGACGAGTTTGTCGAAGCAAAGCTGATCAATCCGACCTTCATCACCGATTATCCGGTAGAGATCTCGCCATTGGCGCGCCGTTCGGATGCAAACCCTGCTATCACCGAGCGTTTTGAGCTCTTTATCGCCGGTAAAGAGATCGCCAATGCCTTCTCGGAGCTTAACGATCCTCAGGATCAATACCAGCGCTTTAAAGAACAGGTTGATGGCAAAGAGCTTACCGGTGATGATGAAGCCCATGAGATGGATGAAGATTTTGTCAATGCCCTCTCCTACGGGATGGCACCGACTGCCGGACAGGGTATCGGTATTGACCGTCTTGTCATGATGCTGACCAACCAACACACGATTAGAGATGTACTGCTCTTCCCTGCGATGAAACCAATCACTAAAGCAGAGCAGGAATCAATAGAAAATGAAATTAATGAACCAAAGGAGAACTAAACAATGAAT
>JBFEYO010000027.1:0-19414 GCA_041562075.1 Sulfurimonadaceae bacterium | reverse complement strand
CAAAATAAACTTACTATGTTTAATCCCTTGAATTTGTAACTATCTATTTTTTATCTGTCAGCGTGATTAAGCAGATTACGCGGATTAAGTTTATGGCATTTACGCTCTAATCCGATAAATCTGTGTAATCATGCTGACTATTTCTTTGTTAGAATGGTCTCCTCATTTATTGATCGAATTTTAAAAGCCGTACTGAATGCCGGCATATAGATGCCAGCTTCTCTCCTGACTGTCCGGCTCCAAAAAACTATAATTATCTCCCGAGTTTGGAAAGTCTGGTACATAGATAGCGTTTGATTTTCCAATGTTTGTCAATTCATATTCTGCCTTGGTAGAAAAACTTATTCGACTATTCATTTTATAGCTAAAGGGTATTGCCACTACATTTGTGTAGGTTGTACCTAGATCAAAGCTCTCTTGCAGACTTGATGCATTAGTTGTGTAATCGGCATCCATTTGAGGGTTTAATGCCATTTTCATCCCAATTTCCAATCCCAATTTTAGATTATTACCAAAAGACTTCTCGATACCGTATACTATTTGTGCATAATAGTAATGATAAGTTTCCAGCTGGTTTAATGAGAGCTCTCTTTGCCACTCTTTATATCCGAGCCCAAGAATAAAATAGTGTGATCTGGTTTGAATATGTGTTATTCGTTTTATGTTGGTCTGTAGCTCATAATAGCTATTAAAGGTTGTAGAGCTTACAGAACCGTAGGGAGCATTTGAAGCCAGGTATGAACCTGTATAATCGGTGTTGCCATAGCTCACGCTAGCATAAAGGTTTAAAAAGTATTCCACATCATAAGCCTCTTTACTATATTGTCCTAGGGGATGCAAATAGGAGAGATAAAGACCACCTATGTCAAAGAGGGATGATTGTTCCGTATCCAAGATTTGATCTTGATTGTTTCGCTCTGTATAATTGATGATACTCGTACGTATGCCAAGCTCAATATAGCGGGTATCAGAGTCTGCTAAAAGAGAAAAAGTGAGTATCAGTATGAGAAGAGTTTCCCGCATTTTTTTCCTTGATGGAAATTTTACATACTTTATTTTATGTATTGATAAATTTTACATTACTTAAGCATAATGACACCGCTAAAACGGCCACAGGTATTGTTTTCGGCCCGGTAGGAGTAGAAGGTGTCTTTGTGACAGGAGGTACAGATAGATGAGATGTCGATATGTTTATCTTTTATACCTGCGTTTTTTAGTTGAGACCTCAAGATACTTACAAGATCGAGATAATGGGAATTGTTTTTAGATTCTATTGCATAGTAGTATTCCTGCTGTCTACAGGCATTGACAATCTCTTCTCCCACCTCATAACAGCAGCTATGTATGGCCGGACCTGCTACTACAATAAGATCCTCTGGGGAAGTCTGGTATTGGAGCTGAAGCTGTTCAATACATAAGGGGACGATTTTTGAGAAGATACCGGCACGCCCTGCATGAACGGCAGCAATAGCTTGGTTTATAGGATCATACATCAGTATGGGCAAGCAGTCTGCTACCATCACCATCAAGGGTGTCTGCAACTGATTTGTGATAAGTGCGTCACATTGTGGGACTTTTTTTGGATCGAGTCTCTTATCAACGGTAACAATTTTATTGCCATGTACTTGATCCATCCGAACAAGTTTTTCGAAAGGATAATTGAGAAATTTGGCATACGCCTCATGGTTATGTCTAACGATATCAGGATCATCATTAACGTGGTAGGCGAGATTATTACCGGTATAAGGGGGAGTGGAGAAGCCTCCGGACTTCGTACTGAAGCCATGCAGAAGTTTATCAAAGTGATTTAGAAGTGCACTTTGATAGGTTTGCATCAGGCGAAATTAAAAAAGCCTAATTCACCGCAATATTCGGCAGTATGAGATTTTCTACAATTTTCATAGAGAATGTGATGGCGTTTCCAAAAGGCATAAAACCCGATAAACCCAAACAGTGCGCTCAAACCGGCACCCTTAAGAAAGAGGATCAAGCCGTGATAAGCTGAAGTTGAAAAACTAAGTTCTGTACTTGCATAGGTGAAAATGGCAAAGCCGAGGCCCACTAGCAAAGATGAAAATCCAAGTAGGAATGCCAACACAAGCAAGGTTCGGTAGATTGGCATGATTGAGTCATTAAGGTAAAAAGGTAAAAGTTTCATAGAATTTCCTTTCTCAATATACTATAACAGTATAGATTACTTATTAAAATTCTAACATTAGAAAATAGATAGGAGGTGATAAAAGAGTAGACTAACTATAATTTTAGATAATATGTAATGCTGGTGTAACCTTAATGCACATTTTGCTTTCTAAGTCTTCATTAAATATAACAATAAACATTTTTTTCCCTAAAATAGGAGTGTATTCTGTTCTTTAATGGGATGATTGACTCATATTATGTATCAAATCATCGCTATTTCATTTTTTTTAGATTCTAAGGACCTAAGATTAAGCCATTCGCATGAATTTTGCTAGAATAGGCTCAATAAACTAAAGAAAGGCCCTTGGAATGTCACATAATATCACTGCAAGTTCAATGACAACACTGCACAGGATACCACCCACTTTGGATGGAAATGATGCAGAAGTAAAACGCGAAGATATACGTGATTATTTTCATAAGACCTACACCCTTTTTGAAAAGTTATTTGAGAGTTTTAAAGATGACTCGGTTTTTTATGAGAAATCAGAACCGACTCGTCATCCGATGATTTTCTATTTTGGTCATACAGCCACCTTTTTTATCAATAAACTTATCTTGTCAAATGTTATTTCCGAGCGTATTAACCCGGAGTTCGAATCGATGTTTGCCGTAGGGGTGGACGAGATGAATTGGGATGATATGGATGAGACTCACTATCGATGGCCGACAGTAGATGAAGTCCGTGAATACCGTAATATGGTGCGTGTAAAGGTTGATGAACTGATATCACAACTACCCTTGAGTCTACCGATTAGACAGGATGATCCAATGTGGATCATTTTAATGGGCATCGAGCATGAACGCATTCATTTGGAGACCTCTTCCGTGTTACATCGTCAATTGCCTATAGAGAAGATTCATGATAATGGTTTTTTCCCACGATGTGATGACAACAGCAAAGTTCGGCAAAATGAGATGGTCTCTATAGAGGGCGGGCCTATTGAGTTAGGAAAAGACAAAGATCATCATCTATACGGATGGGATAATGAATATGGGCATGAGCATGTGGATGTCAAGTCCTTTAAAACGAGCAAATTTTTAGTGTCGAATGCCGAATTTTTGGAATTTGTTGAGGATGGGGGATATTCGGATGAGCATTTTTGGGATGAAGAGGGGCAGGAGTTCTTACAAAGATGCTCTATGAAGCATCCTGTTTTCTGGATTAAAACCCAAGAGGGAGGGTATCGTTACAGAGCGATGCTGGAAGAGATGGAATTGCCGCTTAGTTGGCCCGTGGATGTTAACTATCTTGAAGCCAGAGCTTTTTGCCACTGGAAAGGGAAAAAAGAGGGGAAAAGCTATAGGCTTTTAAGCGAGGCAGAGTGGTACAGGTTATATCAACGTGCAGGGATTGAAGATATTCCGGAATTTGATGATCGGCGTGCCAATATCAATTTCAGATATTGGGCTTCATCATGTCCGGTGGACCGTTTTGCCTTTGGGGATCTGTATGATGTTATGGGAAATGTATGGCAATGGACAGAATCACATATGGACGCTTATAAAGGATTTGAAGTACATCCGGCCTATGATGACTTTTCCACACCTACTTTTGATGGAAAACATAACCTTATCAAAGGCGGTTCATGGGCCAGTAGCGGGAATGAGATGATGAAATATTCACGATATGCTTTTAGACGTCACTTCTATCAGCATGCGGGATTTAGATACGTAGAAGGAGAAGCCTTGGAAAGCTCAACGGAAAATATATATGAGACAGATGAACTGGTCTCGCAATATTGTGATTTTCAGTATGGAGAGAATCATTTTGGAGTAGAGAATTTTGCCAAAAACTGTGCGCAAAAAGCCCTTGAATACACCCAGGGAGCCAGTCGTGATAATGCACTGGATCTGGGATGTGCAACCGGACGGGCATCTTTTGAACTGGCTAAGAGTTTTCAGAAGGTAACGGGTATAGACTTTTCTGCCCGATTTGTACAGGTGGGCGTAGAGCTTCAAAAAAATGGCAAGGTCGGGTATTATCAAAAAGGGGAGGGTGACCTCTCCAAACGTTGTGAGATTGATGTGCAAAACTTTGATTTTAACGATGTGATTGACAAGGTAGAGTTTTGGCAGGGAGACGCCTGTAACCTTAAGCCCCATTTTACAGGATATGATTTAATCATGGCGACAAATCTCATCGATAGACTCTACGAACCTCACCTGTTTTTAAATGGGGTGCATGAGCGCATTAATGATGGTGGGCATCTTGTGCTGACCTCACCTTACACCTGGTTGGAAGAGTATACTAAAAAAGAGTTCTGGATCGGTGGATACACGGATGAGAATGGAGAAGAGATTTCTACTCTTGAAGGCCTGAAAACAATGTTGGCAGAGCATTTTGAACTGGTGGCTACGGAAGATATCCCTTTTGTCATCCGTGAGACACCTCGTAAATATCAGCATACCCTCTCGCAGATGTCGGTATGGAAGAAAAAATGAGTTCAAAGAAAGAGTATGATGAGGCCCCTTCACGAGAGGGGACGAATGCCGAAAAGTATGCCTTAAAGAAGAAACTATTCGGCTCGGATGAAGTGCTTCCAATGTGGGTGGCAGATATGGACATAAAAACACCTTCATTTGTCATGGATGCGATTGGTGAACGGATCAAACATCCCGTGTTAGGGTATGAAGAAGCCCCGGAGTCTATGTATGAAGCGCAGATCGAGTGGATTAAGAAGCGCCATGGATATACGCTGAAGAGGGAATGGATGTTCTATTCCCCTTCGGTGGTCGCCAGTATTAATATGGCGATTAAAGCCTTTAGCGAACCGGGGGATAAGATTATTGTACAGTCTCCTGTCTATTTCCCCTTCTTCTCATCAGTGACCAATAATGAGCGTCATGTGCTTAAGAATCCGCTTATTGAAGAGGATGGTTATTATCAAATGGATCTGGAGGCCTTGGAGGCATCCATAGATGAGCACTGCAAGCTCTTATTGCTCTGTTCTCCCCATAATCCTGTCGGGCGTGTATGGAGAGAAGAAGAGTTGCGGGCCCTGGGTGAGATATGCATCAGGCATGACCTTATTGTCTTAGCCGATGAGATCCATTCGGACCTGATCTTTAAAGGACATCAGCATATGCCTTTTGGCAGTATCAGTAAAGAATTGGAGGATCGTACCATTGTCTGTTACGGGCCGGGGAAGACGTTTAATCTTGCCGGCTTGTCTATTTCCACGGTGAGTATTGCCAATGAAAGTTTGCGTCAACAATTTCAGAAGGTATATAAAGCAACGCATTTTGCCGAGGGAACGATCTTTGGACATATAGGTTTTGAATCTGCTTATAAAAAGGGTGCTGCATGGCTGGACGGTTTACTCGAACACCTTCAGGGAAACATCGATTATCTTGATCTATGTCTAAAGGAGTACATGCCTTCTATTAAGATGCGTAAGCCGGAAGGAACCTATCTTGTCTGGTTGGATTGTCGGGGACTTGGGCTTTCGTATAAGGACCTCAAGGCTTTTTTCTTTGAAGAAGCCAAACTGGGACTCTCTTCGGGGGTAAGTTTTGGCAAGGAGGGAGATGGTTTTATGCGTATTAACCTGGCGACACCACGTGCGACAGTGGAAGAGGCAGTCTCACGACTGCATGAGGCCTACCAGTTACGACGATTTTAATCGTTTAACATTGATGATGCACAAGGCCACAAGGTGAAGGCAGGAGAAAAAGAGGCTGCGTGAAAGCTCTGTTCGCAGGGGATGATGCCGGGAATTAAGACTACGCATTTTCTTTCTCCTGTAGGGCTTTAATTCTTTGTCCGCCGGGTGCAGATCGTTGGATCTCTTTGATGATCAATGAGGCCACCGGACCGGTCTGAATATTTGCGGGACGCCCGTCTTCGAGGGATTTTTGAATCTGTTTAATGATCGCATCCATAATCTTCTCCTGAGGTGATCTTATACAAACAAGATCGGCCTTTTGATAGGTTTTATTATAGACACGAAAAAATTTCTGTGCTAATATAGTCAAAAATCTTCCTTTGGAGAGGTTATGTCGAAGATCGATTGGGACGAATATAAGAGTTATAAACAGCAGCGCCAAAGCATAGATGAGCTGGATAATTTTGAACTCCTTTTGGAGTTTTTGCGGAGTTATTATAATAAGAGTTCTTCTTTCGAGGTCTTTGATATGTTGAATATGGATGATATAGGAGAAATGATGCTTAAAAAGCGTGATATAAGCAAGCCTGAGCAACTGGATGAATATCTCTATAAGAGGCTGTCGAGATGATCATGATCATCTCGGGAGCAGGATTGAGTGCTGCCAGCGGGATAAGGACATTCCGTGATCATGACGGCTTGTGGGAGAATTATGATGTGATGCAAGTCTGCTCTACCCGGGGATGGCAGGCGGACAGAGCTTTAGTGACACAATTTTACAATGCCAGACGCAAGGATCTTGAAGATAAGGAGCCCAATGCAGCGCATATTGCTTTGGCCGAGCTTGAAAAAAAGTATCCTGGAAAGATCTATAATCTGACACAGAATGTTGATAATCTCTTGGAAAAGGCCGGTTGTGAAGAGGTGATCCATCTGCATGGGACCTTAACGGATCTGCGCTGTGAGAGCTGCGGACATGTATGGGATATCGGATATACAGCCCAAGAAGAGTATGAGGCCTGTCCCCGGTGTGAAAGTGCCATTGTCCGCCATAACGTGGTGATGTTCGGCGAGGCAGCTCCGCAATATCAGCGTATCTATGAGGCTATTGAAAACTCGCAGTTGTTTATTGCTATTGGTACCAGTGGGCAGGTGATTGATATCGTTCCCATAGCCAATGAGTTTAAACACTCCATATTGATCAATCCAAAACGCGAAGAGTATATGGGGGGCTATGGAAGTTTTAATCGTTATATAGATGATTATTTTGAGCATTTTATTCAAAAGGGGGCTGAATCGTCAGTGGAAGAGATGATGCAGATCATAGAGGAGTTCATGGATGTATAAGTGGATAATTATTGGATTACTTGTTGCCGGGGTGGCTTTATATTTGAGCGGTGCCTTGGATGTGGATACCCGGGGAGATAGTGTGGATATCTCCCTTGATAAAAGTAAAGCCGAGGAGCTGGCTAAATCTGTAAAAGAGAAGGTCGAAGAGTAAATGTCACATGAATGTAAACATCTGTAATCCTTCGGAGATATTTGGTCTATAGGATTTTGTATCCAAAACCGGGGAGTCTTATATGCAGTTTTACACTCGCTTTAAAATTACGGAACTTATAAATGGATGGCATTGGAACGATATAGAGAGTATTGATGATGGGGAATGCTTCTGTTCTGAAGAGTTGGAGATCCCCGAACAGTATCTTGAGACCATAGAGGTTTATGAGCAGGAGATGCATGTTACCCTGTGTAAAGACCGTTCCTATGTAAGGGATGATTGGTATGTTAACCTCTCCAGGATGAGTGCCTAGAAACTATTTTTTTTACTTATGATATACTTGTTTAAACGCTACAAGGAATAGTTATGAAGTCTGCTGTTTATGGTGCTATATACGGTGCTCTTGTTGCCGATGCTTTCGCTTTGGGCGGGCACTGGGTATATGAGGTGAATGAAATCAAAGAACACTTTCCTGTGCTGGATGGTTTGTATGATCCGATGACGGAGTATCATGGTGACAAAAAAGCCGGAGATTTCACTCATTACGGGGATCAATGTATGTGGCTGCTGGAGTCCATCGCTCTGGAAAAAGAGTTCTCTTTGGCGAGTTTTTGTACACGTTGGCAGAAGTACATGAGCAGTTATCGGGGCTATATAGACGGGGCAAGCAAGGCGACCTTGGAAAACCTTGCCAATGGGAAGTCTGCTCTTGAAGCAGGTTCAAGTTCACAAGACCTCAGTGTCGTCGGACGTATTGCTCCTTTGGCATTATTGTATGGGGATAAACAAAAAGAGTTTGAAGATGCTGCCGTCTTACAGTCTAAGATGACCCATAATTCGGAACATGTGATCAAGACTGCCCGTTTTTTCTCTAGACTGTTGTATCTGGTACTTCAGGGGTATACCCCTAAAAACTCTATTTTAGCGATGCTTGAAGAGAGTGATGATGCGGTGTTGGTTGGCTGGATGAAGACGGCATTGGCATCGCTTGAGCATGATACCATTGAAGCGATCAAATCCTGCGGACAGTCCTGCAGTGTCAATGGAGGCTGTCCCAGCTCGTTGCACCTGATCTTAAAATATGAGAATGATTATGTAGAGGCGATGCGGCAGAATGTCTATGCGGGAGGTGATTCAGCTGCCAGGGGGATGGTGGCAGGGATGATTCTGGGTGCGTACAATGGCTTGGAGAAAATCCCGCAGGCATGGATTGATGCTTTGAGTTCCAGACAACGTATTGAAGATTATTTAGGAGTGGTCTATGAGTAATAAGATACCCAAGGTGATGGCAGATTTTATCAAAGAACATCATGTGATGAGTATGGCGACAACCCAGGATGATATGCCTTCGGTCTGTTCACTTTTTTATACGTTTATCGAGGATGAGGCCTGTTTTATCTTCGCTTCCTCCAATGATACGGAGCATATGCAAAATATTTTGCAAAACCCTGATGTTGCCGCTGCTATTCATGTCGAGACCAAACGTATTGAGCACATCAAAGGGATTCAGATCAAAGGTATGATTGAGAAGCCCCATTCCAGGGGAGAACATCTCTATTATAAAGCCTATCCTTATGCAGCTGAAGTGGATGATAAAGAGTTATGGAAGCTTAAGATTACCGAGTTGAAGTATACGGATAATAATCTGGGGTTCGGACAGAAAGAAGTTTGGAAGTATTAGCGCTTGGCTTCAAAGGCCTGACAGGGCTGGCCGGTACTTTGTTGAACGACTATAGAGGGGATCTGCAGGGACTTAAAGTTATACGCCTTGCATCCATGGGGCTGATTGCTCTGCCAGGTAACGAAATAGTGTTTGCACTGCTTGCAATTAATCCTAATCATAATGGCATTATAATATAATTGTCCCCTAAATTATAATGAAGAGAGATTATGCAACAGATTTTAGAGATGCTCAAACTTCAGCAGGAGCTGAATGATTCGACGAACGGGACAGGCTGGGAACATGGATTGACCAAAAATGGAAAGGTCATCGATTGGAAGCGCTGTATTTATATGGAGTCAGCGGAATTGATCGACTCCTTTGCCTGGAAGCACTGGAAGGCGATCAATCAGGCACCGGATTGGGATAATATCAAGGTAGAGACCATTGATATATGGCATTTTGTGCTCTCTTTGCTGCTTCAGGAATATACATTGAACAATCTTGGTAGCATGGAAGATCTGGCATCTCAGATCACTTCCAAAGAAGCTTATCAGGATTTTACCAGTTCAGAGGCAAGCACGAATGATGCAGATATATATGCTGTCATCGGTATGGTAGAACATATGATGTATGATGTCTTAAAACCCGAAGGTCTGGATCTGGATCAGTTTATCACAGACTTTTTTACTATGGCACTCAATTGCGGGGTCAATCTGCAAGTGCTTTACTCCCTCTATATCGGCAAGAATATCCTCAACCGTTTCCGCCAGGATCATGGGTATAAAGAGGGCTCTTATATCAAAGTATGGAACGGGCAGGAAGATAATGTTGTCATGCAGGATATTATGGCTAAAAACCCGTCCTATGGAAGTGACGAATTGTATGCCGGTTTAAAAGCGGTATACCAAGGGCTCTAAAGGAGCTTAGTGGACGATCTCTCCGGGGTGTCCCAGATGATCTTCAAGAATATGCCAGATACTCTCTATTTTTATTCCGTAGGCAAGTAAAAGTTTTTCTGCCGTCTCCTGATCAGCTTTTTCAAGGGCCAGGACAAGGGCGTATAGTTTCCCCAGTTCCCCTTCATTGTTTAACAGAGCATTTTTGATGACATCCTCAACGTCCAGTTCCGCAAGGATCATAGGAAGAGGCATCTCAAAGACCGTCTCCAAAAGAGAAAGCAGGGCGACAAAGCGCGCTTGCATCATCAGCTCCTCATTGTCTTTTTTACCCATACGCTTAAGGATACCCAGCATCAGATCAATACGGTTTTGAACCAGAATAGAGTTAGGGTTGATATCTGAATCACCGGTACGGCCGGATTTTGCATAGACAATCAGCATTAGCCATTGTAATAAGGGTTTTTTCCCGATAAACTCTAAGACGTCACAGATGGTCTTGGGGGTCGTCTCAAAGTTAAACCCGCCGGAATTGACAAATTGAAGCAGCTGTAGAACGATCTCATTATGCTGCTCAAATTCGGTACAGACATCACTCATGGAAACGGCACCCTGCAAGAGGTTGAACAGACGAATAACCCCTAAGTGGTGTGGATCGATTCGGTTCTTTTTGATCAGTTCGGGCTCGCCCAGATAATACCCTTGAAAATAGTCAAAGCCCAGATCTTTATAGGCATTGAGGACGAAAAGAGATTCGATCTTTTGGGCCATGAGCTGTTTGTTTTCGAATATGGAGATATTCTCTTGAAGGAGTTCAAAATCCGTACTGGTCGTATCTATCTTGATATAATCGACATTAGGGAGTACCCGGGTGATATTATCCAGGTGGGATTGGGTGAAGTTAACATTGTCCAGCGCGAATACATAGCCCTCGGTATGGAGTGCTTTAATACATTCATACTCTTTTTGATTGATCTGTATATCTTCATTCAGTTCCAGTATAAAACGGTCTTTCGGGATTGTGTAGATAATGTCTGTAAGAAGAATTTTGGCGTCGATATTGATAAAGGCTTTGGAAGAACCAACCAATGAGTGAAGACCCATCTGGTTGAGTGCATTGACTAATACAGAGGCGGTAGCCAAGCGTTTGTCGGGCAGGGTCATTTCCTGATCGTCATTGCGATAATAGAGTTCATACCCGAAGATATGTTCATCTCTCCCGTAAATCGGCTGCTTCGCGATGTATAAATAGTTTGACATTTTTCTTCTTTATTTATAATTGTTATATTTTAACATTTAAATCTTCGAAATGCAATCTAAATTTATGCTTTCAGGAAGAAAGAGAAGAAGGCTTAAAAACCGACTCCCTCATAGCGGTCATACAGCCATGTCGCTACCGCATTGATCTCCTCTTCACTTAAGTTGGGTTTTTGTGTAGGCATAAGGCCAAATCGCTCTACGGCAGGAGCATTACACATGACCTTGGCAAGCTCCGGGTACTTGATGTAGTCTTTGATGAAGGCGATAACGACAGCGCGGTGTACATCCTCATCCTCATCCTTGATGATGATATTGTTTTTAAGTTGATTGGCTACCTCGTTCATAGGGGGAGCAAGAAGATCTTTAAAGGTTTTCAGGGCAGTCTTTTTATCCAAAAGTTCGACATGACACTTGGAACAGGTCGTATCAAACACCTTTTGTCCCAGTTGCAGCTCTTTGTCCTCATTGGCAAGAAGGATGATCGGTAGTAAAAACAGTAATACTTTGTACATAGTGTAGTTCCTTTTTTAGCATTATAGAATAAAGCGTATGAGTAACAATTGATGAATGTCAAGAGATGAAACAATTTGAAATAAAAACACGCTTTACGGGTGGAATTTTAGGTAAAAACCGTTAATTTATTGTTAATTAGTTAGAATCAGCTCATGAATAAAAAGAAGATTTACCTGAGAGGGTTTCTTTGCTCATTCTTCGCTCAGGATAGGTGTGAATGAACAAGAAAAAGATCTATTTAGCAGGTTTTGATGTGTTTTATAAAGATGCGCTGGAGGTTCTAGCAGAGAAAAAGAGGCTCTGTGATACTTACGGCTTTATCGGGTTGGCACCCCTGGACAACAGTGTGGACTTTTCCCTTCCAAAGGCTCAGATCCGTCATCTGATCTATCAGGCGAATATCCGGATGATAGAAGAAGCGGATATATTGGCAGTCAACCTTAATGCATTCAGACATGGTGAGCCGGATGCAGGGACAGTGTTCGAGATCGGTTATGGAGTGGCCCTGGGAAAAGAGGTCTATGTCTACACGGATTCCGATGAGAGTATGCTGGAGAAGACGAAGGCATATGATCCGCACTGCCGATGCGTGGATGGGATATGGTATGATCAAAACGGTCTGATCATAGAGGATTTTGATGCTGCTTTCAACCTCATGATCACCGAATCAAGTGTTGTCATCAAGGGAAATTTACAAACAGTATTGGAGCAGATAAGATGAGTATGGAAAAGATTTATTTAAAAGATTATGAGAAGCCCGCCTTTGAGATTCGAACCGTTGATCTTGAGTTTGAGCTGGATGATACGCAGACTCGGGTGATCAGTACGATGGCTATTGAACGCCATGGGGATGAGAATGAGCCCTTGTTGCTCAATGGCGAAGAGCTTGAACTGTTAAGGGTCTCTTTGGACGGGAGAGAACTGCATGAGAGTGAGTATGAAAAGGATGAGGCTTTCTTGCATCTGCATCGTTTGCCGGAAAATTTTATTCTCACCATCGAGACACAGATCAATCCTGAGGCGAATACTGCTCTGGACGGTCTGTATAAATCAGGAGGAATCTTCTGTACTCAAAATGAGCCGGAGGGTTTCAGGCGAATTACTTACTTTTTAGATCGACCGGACATCATGGCAGTATATTCTACCAAGGTGATCGCGGACAAAACGGCATATCCTGTTTTGCTTAGTAATGGGAACCTGGTAGAGGAGGGAGAGTTAGAGGGGGGAAGACATTATGCCCTGTGGAAAGACCCCCATCCAAAACCCTCCTATCTATATGCCTTGGTCGCCGGAGACCTGGGGTGTGTCAGTGATAGTTTTACGACAATGGGCGGTAATACGGTTGCCTTGAACATCTATTGTGACAAGGGGAATGAAGCTCAGTGTGATCACGCGATGCGATCCTTGAAAAACTCGATGAAGTGGGATGAAGAACGTTTTGGAAGAGAGTATGACCTGGATATCTATAATATTGTTGCTGTAGACTCTTTTAACATGGGAGCGATGGAGAACAAGGGGCTGAATATCTTTAACTCCCATTATGTACTAGCCGATGCGGATACGGCGACAGATGCCAACTTTATGGGAATAGAGTCGGTGATCGGACATGAGTATTTTCACAACTGGACGGGAAATCGTATTACCTGTAGAGACTGGTTTCAACTGACCCTTAAAGAGGGACTGACGGTCTTTAGGGATCAGGAGTTTTCAGCGGATATGAACTCCCGTTCCGTACAGCGTATTAGTGATGTAAAAGCCCTTCAAGAACGGCAGTTTGTCGAAGATGCCGGTCCGACGTCTCATCCGATCAAGCCTGAGTCTTACATACAGATCAATAACTTTTATACGGCGACTATCTACGAGAAGGGTGCAGAGGTGATCCGTATGATGCACACGATGCTTGGCGAAGAGGGCTTTCGTGCGGGCATGGATCTGTATTTTAAGACCTTTGACGGTCAGGCGGTACGTACGGAGGATTTTGTCTGGGCCATGCAAGAAGCTTCTGCGAGCAGTTCTTTGGATCTGGCAATAGATTGGGAACAGTTTAAACGCTGGTACTCCCAATCGGGTACGCCGGAAGTGGATCTGAAGACCCATTATGATGCACAAAATCAGACCCTGAGACTGGATGTCACGCAGTCGTATCTATCACCCACACAGACCAATCAGCAGCCCTATCTCTTTCCTTTGAAGATTTCCATGCTCGATAATAAGGGAAATACGATTCAACTGCAGCTTTCACAAGGAGGGCAGAGCTTGATAGAGAAGGGGATCTTACTAATTTCCAAAGAGGAGGAATCCTTTATCTTTGAAGAGGTCCCCTCTGCACCTATTCTTTCCTATAATCAGAACTTTTCTGCACCAATTAAGCTGAAGACTGCTTACTCTTTTGAGGAGTATGCCTTTTTGATGGCCCATGACAAAGACGAATTTAATCGATATGAAGCTTCCCAGACCCTGGCGACCATGGTTCTTGGCAAATTGATAAGTGCTATTGAAAGTAATGCGCCGATGCGTCGCAGTGAGGTCTATCTACAGGCCTTTATTGCGGTACTTAAAGATATGAAGATGGATGACTCTCTTAAGGCCGATATGCTGAGTCTGCCGACGATCTCTATGTTGATGCAAAGCCGTATCAAGTTGGATGTGGAAGCGATCTATATGGCACGAAACTTCTTGAAAAGAGAGATAGCAAAGGAGTTTGGGGCGGATATCAGAGCCTTATATACCCATCTTAACACAGAGGTGGAGTATAGTCTCTCTTCGGATGAGATGGCCCGCAGAAAACTCAAAAATACCCTGTTGTCGTATTTGAGTGCCTTGAAAGATGATAATCTGATACTCAAGCAGTATAAAGATGCCAATAATATGACCGATCGTCTAAGTGCTTTGAGTCTCCTGGCCAATCTTCGCTCAGAGGCTAAGCAGGAAGCATTGGAAGATTTTTATACCCGTTATAAATCAAATACCCTGGTGATGAATAAGTATCTTTCCGTAATTGCCTCTTCCGAGTTAAAAGAGACGCCTGAAAATGTCCGTAAGCTGCTCAAGGATGAGGTCTTTGATATCAAAGTGCCTAACCTGGTGCGTTCCCTTATCGGTTCTTTTGCCCGTAATGCCCTGCATTTTCATGCAAAGGATGGAAGTGGTTATGCCTTTGTTTCTCAGAAGGTACTTGAACTTGATAAGATTAATCCCCAGATTGCTTCCGGATTATCGGGAGTATTCAAAGACTATCCAAAGTTGAATGAGCCTTCCAAGTCCCTAATGAAAAAAGAGCTGGAGACGATCGTCCATACAGACGGTTTGTCTAAAAATGTGTACGAGATCGTTTCTAAGATTCTAGGAGATTAGAAAACCTGATGTTGTATTAGGGTGCCCGGGATCAGGATGACTTACGTTTTAAAGTGTCCTGGGGATACTCATGCATCAAGTTATAATAGTCCTTGGCAAACTGGCCTTGATGATTGAATCCAAAGGATTGAGAGACCTCTTTTATCGTGCACTCTTCCTCGAGTCCTCTCAAGTGTTGATACACGGCATTGAGACGATAGGCTTTTAAAAACTCCAAAGGTGTCATATGAAGCTTTTGTTGAAAGGTATAGCGGAGGGTCCGTTCAGAGATATTCAAGGCCTCACACAGTTCTCTAATACAAAAATTTTTACACCGTGATTGATAAATAATCTTCATAGCCTGATCAAAGGCAATGTCGCGTATTCTACTTGTTTTTGGAGTGATGCCAGAATGTGTTAGAAGAAAGGCATTGATGATAAGAGATGGAAGCTCTTGTCTGATTTTGTAATGTATTAATGAGGTCGTATCAATGGTAGAAATGGTATTAAGCATGAAAAAAATGGTCTTAAAGGTTTCCAAAAAGTTATGGTAGATATGTGTTGGCAGTGTAATTGCATCGGCTTCATGTATCTTGTACAAGAGTGTTTCCAGTTTGAGGCCAGTTAATAGTGTTTGGAGAAATTCTTGTGTGACCACAATCGCATAATAAGACATTGCGGTATGGGATAACACTTCATCGCCAGGACGGGAAATAGCAATACTATTCTCTTCTAGCTGCATGCCCTGCCATGTCTTCAGCAATGAGAAGTCTTTCATAAAGTGGAATCCATAGCGTTTTTTATCAAAATTGCCGTTCAACAGTACGCTTGAAGTAGATGTGGCATCAATAATCTGAACATCATCTAGGGTGTATGTTTGAAATTTAAGATGATAACTGCCTTTGGACAACTTTATGAACTGTAATGTTGCCGGTATGTTCAAGTCATCAAACTGATCAAAGTGTTTAAGTGTTGTCTTTCTGTGCATATACTACCCTTTAGTGGTAATTGTAAGGGGTTTTTACTTAAACTATCTTTTTATTTTATTTTTTTAAATATTTATGAAGATTTTTGAGTTTAGTCTCCAGCGTTTTGAGTTGAATATCAACTTCATCGTAGCGTTTAGCAGAAAGTGCATACATGATACTGGAAAGAAGATGATCATGATGTGTCTGCATCAGGGTACTGGCGGCACCTTTAAGCTTATGGGTTATATCAGCGAGAATTTCATCACTCTTTGCCTGCAGGGCCTTTTTCATTTCCGACACACTGGCGAGGCCATTTTTACAGTAAGTGTCTAAGAGGTTTGTCAGGATCTCTTCTGAAAGAGAGAGCTGGTGTGCAAGTGATTTTAGATCCAATGGTTCTGCATTCAAGGATACGGTAGTGTCATGAAGCTGTTTTAAGATGTCACGAATCTTATGACGGTCCAAAGGTTTGTGGAGTATCTCTGTGAAATAATCGCTTTGGGTAATAGATGTATCCGCTGTAAGGGCATATATAGGTATGTTTACATCTTGCAGAAGGAATAGTTTGGCCATTTCAATTCCGTCAATATTAGGCAGATTGATATCTGTAAGTATCAAGTCTATCTCATGTTGTTTATAGATGTATAAGGCTTCCTGGACATCATTGGCGACTTTAACATTGACACCAAAACTTTCAAGTATTGTTTGGAGCAATAATTGGTTTGTCTCATAATCTTCTACCACAAGTACATTGAAGGGATAATTCTCTTTTGGGATGACATTGATTGGATTGATAGAAGTGATGTTAAACAAAATTTCATATAAGAGAAGATTATTGTTGATGCCGGTGGCGATGACAGACGTATCTGATACCTTGGTATCTGATGAAGATAGGATATAAGGGATCTTCTTGGCAGTTGAATCGGCTGGCATGTCTCCCAGTTCGTTTAAGAGCATGATCTGTTTTCGATTGCTTTGGAGATCTTTGGCTTCGGATAGATGGGCTTTTTGGAATGATCGGATGTCAAACATATCCTTATTGAGGTGAGTTATATCGAGGTCGATCTCCTTTAGTCTGTCTGCCAGGGTCTGTTGATCATTGAGCTCCTGAGGATTAAGTGTGAAGTAAAAGGCACTGCCTTTGCCCAGTTCACTTTGAAGCTCCAGAGATGAATCCATTTTAGAAAGAATAGCGGAGGCAATATGAAGTCCTAAACCGGTTCCTTTGGTAGCGTATGCGTTGTCGGCCTGTTTGAATGCCTCAAAGATCTTTTCCTGATCAGAAGTCGTGATCCCGATACCGTTGTCCGTAACCCTAAACTCCAAGCCTGAAGATGTTTGATGCACATGGAATCCTATTCTTCCTCCTGCCGGAGTAAATTTAATGGCATTACTGATAAGATTATGGATCACCTGTTTAAGTCTCAGTATATCGCACAAGATCCATTCGGGGAGGTCATTATCGATATGAATATCAAAGGTAAGAAGTTTTTCAGACAACATCAGAGCAAAAAACTTTACTTCATAGGCCAGGAAAAGGTAAAGGTTGTTTGGACTTGGATTTAAAATAAAATGTTCTGAATTGAGTTTGGCAGCATCCAACAATTCATTGATCAGTCGTAAAAGTGTAGAGGACTCTTTTGAAATAAGTTCCCCGTAGATTTTGGCATTGGCACATTGGGAGGTCTCTATCAACAAGTCTGAGAACCCCTGAATGCCATTAAGAGGTGTTCTGAGCTCATGACTGATCTTTGAGAGGAGCATCTCTTTCTCCTGCTTGTGCTCTATGGCGATATCCCTTTCTTTGATAAGTATCGTAATATCTTCGCGTATTGATACATATTCAATAATCTGTTCATTAATATCAAAGATGGGAATGATTGTCGTTTTTACAAAATACTCTTGGCCGTTTTTCTTTTTGTTTTTGATGGTGCCGTGCCAGGTTTTACCGTTTGAGATTTGCTGCCATAGCTCTTTAAAAACGGTTGTGGGCATATCGGGATGACGAATGATATTATGATTGGATCCGATGAGTTCTTGAAGTGAATATCCTGATATATCGCAAAAGGCCTGATTGGCAAAGGTGATAATGCCCTTTTCGTCCGTTTTGGACACAATCATAAAGTTGTCTATGACGAACTTTAATTGTTCATTCTGAAGCATGTAATGAGTGATCTCATTGTCTCGTTTGGCATGGGTGAGCTCGAGGTGTTTTCTCTCCTGGATATCGCGGCAAGCAGCATGGATATATTCTTTGTTCTCGATCTTTAAGAAAGTCAGGACGACTTCCACCCAGAAATGTTCTCCTGTATGTTTTTTGTAGAGCCAGTCAAAACGGTGCTGTCCGTTTTGTATACAGAGCTCCATCATCTCTTCCGCTTTTTGAAACGAGTTGTTCCCATCGGGTTGTATTGGTGGGGATATCTGGCTTGGATGGGATAAGAGTATTTTACGTTTGCTTTTATATTCAAACATCTTTACGGCGGAGTGATTACAGTCAACAAAGCGGTTTTGCTGAATAATAAAGATAGCGTCATTTGCCTGTTCATAAAATTCTGAATAAATTTGTCCGGATAATGGTTTCATAGGCTGCTCTTAAAAGTCAAAAATATCATCGGTTGTCAGTGTTTCCTCCGATGGCAGTATCATATTTTGGATAAGTTCTATGTTTGAGACAAAGGATGCATCCATAAAGTGCAATGAAGTGGCCCCGTCAAAAAACACTTTTCTATACCAGGTAATGATGTCTTCGATATAGCTTTGAATCAGGGGATAGACCTGGAACCATAGATCAGAGTGAGATAGATCATTTTTGATGATAGATGAAAAGTCCAGAAGACAGCTGTACATATTTCTAAGCTGTGGATAAAGGGAAAGTATTGAAGTGATATGATCAATTGATAGATAGAGATGTTCGATCTCGATGAAATCGAATTCTTCTTTTAGCTTATGGATCGATATGGGAAGTTTATAGATCTCTTGTTCCATATCATCCAGGTCTTCATCATCGAGGAAATCGTAGACTTCAAGAGGTTCATTGTTTTGGATAGACATCTCAGAAGACAAGGTTGCCGTTTCAGCCGTTTGCTTGGATTCAAGAGCACATTTAAAAGATGTTTCATTATGTTCATCAAAGTCTGTTTGCAAGGCGGGAGTACGCTTCGTAAGCTTTAGAGTGATACTGCCGTATTGGTCTTTTTTGAGACTATCATTATCGTAATGCATGGAGAGTTTTTCAAAATTAACAGGTGAAATACTATCTTCCGTTTTCAGAGTGATATATAGATAGGTGTCATTCTCTTCAAGAAATATCATAAACGGGTTCGTGTTAGCAAGTAATAAAAGACCAAGGTTATAGATTTTAGAGATGGTATCATGAAGGTTGTCAATGTCAAAATGATTCAGGCGTGTGAGCATCATGTCCCAAAATTCTGCCAGATGATCCTCATGCTGTATAGGAAAAGTGATTTGAT
>JBFEYO010000026.1:0-19646 GCA_041562075.1 Sulfurimonadaceae bacterium | reverse complement strand
TCTGAAGGAGTACCTCTCTTTTCAAACATCTAGCCTATATGGGGACCTTCAGGAGTGGATAGAGCACTCCGAACTGGCACCGGATGAGAATAGTCTCTCAGAGATAATAAATCAGTTGCGAGACCTTGGGTTTGAACATGCAAGCTCGAAGGACAAACTGCGTAAGAAACTTAATAGGGCCTTCTCTTCCATCAGTCTGCATAATATATTCAGCCTTTACGCACCGAACTCGGACAGTGATGCAGAGATCCTCTCTTCGGCTAACGCCCTCAAAAGCTTTGTACTGGAAAACAAGATCGAGACCTTTAAAGAGCAGGTGGCCAAGGAGTTTACCCTTACTCTGCGTCATCTTTCCTCGGAGATCAGGGAATTGCTCAAGGCAGAAGGTGATATCTCCAAAACGGTGACACGTATTAACAAGACCCTGCAGGACCTGCACGGCATCAAGGTTATCCGCGGAATAGAGTTGCGTTATAAAGAATCTGATAACCTGCTGTTAAACGTGCTTAAGGCGATCGGTGAACTGGTGGATGAGAATCCTTACGGAAATGAGATCAATCTCTTTTCAGATGAGATCAATGAGCAGTTCAATCAAAAGGCATTGAAGTACCTTGATGAACTGGCCTTGCATCTGGGAGAAGAGAAGGCAGACATGCTGACCCTGGATGAGAGTTTTGTTTTGGAGTTCAGGGCGATCGAGAATGGAAACGATACGGGGTTTGTACCTTCTTTGGACGGGATAGGCTCCAACGGTACGGATGTGATGGTCAAGGCCATGGTGAATATTGCCATGCTCTCCTTGGCCCGTAAGCAATCCTCCAAACAGGAAGCATCGGTCTATTTTCACTGTATTCTGGATGAGGTGGGGATCCTTTCACCGGCCTATCTGAAAGAGCTTATTGCTTATGCCAATAATAAAAAGATCCGCTTTGTAAACGGTGCACCGGATGAGAAACTGGTTTCGACCTATAAACGGCTCTACATGCTCTCTACCAATGCGAAACATCAGACCATTGTACGAAAGCTTCTCTCTCAGGTATGAATGCAAGACTCTCTTTGGCCTTAGCTAAAAAGCTGCTGGTACTGGTACAGGAGAAACAGATAAGCAAGAGTGCCTTTGGCAATTCCCGCCGCTTGGAGACATTGATAGAAGAGGGAATCGTCTACCTCCAGGTCAATGGTCAGAAAACAAGAATCTTTCTGGAATCGCAATACCGCCTTGAGGTCTATCTGAACTCTTTGGGCATCAACGATCTTGAGGCTTATATTCATACCCTTGAAAATCCCCATCGTAGCCGTGCCGATCTGATGCGGGTGAGTAATAGTTCCAAGAGCGCTTCAAGCCGGGTTCAATCAGGGCTTTATATGGCGAGCTATGAACCTGTTGATATTATGATCAATTCTGAAAGCATCAGGATAGATACCCCTGCGATGTGTACTTTTTTTGTTCATGAAAATGCCGAACTGAAGATCCCCGAGGATGTAACGGTGGTCGGAGTAGAGAACTTTGAAAATCTAAGTTTTATCAAGAAACAAAAAGGGCTTTTTGATGATGGAGAAAAAAAGCTCTTTATCTATCGAAATAGAGCGGCAAGAGAATTCTTAGGCCGCTGTTTTAATGATTATATTCATTATGGAGATTTTGATTTGGCGGGTGTGCATATCTTTTTGCATGAAATAGTGCCCAGACTTCCCCATGAACGTTATCGTTTTTTCCTTCCGGAAAATATTGAAACCTTCCTGGATTATGGAAATGCACAGGACTATTTCGTACAGATGAAACGGTACCCGAACCTGCGCTCCAAAATAGGCTATATTCAGGAGTTCATTGAGTTGTTGCACTCTAAGAAACGCTCCTTACATCAAGAGTACTTTGTTCATTTAGAATGATGACGGGAGTTGAAGTTCACCTTTGATACAGCAGACAGCATGCCCTGAGATTTCTACACGATCACCCCTAAGTGCACAGCGCAATTCCCCGCCACGTGAGGAGAGCTGTTTGGAGCTAAGATCTGTTTTATTAAGTTTGTTGACCCAATAGGGGGTTAGCTGGGTATAGGCAGAACCGGTCACACTGTCTTCGTCGATCCCATAATTGGGCGCAAAAAAGCGGCTATATACATCAACCTCTTTGCCTTTATTGGTAATGCAGACACCTCGCAAGTCAAGTTCTTTAAGATACTCCAGCTTAGGCTTAAGGGTCCGAAGGTCAATTCCCTCATCGAATACCACAATATAGTCTACGGATTTGAGAACTTCAATGGGAGAGATATCAAAGGCTTGTTGGATAGGAGTTGGGGTTTCACATCTGACAGGTGGTTCGGAGGGGAAATCCATTACTATTCTATCATTCTCTTTGCGCACGTATAGGGACCCGCTTTTGGACTCAAAGCGTATGTTGTCATGTGTATAATTTAAAAAATTGAAAATCACGTAGGCACTGGCAAGGGTAGCATGCCCACAAAGATCAACCTCTTTTGTCGGGGTAAACCATCGGATTTCAAAACCATCTGCTATAGGTATAAAAAAGGCGGTTTCAGAAAGATTGTTCTCCATAGCAATGGCTTGCATGGTCCCTTCATCTATCCATGTTTCAAGGGGGCATATGGCGGCAGGATTTCCTTTGAAAGGATCTTGGGTAAAGGCATCAACCTGAAAAAACGGGATGGTCATGAAATCGTCCTAATTCTGTTTGTTGGATTATTCCATGTCTTGGCTTAAATGTCATAAAATTGATATGGTTTCCCCGATAGGAATGATTATAAAAATTGCTGTATCTTTTGTGCCAACTCGGCGCTGTCAATGGGTTTACTTAGATACTCATCCATACCGGCCTCAAGAAACCTTTCTCTGTCTCCCTTAAGCGCATTGGCTGTCAAGGCAATTATCGGTGTGGGCTGAAGACCGTTGTTTGCTTCATAGATACGAATTTGCTTAGTCGCTTCTGTACCGTTCATCACCGGCATATTTTCATCCATGAGAATCAAATCATAATGGCCATTTTGAAATTGTTTGACGGCTTCTTCTCCATTCTCGGCTAGTTCATGGGTAAGATTCAGCTCATCTAACAGTAGGGAAGCGAAGAGCTGATTGGTCTTATTATCTTCCACTAACAGGACCTTTTCTTTATTGAAGGTGATCGAATGCCCATCATGATCTGTGGCATCAGAAGCAGGGGTTGCGATAGGTGCGCGAATACTGACGGCAAAACGGCTGCCTTCACCCTCTTTACTGTCAAGGGAGATGGACCCATCTAACATCTGTGTTAGATGGTGTACAATGCTTAAGCCAAGGCCGGTTCCTCCATAGTTTTTGGTCGTAGAGGCATCAGACTGGGTAAAGGCATCAAAGATGGAGGCTTGCTTCTCTTCGGCGATACCGATCCCACTGTCTTTGACAGAAATATTCAGTAAGTCATTGGAGTGATCATAAGAGACCTTGAGTAAGATAATTCCCAGCTCAGGTGTGAATTTGAGCGCATTGGAAAGGAGGTTGTTGATGATCTGCTTGATACGTAATTCATCACTGTGAATAAATTCGGGAAGTGAAGCAGAAAATTCGCAGACGAAGTTGATCTGTTTTTCCTGCATACGTGGCGTATAAAGGTCTACGATGATTTGGAGGGTGTTTTTAATGGAGAAGTCCTCGAGCAGAATATCCAGTTTTCCACTTTCGATCTTGCTCAGATCAAGAATATCATTGATGATATTAAGTAAGGAGCGGCTTGATTCGTTCATGATCGTAAGGTAATGACGTTTCTCTTTGTCTTTTTCATCTTTAAGCAGGATCTGGATAAACCCCATAATACCATTCAGGGGTGTACGGATTTCGTGACTCATATTGGCC
Source organism: Sulfurimonadaceae bacterium (assembly GCA_041562075.1). GTDB lineage: Bacteria > Campylobacterota > Campylobacteria > Campylobacterales > Sulfurimonadaceae. The sequence continues at coordinate 15,800 of JBFEYO010000026.1, read as the reverse complement.
AGAAATCTGGATTTGGCTTCATTGGCACGCTGCAGTTTTTGACTCTTGCGGATCATGGCTTGCTGGTTTTTTCTAATGTTTTCAGACATGGAGGCAAAGGAGCGAAAAAGCGTATATATTTCATCCTTGATCAGAGGCGTGTATTGCAGTCGTTGTATATCATGATGTCCCTTTGCCAGTTGATTGGTCGTGTAGGAGAGTTTACTTAGGGGACGGATGAACTTGATGATTAAAAAGAGATAGATACATAGGAGCAGGAGTGTTCCCCAGAGCATATTGATGTAGAAGGTACGGGTTGTCTCTTCGTACATGTAGAACTTGTCCCGATCAATGGAGTATTCATAATAGAAAAGAGCGAAGTTGTTGGCCAGAATCTCACCCTGTTTTTTCGGCAGTGCATATCGGCTGAGTATCTGAAAGATGTTTTTTTGGGTATTAAAGTGTACCTTTATGATATTGTGCTGCAGTACATCATCTTTGTACTTACGCATAAAGGCCTCTCTGTCGGGGATATGTATGTTATAAAAACTCTCATATATAAGGGTGTCTTGATGATAGACACTGATGTAGTTAATATCCGAGAGGAGATAGTCCATAAGGATATCATTAAGATCATGAATATTCGAGCTGAAGCGTTGCATGATCTCAATATCGTGACTGATCTTGTAAGAGAGCTCTACCGCCTTATCCTGAGATTGTTGCATCAAAGCTTCCGTATGGAATTGCTCATCAATATATTTAATAGAATAGACGACACCGATAATAAGCGACAGCAGGATGAGCGGCGTGGTTAGCTTTAGGCTTTTATAAAAAGGCATCTAATTCTCTAAGATGAGATGGGGGTCGCGTCTATTACGGATAATTCCCTTCTCTATCATCATGGTTTGTAATTGCTCGAGGGGTTTGATAAGCCCTTCGTGCTGTATCATCTGCGTATTTAAGGCTTTGGTACCGAGCTTGATGCCTTCCAGACTCTTTTTAAATTCCTCGGCGCTTATATTTTCAAGTTTTCCCATTTTTGCATAAGCAGCATCAGGGTGTTGCTGAATATAATCCAAAGCCTTATACCATCCGCGTTTAAGCGATGCTATTGCTTTTTTTGAGTGTTTGATCGTTGTCTCTTTTGCTGCCAACGCATCGACGATCTCATTGGGAATCATGGTAGAGTCAAAGATGACATGACCACCTTGCTGCATAATCAAGGTTTTGGAGGGTTCAAAGGTGACAAAGACGTCGGCTTTTTTCTCTTTATACGCCTTAGGCTGGTCCACTATTTCAATATTGGTGACACGTATATCATTGGGATCAACCTTGGCGGTATCGAGTATTCTCTGTAGCATATATTGACCAAGTACACTTGACTCTACCGCAAAGTTCCTGCCTTTGATATCGTTGATACCACTTACATAAGGCTGGGCAAGAATAGCATCGGCACCGTTGGAAATATCCAGAATCAGAAAGATTTTAGTTCTGTTACCGTTATCCGATGAATGTTTAAAGATCTCATCCGCAGTCAGTCCAACGACATCGATTGCTCCGCTACGGAAGGCTTGATAGGCTTTTGGTGGGGATGAAAAACGCAATATTTTAATGGATTGATCATAAAAACCGAGCTGCGCTGCCAAAAAAAGGGGCTCATAGCCGGGCCATTGACACATGCCTACTTTCAGTGTCTTTTCATGGGATTGATTACATCCTGAAAAAAAGAGTACCAAGACTAGACTTGCAAGAAGGTGGACATATGTCTTCATTAGACCTCTTGAAATTATGGGGTTATTGATAGGAGTTTATATCAAACTTTCTGATAAGACATTGAAAGTAACAAGTTAACATAAGCTTGAGAGGGAAAACTCCCTTTCAATTGCCTATTCGATATTGGTATAAACAGCTTGAACGTCTTCATCCTCTTCAAGTTTGTCTGTGATCTTGCGGATATCTTCCATCTGCTCATCATTGACGGAGACAGGAGTATTTGGGATATATTCTAATGTAGCTTTGGTCAGTTCAACATCCATCTCCTCAAGCTTGCTGTTCATATTTCCAAAGTCGGCGTAATCCGCATGGGCGATACACTCGTCACCTTCTACTTCGAGTTCTTCAAGACCCGCATCGATAAGTTCCATCTCCAGCTCTTCAGGGTCAGCACCTTCTGGCAGTTTGAACTCAAAGATCGCTTTACGGGAGAACATAAAGTCCAGGGCTCCCTTGTTAAGCATCTCACCGGCATTCTTATTGATAAAGTTTTTAACATTGGCAACGGTACGGGTATTGTTGTCCGTCAGACACTCTACGATAAACATGGAACCGTGAGGACCTTTACCCTCAAAGTTCACCTCAAGCATGTCCTTGGCATCTTTACCGGTAGCCCGCTTGATGGCAGACTCGATATTGTCTTTTGGCATATTTTCCGCTTTGGCGTTTAGGATCGCCGTACGGAGCTTTGGATTCATATCCGGATCGCCGCCGCCCTCTTTGGCTGCTTTCTCAATGGCTTTGGCAAGTTTGGGGAAGACACGTGACATATTTCCCCAGCGTTTCATCTTGGCTGCTTTACGATATTCGAAGGCTCTACCCATAAATATTATCCTCTATATATGATTGATTGGCCGCATTATAGCCTCTTAAGTATATTAGATAGATAAATTTACCAAACTCAGAGTATTTCTTGGCTAAAATTGCGCAATTTATTAACTAGGGAAACCTGATGGCAACAATCTCCTTTGATAAAACTCTTTATGTACTTGCACCCTTGGCGGGATATACGGATCTTCCGTTCCGCTCGGTCGTCAAAAAATTCGGTGCGGATCTGACTGTTTCGGAAATGGTTAGCTCCAATGCACTCATTCACCATTCTGAAAAGTCTCAAAAGATGCTTGAAAAGAATGTGATAGAAGATCCGTATTCTGTGCAGATCGCGGGAGGTGATGTGGATGTTGTTAGGGGTGCGGTAGAGTATATCAATACCCAAGAGGGAGTCAATGCCATCGATTTTAACTGTGGCTGTCCGGTACCAAAGGTCGTCGGTGGGGGTTCGGGTTCTTCCCTTTTACGTGATCTTGATCAGATGGGACGTCTGATAGAGACGATTAAGAAGACATCGACCAAGGAGTTTACCAGTGTAAAAGTACGCTTGGGCTTTGCGGAGAAGAACCATGTGGAGATCGCCAAGGTTGTTGAAGACGCCGGTGCAGATTTTATCGCGGTACACGGCCGAACCCGCGCAGGAAAGTTCAAGGCTGAAGTGGATTATGACGCCATTGCAGAGGTCAAACAGGCACTCTCTATCCCAGTGATCGCCAATGGGGATATCACGGATTACGAGAAGGCTCAGTGGGTATTGGAACATACCAAGGCGGACGGACTGATGATCGGTCGCGGTGCGATCGGTCAGCCCTGGATCTTTCATCAGCTCAAGACGGGGGAGAAGCAGGTCTCGATTGCCTTGAAAAAAGAGATCGTCCTGGAGCATTATGACAAGATGATCGAATTTTACGGCGCTCACGGAGTACCGATGTTCAGAAAACATATCCACACCTACTGCAAGGGGCTTATTGGGGCGTCAGCCCTTCGAAATCAGGTTAATTCAATTACGGATATAGAGGAATTCAGAAAGGTCCTGGAGAATTTTTATGATACGACACGCGAGGCTTAGTCGCGTTTTTCGGTGAGTACTTTTTTGAGCATGGAGAGGGCATCTTTAGAGCCGTTTTCATGCCAGGCTTTGGCAGATATTCCCCCGGCTGCCTGGTAATGGTACATGGAAGGGTCACGCTGCCCTTCAAGAATACTCTGAGTCACGGAAGTGACATTCTCTTTACCGACTTGCCCCGCCATGTGCGTGTTGAAGATACGGCGTTGGTCACTATCGTTGAACTTTTCCAATTGACAAAAATAATCGATCATCCCGTTTAAGAACATATAATAGATCTGAAGTTTTTTAGGATCATGTTTGATTTGTGCCAGATTGACCTGTTTTAAGAGGGCATCATGGTATTTGGCAATATGCTCATAGGTGCTATCAAGCATCTGAGATTTGTATTTAAGTTCTTTTTGAGGGGCTTTTTCTTTTTTCCTTTTCTCCTCGCTTGAACCGGATTTTTTAAGAAAGACAAAGGCAATAGCAAAGAGTCCGATAAGCAGAGCGATGATGATATAGAGGAGATTATCACTAGTAGCCTTAAGAGGCTCCTCTTTGTCAATTTCAACCGGAGCAGGAGAGGTGGCAATAGGATCAGGTTTGATCTCATCAAGCTTCGCGGCGGGTTTGGCTGTTTTTACCGGTTCGTGAGCAGGCTCAGTTTTTTTTGGCTTTTCTGGCTGTTGGGATTGCGGTTGTTGTTCGAGCTTCTCCTGATGCTTTTTCTCATATCGCTCATTCATCTGTTTAAAATAGGCAATGGCCTCTGCATTTCCATGCTTGGAGGCACGGCGCAGCCATTTATAGGCATCCATCTTAGCCCGCTCGACACCCACACCGTTCATATACATCATCCCGACGTTGTATTCGGCGCGATTATCACCTTTATTGGCTATTTTTAAATAAAGGTCGAAGGCATGTTCATACTCTTTTTGCTGGGCTGCTTCATAGGCCAGATTATGAAACTCGTAATGCATGAATGATGTCTCATTGTTGGCTTTTAGTAAAAAGTCAACCTTATTATCTTTGGCGGCGTAGAGGCTGACACTTAGTAAAAATGTTAATAGTATTGTTTTAATGTTCATTCCGTAGTTCCCTGTATGCGGATAAATTATTATACATAAAAATTGGTATAAATGTTCAATTTTATACCTTGCTCAGATCAGGCGGTGTGATATGTGCCTGAACATAGTCGTCAAAGCCACCCTTATTGACAAGCTTAAGGGCATACTCTTTCACGCCTTCTCTGTCCTGTTCATAATGCATGACCGGCACACCCATACCGCAGCTGGACTCGACCGCATACATTCTCAGACAGAAGATATGGCGAATGGCTGAGAGATCAGCATCAAAATGTGAACCGATCTTGTTGAATTCGGAGGTGTCTTTGAGGATCACCTCTCCTTTGCAAAAGCAGCGCAGAATCCTGGGTGCACCTTCAAAGGCCGTAAACATCAGGGTGACTTCACCATCCTCATTGATGTCTCTGGCGGTACGGTTGCCGCTGCCAAGATAATCGATGATATACAAGGTCTTCTCATCATGGATATAGATAGAATCGTATCCTCTGGGAGAAAGGTTGACCTCATGATTGGAAGCAGAGGCGATAAAAAAGAGCTTCTGTTCTTGTATAAAGGCCATATCTGCCGCAGTGAGGGATTTATACTGTTGCCCCATTCCTAGATCCTTATTGAAATTCGGTTAATTATAAAAGAGAAATGTAAATGTAATGTAAAAACGTCATGCCTAGACCAGTTCATGGATCTGGGCAGAAGCCTTTTGTTTATAAGATTGAAGCGGTTCGACTTCCGAGGAATCGAGTTGAAGATAGGAATCAAGTTCACTCTTGTTGTCATTGAGAATCTGATCAAACTCGCTTTGGGTATTCACCGGTTTACCGGCAATATATTTGTCTAAAAGAATATTGGTATTCCCAAGAAGTACCAGGTAGCTTTGCCCTTCGTAATCCAGCATAGCAACACGGTTTTTGGGGTCTAGCGGTTTTTGAAAACGAATACTGATCCCCTCTTTTTTGGCAGCAGCCTTAAAGAGCCATGGCTGTTTTCCCTTGGCGTGAGGGGGCCCCATTCTTTTTTTAAGCCAGAGCATCAACAAGATGCCAAGGAGTAAGATCCCTATGACCACATAATAAGAGTTGTTAAACTCACCACTTTGCCGGGTTGGTAAAGAGGTAAGGTCGGGGATGCTGGATGCTGTTGTAGATGCTGTCTGTTTCGGCGTGGCTGCTGCTTGTGCAAGACGGAGTCTCAGTCCATAGGCATCACTGGTTTTGGATGCCTGCATAGTGACTCCCGAAGCGGTTTGCAGTATGATCTCCGTATGGGAGTTGATTGGAGTGATGGTCATCTTGTGCAGGTAGGAAGTCTTGACCGTTTTGATCTTGGGAGCTTCGATAGAAGCGCCTTCAAGTTTTAAGATGGTCGTATTCTCTTTTTTACTTTGAGAGAGTCTGCCTTCAAAAGGGGTGTCAAAGGTCAACATGACATCAACACGGTTGGAACGTTCATAAACATTGTATGAGAGGATCTTTGAGCCTAAAAGCAGGCCGGGTAACAGGAATAATAACAGATATCTCATAATCTCTCTTTTGATAGGTAGTAGATCACCGAAGTGGAGTCGAGGACTTCATTGATACGAATAGCCAGATTCTTTTCATAGACCATGACCTCACCTTTACCGATAATGCGGTTATTGACATAGGCCTCGACACTTTCCCCCGCAGGTTTGGACAGGTCGATTACCGAGCCTTTTTGCAGGGCGAGTATCTCACGGATGCTTAGACTGGTTTGGCCGAGGTCAGCGATAAACTCCACTTCCATATCCAGAAGTCCCTCATAATCCATCCAGGCAAGTTCTTCAAGCTCATCTGCATTCAGTTCGATCTGTTCTGTCGGCTCATTCTCAGTGTGCGTCTGGTTTGTTTCATCTTCAGGCATGAGGTCTTTTATCCTTTGATACCGATAACAAGGGACTCTTTGTCTGTCTTGAGAATAGAGAGTTCGCTGTATCCGGAGGAGTCAAACTCTTCTATCGCCTCAAGTTTTGGTGTTGTTATCATAAAATGTTCTTTGTCGGCATTTTCAGCCAGTACCTTGGCACTTCCAACGATCATATTGGTCGACTCCAGGGCCATGTCTTTCATGGTTTCATCATCCGCATCATCTTCCATAAGATAGACAGAAACGATCTCTTTGATCAGAGTCTCATTGAACCCAAGATAGACGGTTTTCATATCGCCATCATCCATCTTTATCTCAATAGAAGCAAATAGTGTTCTCAATTGCGAAAGGCTGTCGGTCTTATGTGTATCAAGTTCAATCTGGTCTTGTAAAAAGTTTTCAGCTGCCTGGACAATGAGTGAAATCATGATAGTATCCCTGAATATGAATTATGCACGTTTAATTAATGCTTTATTATAGGACAAATGGATTAAGTAGAGTTGAATAAGCAAGGATGTAGACGGAAGTTCCATCCTTAAGAGAATAAAATGATGATGCTCGTTACATACTTTTTTTGATCTTTTCGATGGCCTTGTTCAACTTCTCATCGGTCTGACCCATTTTTTCCAGACGGTTTTTAAGCCGTGAAGGTTGGGAATATTCGGAGGGCTTGTATCCGATCTCATGAAAAACCTCTTCCCGATAGGTGTGTTTTAAGGTGGCATTTTCATGATGTTTGGCAAGCTCTTCATACTTTTGTATGACTGCATGGTAAAACAGCAGGTCCTGGGAAAGCCTTATCTCTCGGTTAAGATCATTCTTATGCCTGATAAAGCGATTGGCATAGATATAAGCCAGGCTTAGGGTGATAATCGGTGCCAGGAGGAGTCCGGCAGTTTGAATGAGTTGATTGAGGGTTGTCGTGTCCATTGTTTCTCTTTAGTAAGAAAGGTGTGTGATTATCCCCATTAGCCCCTTAAATATCACTAATATTTGACATGTTTTTCTTTTGCTTCTTATTAAGTTGCAAAGTTTAGGCCTTCCTCAATGTAATTTGAGTACAATTTCAAAAAAAATAATAGGGCTGAATATCGAGGTTTTAGAGATAATTGAGTTGATTGTTCTGGGCACCGGTGTAGGAGTGCTGTCGGGCTTCTTCGGTATTGGCGGAGGGACTATTTTAGTGCCGGCACTTCTGTTTATGGGTTATGAGATCAAGACGGCTATCGGTATCTCGGTCATCCAGATGGTCTTTAGTTCTATTTATGGCTCCTTTTTGAATCTGAAAAAGGGAAGCCTGGAGTTTGGTACGGTATTACTTATAGCTATTGGCGGTTTTGTGGGGGCACTGCTAAGTGGATGGGTGATATCCAAGGTCTCCTCCGAGCTTTTGGAATATGTTTTTCTCGCTTTTATCTGTATCGCCCTGGCCCGTATGGCCTACTCTCCGGCACACTATAGAGAACCCAGAAATGCCCATCCTGTACTGCTTTTTATGATCGGATTGCTGCTGGGGGTATTCGCCATCTCCATCGGGGTGGGAGGCTCTATCCTATTGGTGCCTATATTGGTGGGTTTTTTGCATTTTGATGTGAAAAAAGCGACCTCTGCCGGACTCTTTTTTGTGATCTTTTCATCGGTTTCTGGTCTGATCAGTCTTTCCATCGCAGGACAGATGAAATACCTTGATGGGATGATCATCGGTGCAGCCTCTTTGCTTGGGGTTTACTTCGGTGTTCATCTTAAGCATATCACCCAGAGTCAACTTCAAAAACGTTTACTTCTTGCCTTTTATATAGGCGTATTATCTTATCTTCTATACAGGACACTTACATGATTAAAATTACCGGCGCACGCGAAAATAATTTAAAAAATATCTCCCTTGAAGTGCCTAAGAACAAGCTGGTGGTCTGTACCGGTCTTAGCGGCAGCGGTAAGTCGACGCTGGCTTTTGATACGCTATACGCCGAGGGTCAGCGCCGGTATATCGAATCCCTTTCGTCTTATGCCCGCCAGTTCCTTGATAAGATAGGTAAGCCGGAAGTTGACAAGATCGAGGGTCTGACACCGGCCATTGCTATTGATCAGAAGACGACTTCAAAAAATCCCCGTTCTACCGTAGGGACGATCACGGAGATTTATGATTACCTGCGTCTGCTTTTTGCAAGGGTAGGGGAACAGCATTGTCATATCTGCTCCAAGCCTATCTCCCAGATGAATGCCTCGGATATTATCGAGCAGGTGGCGAAACTTCCTATTGGATCCAAGGTGATTATCCTTGCCCCTCTTATTCGCGAGAAGAAGGGGACCTTTAGTGATCTGATTTCTTCATTGACGGCTAAAGGATACGTTAGGGCAATGATCGACGGGGTGATGGTGCGCCTGGACGAAGAGATCGAACTCTCCAAGACTAAAAAACACACGATCAAGGTCGTTATTGACCGCATCGTGATCAAAGAGGATAATACGGAACGAATTGCGCAGGATGTGGAAAAGGCCCTTAAAGAGTCTTATGGTGAGTTGGAGATAGAGATCTTGAACCATGAGGAAATGGGACTTTCGCAGAAGATGGTACATTACAGTGAACATCTGGCCTGTCATGATTGTAAAGTGAGTTTTGAGCCTCTTGAACCCTTGTCTTTCTCCTTTAATTCACCCAAAGGTGCCTGTAGTGAATGTGATGGACTGGGGATCCGTTATGCCCTGGATACGGACAAGATCATTGATCCGGACCTGAGTATAGAAAAGGGTGCGGTAAAGATCGTTTATGGTTTCAATAAGGGGTACTATTTTACCTTTTTAAAGGGTTTTTGTGCCCATGAGAAAATCGCCATAGATATTCCCTTTTCTGAGTTGGAAGAGCATCAGAAAAAGGCGATCCTGCATGGAAGTATAGATGAGATTCCTTTTGAATGGAAAGGGCATCCGATCAAGCGGGTCTGGCCGGGGATCACGAAGATCGCCTATGATATGTTCAAGGATGAAAAAGAGCTTCAGGACTATATGAGTGAGAAGACCTGCTCTAAATGTGACGGGAATCGTCTGAAAAAAGAGTCCTTGGCTGTGGATGTCGCGGGCAAAAAGATCTTTGATCTTATCAAAATGCCCATTGAGGATGCTTACGGTTTTTTTGCCGAGGATAAAAACTTCTCACATTTTACCGATCAGATGATGATGATCGGTGAACCCATCCTAAATGAGGTGCGTGAGCGCCTGTTCTTCTTGTATGATGTGGGTCTGGGATACCTCTCCCTTTCCAGGGATGCACGCTCTATTTCAGGGGGGGAAGCTCAGCGTATCCGTATCGCTTCTCAGATAGGATCGGGTCTTACCGGCGTGATGTACGTACTGGATGAACCCAGTATCGGCCTGCATGAACGTGATACCCTCAAACTGATCAGAACGCTTCGTTCTTTACAGGAAAAAGGCAATACCGTGATTGTGGTCGAGCATGACAAGGAGACCATCGAGCATGCGGATTATGTTGTTGACATTGGCCCGGGAGCCGGAAAGTTCGGGGGAGAAGTGGTCTTTTCAGGAACCCTGGCACAGATGAAAAAGTCCAAAACCCTGACGGCAGACTATCTGTATGGACGTAAGAAGATCGAATACTTCTACCGCCGGACTCAGGAAGAGTGGCTGGAGATCAAAAACGTTTGCATCAATAATATTGAGGACCTGAGTGTTAAGATCCCGCTTCATAACCTGGTCTGTGTATCGGGGGTTAGCGGCAGTGGAAAATCATCACTGATCTTGCAGACACTGCTGCCGGTGGCCCGTGAGTTGTTAAATCATGCCCGAAAGGTAAAGAAGATCAAAGGGGTGGAGATCGACGGTCTGGAGCAACTTGACAAGGTCATCTATCTGGATCAAAGTCCTATTGGCCGGACCCCGCGTTCCAATCCGGCAACCTATACAGGGCTGATGGATGAGATTCGTAATCTTTTTGCCAAGACCAAAGAGGCTCAGATCCGCGGGTATACTGCCTCACGTTTCTCTTTTAATGTCAAGGGCGGACGTTGTGAAAAGTGCCAGGGGGAAGGGGAGATCAAGATCGAGATGCACTTCCTGCCGGATATCATGGTCAAATGTGACTCTTGTCAGGGACAGCGCTATAATCCACAGTCACTGGAGATCCAGTATAAAGGCAAGTCCATCTCCGAGGTATTGGATATGTCGGTGAGCGAGGCCCTTGAGTTCTTTGCTCCGGTACCCAAGATCAAGGCGAAACTTCAGACTCTTAATGATGTGGGTCTGGGATATATCTCTCTTGGTCAAAATGCCGTGACCCTCTCCGGAGGTGAGGCGCAGCGTATCAAGCTGTCAAAGGAGTTGAGTCGCAAAGATACCGGCAAGACCCTTTATATACTTGATGAGCCGACGACAGGTCTGCATTTTGATGATGTGAATCGTCTGACGGATGTTCTTCACCATTTTGTGGAATTAGGTAACTCGGTATTGGTAATAGAGCATAATCTGGACATGATCAAAAATGCGGATTATGTAATCGATATGGGACCTGAAGGGGGTGTGAAAGGTGGTCGTGTTGTTGCTGTCGGCAACCCGGAAGAATTGGCCCAAAATCATGAAAAAACAGGCTCGTATACCGGTGAATTCTTGAAAAAAGAGTTGGCTTTACATAAATCATAAAAAAGTAGTGGTACAATTGGCTTTTAGAAAATTAAAATTATTATTGAGTAGGTGAACCGTATAATGAAATCGTCCCTTGTCGAAAGTATCAAATCCCTTCCCGCATTGCCTAAGACTATCGTAGAGATGCAACAAGTGTGTGCGGATCCTGAGGCTGCCATCAATGACCTTGTAGGTGTTGTTGAAAAAGACCCTATGATCGTCGCGAACCTTCTAAAGGCAGCGAACTCTCCTCTATATTGTTTTGGAAAAGAGATCAAGAGTGTTGCCCAGGCTGTTTCGCTATTTGGTATGAGTATGACCCGTTCAATCGCCATCGGGAACTCGGTAAGAAAACTTCTTAATGTGGACATGGAACCTTACGGCATCAGTTCGGAAAAGTTTGCGGATATCTCGAATCAGCAGGCCGTATTGATGCATAACTGGTACTCCAAGATCGATAGAAAAAAGATGGAAAACCTTTTCCTTGCTACCTTCTTGCAGGAGACGGGGAAGATTATCATCGCCTCAGACATTATCAAAGAGGATCTACTTTTTAATTTTAAATCCGAAATCGAAACAACCAATAATATTCCTCAGGTCGAATTCTCATATGTAGAAGAGACGACGGCTACGGTTACGGCTGCCATCTTTGAACACTGGAAGTTTGATGAGACCTTTGTGGATATGATCCGTTTCTCAGACACTTATCAAAAAGCGCCTGAAGCGGTCAAAGAGTATGCGACAGCGCTTAATATCGTCAAGACGATCGTTCCGGTAAATGCACCGTTCTCTGATCAGTCTATTACTTTTGGTTTGCGTAAAGCCCATGATGCGGGGTATGATCACGAGATGCTCGAAGACATCGTCGATAATGTGATGGATCAATTGGGGATCGTTCCGGAATACTAGGCCTTTGATGCCAGCCCTTTTGGGAAATCAACTGTAGATATACTCTACACCCACCTTCTTACAATAAGATGACACCATCGCCCTTTCCATATCCGCATTGGTGTTGTATTCATAGCCAAAACATTTTTTCCATAATGAATGATCTTCCATACAGAGGTAAAAGAAGACCTTGTCATGCCAGGCTTTAAAGCTTTCATAGGCGTGTTTAAACATCTCCTCTTTGATCTCCAATGGATACGAAGCCTTGCCGGCTGCATCATCAAAGGGCATCTGAAGGATCTTTGATTTGAAGTTGCGCTCTCTTAGTTTTTGGATCACCGGCTTGATAAAGGTGAGCGTCCCCATGGAGACCAGGGCGACTTCTTCGGGGTTGAAGGTCTGAATCAGTTTTTCGTAGACCTCTTGATACTCCTGCAGGTAGTTCTCATATTCGACAATTGGATGAAAATGAAAGCCTACAATCACCCCCTTGTCTGCCAGGGCTCTGGCAGCGCCGATACGCTTGTCCAGTGAAGCGGCAAGATGCTCTTCATTTTGAATGATGGTAGGGGTGTTTAAAGACCAGGTACAGATGATGTTTTGTGGTACCTCGTTTTCCAGAAAGTACTTGATATTGTCCGACTTGGTCTTAAACTCCAGGATGACATTTCCATTGGCTCTGGCAAAATCAAAAAGAGCATCCAAAACACCTTCTTTGTTCCCCCACATCAGCGAATCGGAGGATTGTCCCGTCCCGATATGATAAGTACGGTTTGGATCAAGCTGAAGGTTTAAAAGCTTCTGTTTGAAGCTTGCATCAAAGGTGATCTTGTCCTGCTTGTAAAAGGACTGGATGGTGCAGTACGAGCAGTCAAAACCGCAGGATTCTACCGCATCCAGGGTCATTAAATTACAGCAGCGTGTCTGTTCCGAAGCGACGGGGCACATACCCAGCCCGAATCCCTCTTTCTCTTTGGTATGAAAGGTGAACTTCTGTTCAGATCGCAGGATGGATGGATCAAAACCGTCATAGGATTTCGGCTTCTCTTTGATCTCATTATACCGCTTGCTCAGGCGTTGCAGGATCACCTTTGAATGGGTGTGATCCTGCCATAAAGTCTGTATGCCTGACTCTCCCCACATAAAGAGGTCGTTTGCCATTTCGATGATCAGGCGAAGCTGTTGGAAAGAGAGTCTGTAGTCATAGGCTTTCTCTTTGATAAAGGCCTGCTGCTGCGCAGGGAGTTTATGAAAATAGGTAGACCGTATAGAGGCGGTGAATTTCTCATCATAGCTGTTCATGGATGGAATTATAGCGAGTTTAAAAGAGGTCGTAGATCTTGATATTAAAGCGCAGTGCGATCATATCGCCATTGCTGAAGAGGTCGATTTTGAAATACTGATGCTTGTAATAAAGCATGGGAAGGATAAACGCGCTTTTATTTCTCTTGCCGGGGGTGCATTCAACGGAGTTAAGCAGACCGTCAAAACAGTAGCCTTCCTGGTACCCGCCGATAAGATGCAGGCCAAAGTCCTCATTAAAATGCAGAAGGTATCCCAGCCCATACACATCCGTCTCATTATAACGGGAGTTGACAAAATGGTTATAGCTGATACTGAAGTGATCGTCATAGATATATTCAAGTCCATAGGCGTCTTGTTTGTCATTAAAAGATTCATGAGTCGTACTGTTGCGGGTGAAATGAAAGGATTGAATATAGGCGGTGAAAAAGAGTTCGTGCTTCTGGGTGTCGACCTCGACTTCTTGGGCAAAACTTGAAATGGACAGTAGCAGCACAATCGTAAAGAACGGTTTCATAATCAAGATTATAGCCTAATAGAGTTTTTTATCAATTTCCATCTGGGTCAGGTAGAGTCGCAGGTCAAACTCCAGCTGATGATAATCTGACTCCATATATTCACAGAGTTTATAAAAGGCCTTGTTGTGTTCTTTCTCTTTGAAATGGGCCAGTTCATGCACAACGATCATGCGCAAGAACTCTTCGGGCACATTTTTAAAGAGGGTGGCGATATGGATTTCGTTTTTCGCTTTGAGTTTTCCCCCTTGTACCCTGGAGATAAAACGGTGGGTGCCCAGAGCGTTATGGATCACATTGATCTTACCGTCATAGACTGCCTTGCTCAATGGAGGGGATTTTTTCATATGGCTGTTCTTATACTCCATGACATAATTAAAAAGTGCCTTGTCGGTCTTATATTCATGGGCACAGGGATACTTGTGCAGAAGATAAGCGGAAAGTCTCTCCTGCTGGATAAGTGCACGTACCTGTGCCTGGGTCTGCTCGTTGTAATGGGAGATATATTTAAGCTCTTTCATGATGCTTATTCTAACTTTTATTAGTGAAAAGGGAGGTTAAAGGGCAGTGATAAGGGGGTGGGATGGGTAACATTTAGTGAAAAAATTTATAGATACAGAAGGCTTCATCAAACTTTTTGCCTTGGGAAACTATACTAAGAACATTTTATTTTAGGAATGACTTTTGGCCAAGACGATTACTATTATTGATACCTTCGGATTTCTATTTCGCAGCTTTTATGCCCTGCCACCTCTTAAAAACGCAGAGGGGTTTCCCACCGGATTGCTTACAGGATTTACCAACTTTATCGCCAGTGTGGAGAAAGACCATAATACAGACTTGATCGTTTTTGCTTTGGATACGAAGGGGCCGACCTTTAGAAATGAGATCGACCCCGAGTATAAGGCGCATAGACCGCCGCCGCCGGAAGAGCTGAGTATGCAGCTTCCTATCGCTATTGAATGGGTAGAGAAGATGGGCTTTGCGACGATTTCCAAGCCGGGGTATGAGGCGGATGATATGATCGCTTCAGTGGCAAAGCTGGCGACAAAGGAGGGGATGAATGTGCGTATCGTCTCCCATGATAAGGACCTCTATCAGATGATCGATGATGGTAAGGTGGTAGTCGTAGATGCCATCAAACGCAAAAGTGTGGATGAGGCGGCCTGTGTTGAGAAGTACGGGATCCGTCCGGACCAGTTTACGGATTATCAGTCGCTGCTTGGGGACAGTGCGGATAATGTTCCCGGGGTAAAAGGTGTGGGGAAGGTGACGGCACAAAAACTTCTGGCCCAGTTTGATACCCTCCAGGGGATCTATGATAATATCGATGAGGTCAAACCGGCAGGGGTACAAAAGAAGCTCAGAGATTTTGAAGAAGATGCCTGGAGATCTCAAAAACTGGTTACCCTGGTGGATGATGTCTTTGAATCCTTGGACCTGCATGATTTTACCCTTCCCGAGAAGAACCCCTTTTTGGGGATCGTGGATGACCTGCATAAGTACGAACTCAACGGAATTTTGCGTCAGCTCAAAGCCAAGGGGATGATTGCAGAGATTCAGCCCAGCACGGCGCAAGCACCTAAAGAAGAGGCAGCAAAGCCAAGCTTTGAATATGTATTGTTAAACAGCGAGTCCAAACTCTTTGAGGTGATCAGTCAGATTCCAAAGGGGAGTGTTCTGGCGCTGGATACGGAGACCACCGGTCTGGATGCAGCTAAAGACTCACTTGTCGGTTTTAGTTTTGCCTTTGAGCAGGAGAAGGGGTATTATGTACCTTTGGCCCATAACTATCTGGGTGTAGGTGATCAGATCAGCAAGGAGATCGGTGTCAGGGCTTTAAGGGAACTGCTGGAGTTTAAGGTC
>JBFEYO010000025.1:0-19703 GCA_041562075.1 Sulfurimonadaceae bacterium | reverse complement strand
GAGATATTATAGCTTATTTAGCAAAATATGTCTTCGTCAATTTAAAGACAACGGGGCTTAAGAGTAGTAATGCGATGAGATTGGGAATCGCCATCAAGGCATTAAGCGTATCCGCCAATAGCCAGATGAACTTCAGATCCATCATCGAACCAAAAGGGATAACGAGTATCCACATGATACGAAAAGGGATGATAGCTCTTTGACCAAAGATATAATAGACTGATTTTTCCCCATAAAAACTCCATGCCACCAGGGTCGTAAAGGCAAAAAGGATCAATCCAAAAGTCACCACATACTCACCGGCGAAAGGAAGCATCTTGGCAAAGGCCAATGCCGAAAGACTCGCACCCGATTCCCCGGAGAGATACTCTCCGGAAAGGACAATCGCCAAGCCTGTTATTGAACAGATGATAATGGTATCGATAAAGGTTCCCATCATCGCCACCAGTCCCTGAGCCACTGCCGAATCCGTTTTGGCCGCAGCATGGGCAATCGGCGCAGAACCCAATCCCGCTTCATTGGAGAAGATCCCCCTGGCCACCCCAAACTGTAAAGCGGCCCAGATACTCGCACCGGCAAATCCCCCTGCCGCTGCGGAACCGGTAAAGGCAGATGAAATGATGAGCATGATCGCATCCGGTATATCCGTGATGTTCAACACCAAGATGACAATTCCCGCACTCAGATAGGCAATAGCCATAAATGGCACCAGTTTACCGGCCACACTGGCGATACTCTTGATACCACCTAACAGTACGAGACCTACTAAAACGGAAAGTATCAGCCCGCTAGCCAACACAGGCACCCCGAAGGAGCTATGCAGGACATCCGAGACCGAATGTGCCTGAATCGTATTGCCGATGCCAAAACCGGCTAATGAAGCGAAAAGAGCAAACGCAAACCCCAGCCATGCCCACTGTTGCCCCAAACCATTTTTGATATAGAACATCGGACCGCCCACATGATTGCCCTCCTCATCCGTTTCTCGATAGTTCACCGCCAAAACGGCTTCGGCAAACTTGGTCGCCATCCCCAAGAGCGCTGCCAGCCACATCCAAAACAGTGCCCCGGGACCACCCAGAAAAATCGCCGTTGCCACTCCCGCGATGTTCCCCGTCCCGATCGTCGCCGAAAGTGATGTCATCAGGGCATTAAAAGGAGAAATCTCTCCCTCTTTCTTATCCTCTTTTCGTCCTTTGAAGATGAGGACAAATCCCGCTTTTATCATACGAACCGGCATAAACTTCAGACCGACACTCAGATACAATCCCGTACCCAGAATAAGCGCCAGCATCAAGGGACCCCAGACGATACCGTTAATAGTTCCTATAAAGGTATTAATCTCTTGCATCATTGTAATATGATCTCTGCCACGTCTTTTAACCGGCTTTTACCAAGGGCTTCTCTTAACTCCAGAGAACGTTCCAAAAACTTCTGTTTATCGATGTTCTCATAGACCTCATACATCCGTTTCACATTAACCTCGTCCTGCAACAACTCTTCATGCATTGCTTCCTTGCCTTCAAAATCATAGATGATATTCGCCAGTCCCACATGTTTGAGTTTGACAAACCTGCGGCCGATCCAATATTCGAGTTTATTCGCCACAAAGACCAAGACCATCGGCGTACCGATGAGCGAACACTCCAGTGTTGCCGTACCCGAACAGACATAAGCAAAATCAGCCTGCAATAGTGCCTCATGCGTTTCACGAATCACGGTAAAGGCAGAGAGATCGCCGTAAAGGTTTTCTATCTCTTCATCGCTAAAGTGGGGAGGAATGACTAAAAGCGCTTCTTCTTGATGCTTCTTTCTCAGCTCGTGATAAATAGGCATTAGTGCACGTACTTCCGACTTTCGGCTTCCTGCCAGGAAAGCGACTTTGTTGTTGTGTGTCACCTTGTCTTTAAAGGCTTTGATCTCATCCATCAAGGGATTGCCTACGTAAGTCGCACGGGGATAGAATTGGTCCTCAAAAGGGAAGATAGATAGGAGCTTGTCGCAGTATTTGTCCACCTTGGCCGCGCGCTTTTTCTTCCATGCCCATACCTTTGGAAGGACATAATAGGAGATCTCTTTATCAGGATACTTCTCCTTGATCTTTTTAGCCAATGGCAGGTTGAAAGCCGGTGCATCAATGAGCAGAACCTTGTCCGCATCCCGGGCCAAAAAGACCAATTCTGCCATCGCTTCCTTGGCAGAGAAGATCTTGCCGATCACATCCTTGATCCCCATAACGGAAAAAGCTTTAGGACTATAAAGAGGGTCTCCCAAACTCTCATCAAAAATACCACAGAGTTCTGCATCTTCCAGGTGGGGATAAAGCGCTTTTAGATGCAGGTTGGATGAAGGCTCCAGTGCCGATACCAATAACTTCATTCTTTTTCTTCCTTCATTGTCGAGAGATTGTAGGTAATCCGTTTTAAAGGGGTTTGAACACTCAATTGGCATCCCGATTTGCTGATACCTTGAGCTTGAGCAAACCCTTCAAACAGTACAGAGTCCGTTTCCTGATCAAGATCATATACCTTCACATAGCTTCCATACAGGACAAAGAGACGTCCACCCCCGCAGCCATCGCCATAAACACCGACGCAATAATCGATAGGATGCTCATCCAAAAAGATCCGTTTTTGCTCACCATAGGCTTCGGCGACGATACTCTCCTTATCAGGAATATACCGTACACCGTCCACCTCCTGCGCCGTCATTTACCCTCGATAATACGCTTGATTGCCAGGGAGCACATGGTCATCCCAAAGCTTCCCGTCACACCGACAAAACTACCTTTTACCTTGACACGGGCCGGTTCTGAAGAGAAGATCACCGGATATTTCTTGCTAAAACGCCGTTTTTTAAGCTCATATCGGATCTTGGAAGCGAAGCGGTCTCCGTGGGTCTTCCAGATCGTCGCGACCTCGATCTTTGTCGGGTCCAGACGCTTGGCCGAGCCCGTAGCCGAGATGAGCTTAGCATAGCACTTCTGTGCCAGAGCCAATTTGGCATGGATATCATCGATCGCATCCAGGACCAGGTCATAGGGTTCAAAATCAAAACTTTCCACCCACTCCGGAGTGATCTTCATATCCATGGCAATGATCTCGGGATAATGTTCTTTCATCGCAGCAACCTTGGACTCTCCCTCATGCATCTCCGACCACATCTGACGGTTTTGATTGCTCTTGTCATACACATCAAAGTCAATAATCGTGATATCGGTGATACCGTTTCGGTACAGACAGTCCAGACAGAAACTTCCTACTCCACCAACCCCAAGTAACAATATCTTTGCCTTGGAAAGTTTCTCAAAGTCATCTCCAAGGAGCATACGGGAGCGTTCGTATCTAGGCAAGAAAATCCTCCAATGACTTCATAGACTGATACGCTGTCAGATCCAGCATGATCGGCGTTAATGAAACCTTGTTTGCACTGATCGCATCAAAGTCACTCACGCCCTTGACCGGGCGTGTTCTGAACTCCAGCGGGTGCAGTCCCAACCACCAGTACTCTTCGGCGCGGGGGTTACGGTGAAGATGGGCATCATTGGCATAAAGACGGTAGCCGGCATAGGTCACCTGATACTCTATTGTTTCGATATCCATTGGAACATTCACATTGATAAGTTCTCTGTGTGGAAGCGGGAAATCTCCTTCGATGATCTTCATGACCAGATCCCTTGCCACTTTCTGCGCCATGCTAAAGTCCACATCCAAACCATGCTGGGAACCGCCGATCACCTGGGAGATAGCGATGGCAGGTACATCATGAAGCACTGCCTCCATGGCACCGGCAACGGTACCTGAATAGGTAATATCTTCACCCATGTTGGAACCACGGTTGATCCCGCTGATAAGCAGGTCAGGTTTTTTATCGCCATAGAGCGAATGCAGTGCCATATAGACACAATCACTGGGTGTACCGTCACTGAGTTTATAAAAATCATCTTCCACCTGTACAAAACGCAGGGGATGTTTAAGGGTAAGAGAGTGCCCGCAGGCTGATTTTTCCGAGGCAGGAGCCACGATGGTCAAATGGGCCAGGTCTTGCAAGGCCTCTATCAATGCCCGCAGGCCGGGTGCATCAAAGCCGTCATCATTGGTGATCAGTATCTCTTTTTTAGGCACGTTTCCCTCACTACTCTTTTTATTATTATGATTGTAACCACTGTGGCATAAAATGTGCTTTAGAGAAGACATGAAAGCAATCAAAAAACGGTTTATCCTTCTTAGCGTACTAATTTTGACTCTGGGAGCAGGAAGTATCAGCTACCTTCTCTTCGCTCCTCAAGACTCTATCAAAAGCTTCTCAGCCAAGCTTGACACGCAGGAATTTGAGGCGGCCTATGAAGAGCTTAACCGATTAAGCGACCGGCTCAACCCAAGTCTCAAAGCAGAAGAACGCCTGCCGCTGATCTATCTTATTCTCGCCTCCCACGAGAACATCGCCTCTGCACTCAGTTTTGACACTCAGGCCGATGAACGCCTGGAAGCTCTAAAAGCCAGGATGCACACCCATATTGCCTCCATCGTAGAAGACCTTCCGGAACATGAAGCCCGAATCATCGCCGAGTTAAAAGGTGAATATTCCAAGATGAGCGAACTGGGACTGGACCTTGTCCTTCAGAAGAATCGTTTTGTACAGCAACCTTCCCATAGCGGTAATCACTATCTGTTTAGTTCTGTCATAGCCGTCCTCACTCTCTTATCCCTGACACTATTGTGGAGCATCTATACGCTCTTAAATACCAAAGTGCAAACAATCCAAAATCAGGTGCCAAAGGAAGAAAACAAGCATATCACTGCCACCCAGACCGAAGATCCATTTGAGCAACTGGATCAGTTTATTTCCCGAACAAAAGAAGCGGCACAGGGCTATCAGGAGCAGTTGCAGGATCTTTATAATGAAAAAGAGGCACAAAATTTACTGGCACAGGAACAGAAGAAGGAACTTGAACAAGCCCTTTCCCTAGCACAAGAGTCACACTATCAGCTCAATGCCAAGGTCTCTCAACTTGAAGATGAACTACAGGCATCAGTACACCAGTTTCAGACACAAATTAAGGAAGCTCCAGATACACACGAACTCAATGAAGAGCTCCTATCCTTGAACCTGACCCTTGAAGACACCATACAGCAACAAGACGAGTTCCAACTCCAATTTGACCAGCTCACCCATGATACGGAATCCATCAAGGACATCCTAAGCGTTATCGGAGACATTGCCGATCAGACGAATCTGCTTGCCTTGAACGCCGCCATCGAAGCCGCCAGAGCCGGTGAACACGGACGGGGTTTTGCCGTCGTTGCCGATGAAGTTCGTAAATTGGCAGAAAAGACCCAACGAAGCCTTTCAGATATCCATTCCTCTATCTCCATCATCACCCAAGCCATTATGCAAGCGGGAGACGGGGCAAAACTCAACCATGAGGATGTACAGAAGGTCTCACTCAAGGTGCAGCAGATACAAGAACTTCTTAAGTCCAAAGCCTAAAAGCACCCTATTGAAGTTCGAACCAGAAGCGATTCCAGCCATTTAGATGTTCATACATCAATTTATATCCATGGGATTGAGCAATCGCATTGACAATGTATAGCCCCAGACCAAAACTGTGAACCGCTTTATGAGACTTAGTAAAGGGTTCCAAATAATAGGATAATGGCTCATCCAATCCCTTTCCATAGTTTTCAAACAGAAGTTTTCCTTCTCTGGCAGTAATGATCACCTTCTTGTCATCGGCATATTTGATCCCGTTATCGATCATATTTTTAATGGCGGTAGCAAAGAGTTTATAATCCACATGCAACATCAAATCTGCACTGATATCAAGGGTATAGTTCTCACTTTCAAAGAAACCCATGTCCAATGCCTCTGCGATAACGTCAACTGCTCTATAATCATCTACCTTCGTCTGCTCAAAGCCCGAGGTGATCTGCTCCACCAGCGCCATCTCGTTGATCAACCCCTCCATACGTATGAAAACGTTCAACAAACGGTTTTTATACTTATTGTCTTCCAACATCTCCACAGAAAAACGACCCTTGGTAATGGGTGTCTTCAGCTCATGCATAATATTTCGCAAAAAGAGATTACGCGATTCGATAAGGGCATTGATCTTTTGCGCGGCGTTATTAAACTCTGTCGCTACCTCTGAAATCTCATCCTTCCCCTTGACCTCGAAAGAGACATTCAGATCCCCATCGGCAAACTGCTTGATATTGTCTCTAAGCTTACGCAGAGGATAAAAGCTTCGTAAGATATAAAAATAGGAGAAGAGGATAATCCATACAATCGTCAGATAGGCATATAAAAGATTTCCCATATGATAAGGTTCAAGGTCTCTAGCCTCGACAATAAAATACTCCCCTGCCGTATGCAGGTGAAAGTAGATCTTATCGCTATAAATGATCATTTCAATATAGTTTTTTTGAAGCATGTCAGAGATCAGCAACCTGGGTTTTGTCACACTTATAAACTCATTGCTGCTATCAAAACTCTCGCTCTGTACCGATTCTCCCTCATCCAGGATATTACTCTGGATCTGCTTGTCATCAATAAGACTCAGGTTATATGGCGCCAAATTACCCTTAAAACTTTTGAGTGTACTTTTTCGATGAATGGCATCGGAATAGATTTGACGGATCAGTTCATTTTTTGAAAAGATATTGGAAAGATATTGCTGACGGTTGAGTTGATAAAATTCCCACACCGTGAAACTAACAGTACCAAGGGTCACGATCAAAGCAAGCATGACCGTAATAAAGATGGAGTATCGAGGCAAAGGAGAGCTGCCCTATTTCAGGAGTTTATATCCGATACCTCGGATAGATTCAATCAGGGCCTTATCCCCTATCTTATTACGGATACGCCCTACCATGACATCAATGCTTTTATTGGAGCTCTCTTCGTTGATGGCGGCTACATTATGGATTAGATCCTCTCTGGAGATTACAAATCCCTGCTTACGGATCATATAGGCCAGAATCCCATATTCTGCATTGGTCAGATCAAGCAGCGTGCCCTTATAACGAATCTCCATGGAACCCTCATCCAGATTAAAGTCTGAATGTTCTTCCCCGTTTTCACCTACATCCATGTGCTCATATCGACGCAGTACCGAATTGATACGGGCTTCAAGTTCTCGTGGGTCATAGGGCTTTGGAAGGTAATCATCCGCCCCCAGTTCCAAAGCAGTCACCTTGTCATTGATATCCGAACGGGCCGATGAGATAATAATCGGGACATTCTGTTTTGCCCGAATCTCAGCACATACTTCAAGACCATCCATTCCCGGCAGGGTTAGATCAAGAATCACCAGATCAAATGATTCAAGTTTCAAAAGGCTAAGCGCCTTGAATGGATCATCTTCCGTCTTGATCTGCATCTGTAGATCCTCAAGAAACTCCGTTAACACTTCCGCCAGTTCTAAATCATCTTCAATCATCAGTATTTTTATCATGGGAATATTTTAGCAGAAAAAAAGCAATAGATAAGAAAATGTTTACACATGCCCGGCGGGACAACCCCTAAAGAGAGTCCTCCAGGAAGATTAAACGATCAGAAGAGTAATCCGATAGGCGACAAAAGCCAAACCGTAGGCCACTACCGTCGTCAAGGCAAAGAGATAAAAAAAGTACTTGATCCCCCCTGCTTCCTTGGTAAAAACAACGGATGCTGCCAAACAGGGAAGATAGATCATGATCACTATGATAAAGGCAACTGCCGAGGGAAAAGGGATATGCTTTGAAATAGCCTTCACCAGGCCTGAACTCGACTCATCAACCTCATCTCCCAGGGCATATAAGACCCCCAAAGTAGAAACCACCACCTCTTTTGCCGCAAGACCGGTCTGAAGGGCAACCGCCATCTTCCAATCAAAGCCTAAAGGGGTGAAAACCGGCTCAATAAACTTACCGATCTGCCCCAGATAACTTTGGGCCAGTAGCTCCTCCTTGAGCTGATTTTCCAGTCTAATCCGATCCATCTCACCGGCTAGCTCTATCTTCTGCTCATAGGCAGCTTCCACCTCGATATGTTTGGGATAATTTGATAAAAACCAGATCAGCATTGCCGCAGCAGCGATAAAGGTACCTGCTTTTTTAAGATACATCCAGGTCTTGGTCTTGACCGTGTGCCAGATCAATTTAAACGAAGGCAGTCTGTATTTTGGCATCTCCATAACAAAAGGCTCATCCAAACCTTTAAAGGCAGTCATTCGCAGCACCTTGGCCGCGACCAGACCGATCATTGCCCCCAGAATATAAATGGCAAAGAGAACATTTCCTGCCTGGGATTCAGAAAAAAAAGCACCGGCAAAAAGCACGTAAACCGGCAATCTCGCACCACAAGACATAAACCCGATGATAAACAGCGTCAGCAATCTATCTCTGTCATTTTTTAAAACACGCGCTGACATGTAAGCCGGAATGGAGCAACCAAAACCGGTCACCAGCGGAATAAAAGATTGTCCGTGTAGGCCGAACTTGTGAAAAAAGCCATCCAGTAAAAAAGCGACACGGGACATATATCCCGTACTTTCCAGAAGGGCAATACCGATAAAGAGAATGACAATATTGGGGATAAACAGGACAACCGCTCCTACCCCGGCAATGATCCCGTCCACGATAAGGGATCGTACCGCGTCATTACCGATCGTCGATCCGACCACATCTCCGAACCATCCAAAGAAAGCATCGATCCAATCCATCGGGATGGATCCGATCTCAAAGGTCAGCTGAAAAAGCCCCCACATAAAAAAGAGGAAAATAGGTATACCAAAAAACTGATGTATCAATATCTTATCGATCTTTTCAGTCATCGAAAGCTGGGCAATTTCCACCTGCTCAACGGTCAGTGTCTCCGCAACAATACCCCGATTAAAGGCCATATACTCTTCCGCAAAGATCTCCTTGACATCTTCCGTATCGTGATGCAGTTGAATATGCTTGTCTGCATCAATCAAAATAGGCTGAAGTTCTGTCCAAATCGGATTGTCATGCAGGGTACGGTAGGTCTTTTTCTCATTTTGAAGCAGGTTGATAGCGATATTGCGGTTGGAGATCTGCGCCTTGAAATGATGTTTATCCAGATACTCTGTGATCGTCGTAATCTCTTCTTCAAGTGCTTCCGAGAAGATCAGCTTCTGCTCCTGGTGGGATGCCTTATGGGTCTTGATCGCGAGATAAAGCATCTCTTCAAGACCTGTCTTGGCAACGGCAGAGACCTTGACTGCGGGCAGGCCTGTCAACTCACTGAAATAACGGGCATCAATGTCAATCCCCTCTTCTTCTGCCTCATCCATCATATTCATAGCCACAACGATCTTTTTCGACATGGTCATCAATTCGGTCGTCAACTGGAGGTTTTTTTCAAGATTGGTCGCATCTACCACATTTAAAATAAGATCATACTCCTCATTACAGAGATAATCATGGGTAACACGCTCTTCAATCGAATAATCCGTAAAAGCATAGGTGCCGGGTAGATCCACGACCACAAAGGCATGGTCTTGAAACTCAAAATGCACCTCTGATTTTTCAACCGTTACACCGGTAAAGTTCCCCACATGCAAGTGGGCATCGGAGATAGAGTTGATAAGCATGGACTTACCCACATTGGGCTGCCCTACCAGGGCAATTCTTATCTTATTCATTCACATTCACCTCAACCAGATCGGCTTCCTCTTTACGCAAGGCAATACGCATCTTACCGACTTTGACCTCTATGGTACTCTTGGTCGGTGAGTACTCCAGAACTTCAACCCTGACCCCGCGGGCCATACCAAAAGAGATCAGGCGCTGCTTTAAAGGTCCGGTTGCATATATCTTGACAACGGTACAACCCGAGCCCTTTGCGCATTGCGTTAGTTTTTTCATCTTTACTTCTTGAATAGTTTTATTTCCATAATGATAATAAATATCATTTTAAAATAGTATTAAGTCTTTCTTTTATCTGCGCAATTATATTACTTTATTTATTATTAGGTTCATGAAATCATGATTTTTGCAAATTGAAACGATACAAATAAAGCTTTTATTATAAAATCAGCCTAGATTTTGAACCTCTCCATACCTGATTCCAACTGTTCGGTCAGACTGTTCAAATGTTCGGCAGCAGCTGCAATCTCCTCAACACTTCTTGCATTAGACTGAACAATATCATTGATATCGGTAATCTTGTGTGCAATCGTATCTACCATTTTACCCGTCTCCTGAAAATCATCCACCGTTTTCTCACTGACATGGGTCGCCGTCTGCATTATTTCAACTGTTTTTATAATCTTGATTTCAACATCAGATGAGATCTCTGCCAAATCTTGAATATTCTTCGAGTTTTTATTCATCTGTTCGCCGGCATCCATAATCGCCTGAACAATCACATTGATCGTCGCCTGAATTTCTACCAGACTCTTCTGGGTACGTTCTGCAAGTTTTCTTACCTCATCGGCAACGACCGCAAAGCCACGTCCATGTTCACCTGCACGGGCCGCCTCAATAGCTGCATTCAAGGCTAATAAATTGGTTTGATCAGCGATATCCGAGATCACCGTCAATACATCTTTGACCTGATCAGCGTCTGCACTCAGCTGCTCTATCTTATGCGCCATCTCCGCCTCAACTTCAGCCGTCGTTTGTACTTCGGCAGTCAGTTCGGTAATCTCTTTTGTAACCTCGTTCAAGTTCTCACTTGCTATCAGGATATTCTTTTTACTTTCACTCGCATCATTGGCAGAAACAGCGATCTCTGATGTAATTTTGTTGGCATGATGTGTTGCCTGGTTGACAATATTGCTCACCTCTTCGACCTTCTGTCCCACGGACACAGCCGTCACCGAAAGTTCATGGGAGATCGATGCATTTTCAGAAGAGGAGTGTTTATTCTCGCTAATAAATGCTTTGATGACTTCCATCACCTCAAAAACATTGTGAGCAATCATCGCAATCTCATTTTTCCCCCTTATCTCAAGTTTTTCTTGAAAATTGAGTTCTGCCACCACTTTGAGATACTCATTGATCTGATGAATACCATTAAGAAGTTTATTGATGATCAGTGCGGCTGAAAGTGCAGCTATTATCACAAGAATTGACAACAGAAGATTCATCCTACTCATCTCTGACGTAGCGTTATGGATTTGGGCGGCAATCCCCTCGGACTCATTTTTATGATCCCTAATCCATACATCCAATGCCTTCGTCAACTCTTCCGCGTAAGGATCAAGCTCAAGCATCAGCTTATTCCCCTCTTTCGGACCACTTTGGATATAGACCTTTGCCATACGTTTTCCAACCTCATAAAAAGCATGCAGTTCTTTTTCAAATTTTTGTAGGTCGGCGACCATCTTCGACTCCCCCAAAGCCCCATGCATCTCTATCAACCTGGCCAGATCTTTGTTGGCCTTGTCAAAATGTTTCTGTGCCTCCTCAAAACCATCATCAAATCCCTCTGCCCCACGTGTCGCCGAAATATCGGTCAGCCACTGCTGTATCTGGACTATATTAAGCTGAAGGCTGAGAAAGTCAAAGGTATTGGGTAAGACCTCCTCTATCTGCTTGTCCGTTTGTTCACCCAGGGAACTCAGACCGCTTTGATTCATGGCCGTACTCAATAACATCACCAGCACAACCACCCCGGCTACACCTATGAGTATATTTTTGATCTTGATATCATATATCCAATTCATTGTCATCCTTCCTTCAGTACTTATTATCTTTACTTATACAATAATACTCCTTATTTTCAAGAATAATTATTCTTAAAAATAATAATTTAAACGCGCAAGAACACGATCATATCCCACATCATTGACCCCGCTGTTCTCCCTATCTTGAACATCTGCATAGCTTAGTTCAAAGTCCAGATTATCTGCAAAGGCGTAACTTATAATAGCATTATGTTCTTCAACACTTGAAGAGTCTGCCGTTGTCTGGGAGTTCCCGTGAAAACGTCCATATGCATAGGCAAAACTCAAGCCGTCAAGAGCTATTTTCCCCAGATCAATCTCGGTCCCAAACACATAGGCTTCTCCATCATTCATACCATCAATCGTCCACTCTTCCATAGAAGTAAAATAGGGGCCGCCCCCATATCCCAGGATCATACTTTTTCCCCGTTTGGCATTGACAACATTAAAAGCGGCACTCAAGCTTACCCCCGAATATCCCAGAGTCACTACCCCTCCGTATACATTTCCCTGGATTCCCGATGCCGACTTTTCACTATAATGCGAATACTGCACTCCCGTCTCGACTCCCATGCCACTCTCATATTCTGCAGCATACATCCCCTCCGCGTATAGGACACCTGCTGTCTTATCAAAATCATAATACCAGGCCTGAAGCTCGATATTTTCGATACTCTCATTCATCACACCAGCAAGAAAGACACCCTTAATTGCATCCCCGTTTGCATCCACGCCTCCGGGCATGTTCTTGAACACGGAGATATCGTCTCCCGAATCATATCCGGCCCACCTATTGATATATCCGGCAACAATGACCGTCTGCTCTATACCGCCATATCCGGCCATGACCGCCTCAAAGGTATTGGGTAACAGACGGATATCATCTCTGTCATTCAAGGGAGTATCCATTTTCTGACGTCCTATACGCAGATCGAAATTATCTTTACTATAATCGATATAGGCCTCTCCCAGATAGACAAAGGATTTTCCATCCGCATCAAAAAAATCCGGATTTAATTCGTTCTTGCTTGCATCACCGCTGAGTGCGTCTACTTTTTGAGAGATAAAAGCGGATGTTGCAAGAGAAACATGATGCAGCTTGGCTGTCTCATATTTCAATTGCCCTCCGATAGATGTACCATACGTGTCTGAAACACCCGTCGCATGATTATCCTGATCAATATAGGCAAAGCGAATATTTCCGGTAACCTTTCCCTGAACAAATGCCTCGTCAACTGAAACAACATCCTTATACTCCTGTACTTCAAACAGGTTTTTTTCGGTACAACGATAATCATCCATAGCATATACCGGCACAATCGCCAGAGCAGCCATCAATCCATTCTTAACTATTTTCATTATAAGACTCCCCGATTTTTAAAAACTTCAAAACATCATAAATATTATTTATGATTCCAAATTGAGTGTCCAGCTAAATATTATGACATAAAATAAAATTTTGCTATAATCCAATTTTTTAAAGGATCCCATACATATGCAGTTTTTATACTCATCAAAAAGCCACTTCAACCTTGCTAACCTTATCACCATGGGCAATATCACCTTTGGCCTTTTAGCCGTCTATTGTATTACCCAGCATAACTTTTTTCTAGCAGTGATTCTTGCCTGGATGGGAGGCGCCTTTGATATTTTTGACGGAAAGATTGCAAGAAAATACAATCTGTCCAATGAGTTTGGCATTCAGCTTGACTCCTTTGCGGATTTTCTCACCTTTGTCCTGATGCCTACCTTCCTGATCTTTGAAGCGGTCTTTCAGACGGAGTCAAACCTGAGCAAAATTATTGCCGGTGCCGGATCGATCTATTATGTCATCTCCGGACTTCGCCGACTAATCCAGTTTAATATCGCTGCCGATCCGGGCGAAGCTGAAAAATATTTCACCGGGGTGCCTACTCCCCTTGGTGCCATCTTATTATGGCTTGTCTTTTTGGCGAATGTCTATCTTGGCCTGCCTGCCTACGGCGTACTGATCCTGATGATCATCATCGGCTACCTGCTTAATTCCAATGTCAAAGTCCCCCATCCTTAAGCAGTGCCTTCTAAGCCTCTTCATTGGCCTGATATCCTGCCTTCAAGCGGCCCCTTACCAAAGCTTTTATGATCATAAACTACAGGAGTTTGAACAGATGCACGATGCACCATTAATTTTTCTGGGGGACTCTCTCACCATGCGTCATAACTGGTCTGCCTTTAAGGCGGCTAATATGGGAATCGACGGGGATACCACCAGAGGCGTGCTTTCGCGCCTCTCTCAGACAAAAAATGCCGATACCATTGTCCTGATGATCGGGGTGAATGACATCCTTAACCAGTCCCCCCTGATCAGTCTGCAAAAGAACTATATGAAGATACTCGACAGTTTTGAAGCCCATCAGCGAATCTACCTCTTATCCCTACTGCCCGTCATTGATGATAAACAGACCAAACAGATCAATCAACAGATCAGAACCATTAACCGCTGGCTCAAAGAGCAGAGTCAAAAACGAAAGATGGGTTTTATAAACCTCTATCCTTCGTTCCTGGATGCGCAACAAAAGGGATTAGACAAGTCTCTAACCACCGATGGGATCCATCTGACACCAAAGGCCTATGCCTTATGGGAGAGACTTCTGAGAGATGTATTATCTGAAAAATAAACGGAGAAAAAGAAAGCCCTTGGGCCCTCTTATGAAAGTTTTTCGGTGATTGTCTTTTGCACCACCGCAATATCCTGTGTTCCATCAACATGAATATATTGAAGTGAAGTAATCTCAGCTGCCTGCGCCTGATAGTAATCCACAAGGGGCTGAGTCTGCTCATGATACACCTTTAGGCGGTCAAGCACCACGTCCTCTTTATCATCGGCACGCTGAATCAGTTCTTCACCGGTCTCATCATCTTTGCCCTCTACCTTCGGCGGATTGTACACAAGATGATAGGTACGACCGGAAGCCTGATGCACACGACGTCCTGACATACGTTTGACGATCTCTTCATCAGGTACGTCAATTTCAATACAGGCATCAATCTTAATACCTGCTGCCGTCACTGCCTCGGCTTGTGGAATCGTCCGCGGGAAGCCATCAAGCAAGAAACCGTTTTTACAATCGTCTTCTGCAATACGGTCTTTGACCAATCCGATAATGATCTCATCCGTTACCAGCTTGCCCGCATCCATAAACTCTTTAGCCATTTTTCCCATTGGCGTCCCTGCTTTAATTGCAGCGCGAAGCATATCCCCAGTTGATATCTGAGGAATGCCATACTGTTTGGTTAAAAATTGAGCCTGAGTCCCTTTACCTGCACCCGGTGCACCAAGAAGAATAATGTTCATATCTTGTCCTATCTTTTGAGCCATCACTACACGGCCCGCTTAAATTGTAGGTGCAATTATAGAGACTTGCTTCTTAAACAATAGAAAATCTCTACTGATCAGACTCCACATCAGCCTCTTGCGCTTTAAACCGGCACTCCCCTATAGTGATCACCTTGCCTTTTTTACATTCAGATTCGACATACTCGAAGGTATCTTCCGCCGGGACATCGGGGAACTCCTCCTGAATAAGCCTCAGCACCTCTTTTGCCGAGGCCTTTGTCCAGGTCTTCTCATAATAAAACTGTGTTAAAAACTTCATATTCTACACCCCTGTGCATCCATGGAATGAAAGATCAGACGGGTATAAAAAAAGTGCTCATCAAAGGAGGTCTTATACTCGTATCCCAGCTTGGAGGAGAGCCGTTCGATCATCTGGATACCGATATACGAAGAAAACAGCGGTACATCATCCCCTTCGCCAATGGCATTTTTGATAAAGATCTCGTTAGGCTTTGCTCTGACCTCGATCACCGAATGCTGCTTGGTATGAATAAAGATATTCTCAAAAACAGCCTGAAGTACTTTCTGCATGGCATCTTTATACGTATGTATGACAAAACTCTCTTCCCATTGCGAGTCCACCTGCACCGATTTTTTGCGTAATATCGGTTCGAAGGCATCCTGCATCAGTTTACAGTTATCCTCCATATTAACATCCTCTCTGGGTAGCTGCATATCCCATTCAATGGACTTCAAAAAGATCAGCTCCTTGAGTTTGGAAGTGATATGAGAGATATCCTCCTGGGACTGACGCACAAATTCTGCCTTTTGCATTGTCTCATCACTGGCAAAGAGTGAGAGTCTGGCCTTTAAGACGGCAATCGGCGATTTTAGCTCATGGGCAGCTTCTTTGAACAACTCCTGTTTTTGATCACACAGGTAATCATTCGTATCGATCAGACTCAATATCGCATTTCGGAGGTTTTTGACTTCATAACTCCCGTCACACGCAGGCGGTTTTTCCCGGTTATCCTGATAGGAACTGCAAAAATCCACCAAACAGTGCAGGGATCTAAACTGACCTTTGACAAACAGTATAAACACCGAAGCCATTAGACATAAGATAAGACAAAACAGTCCTAAGGTCTTCAAGGTAAACCAAAACACTTCCCGATCCAGAAGTTCCCTGGAGCAAGAGATATAAAGATAATTTCCATTGTTCATGCGTGTATGCACCATAATTTTCGTATCATCTGCTTTAGGAAGGTCCGAAACGATTCGTAAATGCATATGATTAAAAAGCTTACTCAGGCTATTCTCTTTAAGCGCCTCATGAAAAAACTTCAGCTCTGCCTGCTCCTGATTATTTCCAATATGTTCATATTTGATGTCTGAAAGGATTAAGCCCAAGGCACCCTCTACATCCCATTCCAACTGTTTTTTGTAGTTGTAACTGACATAGCTTAAAGTCAATACCATGGCCAATACGGCACTCAATAGAAAAAAAATGATAATATTGCTCTGCATACTTCGCATAATTTTATACCTCGATCACATAACCCCGTGTCTTAATCGTTTTGATCAACTCTACGGGAAGTTTCTTACGAATGTGTGCAATAGTGACGCGTATCGTACTTGATGCCAGCTCCTCCGGATGCAGATAAAGCGCGTCCAAAAGGTCATCGCTGGAAAAAATCTTGTTCTTGTTCTTTAAAAGGTAAAAGAGCAGATCCGACTCTTTCTTACTCAAGTCAACTACTTCACCTTTATAGGTGACCGTCTGGGCTTGCAGGTCACATATCATCCCCTTGACCTCCATTTCCATCTGTGTATTATGGCGTCTGGAAAGTGCATATATCCGGGCATAGAGTTCATCATTATCAAAGGGCTTTTCCAGATAATCATCTGCCCCAACATTCAATCCCTCAATCTTATCCGACACCGTCCCGTAAGCGGATAAGACAATCACCCCCGTTGAAGGGTTTTTAGTCTTGATGACATCTACCAGCTCCAGACCAATATCTTCCCCATCGATATTGCGATCCAGTAAAGCGACATCATAATCATATCGCTCAATATAAGCCTTGGCCTCTGAGGTGTCAAAGACCCTGTCTACCCTAAACTCTTTTGAAAGATATGCCCCCACCAGTTCTGACAGAGCCCTATCATCTTCTAGCATTAAAATTCTCATATTATTTACCTCTGAAACCATATTGTACCCCACAAATGTTAAAGAAGTATTGTCCATCCTTTGCCTGATACATTCACCAGCGAAGTCCCCAAGAACAGGTATATACAAACCGCTTTCAATATATATATCCTAAAAAAGGACAAAGAGTCACTAGCTCACCCCGCCATCTTTAGCTATAATGCACTAAATTAAGCCAGGATCCATTCGTGAACAAAGAGATTTTGAAAAACTATACGATTTTATATGTTGAAGATGATGCAGAGGTACGCAAGGTCGCCGTAGAGTATTTAAGCCGTTTATGCAACAAGGTCTTTGAAGCTGAAAACGGCAAAGAAGCCCTCAGTGTTTGGAGAGATGAAAAGCCGGATATCATCATCACCGACATCTCCATGCCCAAAATGAACGGGATTGATATGGCACGCTATATTCGCACAGAAGATCTAAAAACACCCATCATTGTCGCCACCGCCTACACCGACCAGGAATACCTCCTTAAGGCGGTCGAGCTGCAACTGGTCAAGTACATCATCAAGCCTATCACCAAAGAGAAACTGATGGAAGCCTTGGAGCTCTCGGTGGAACGGATGGAAGATAAGAGCAAATTTGCGCTTCCCCTGTCTGAAGAGTGCGCTTATAATGCCTTCTCCAAGGAGATCATCTGTAATGGTGAAAAAGTAAAACTGACCAAAAATGAACTGCTCTTCCTTGATCTGCTTGCCTTTAATACCTCAAGGGTCGTTACCTATGAGGAGATCGAGGCCCAGGTCTGGCCTTATGAAGGGATGAGTTCTGATGCCATCCGTTCACTTGTAAGAGCACTGCGTAAAAAGCTTCCGGATGATGTGCTTGAAAATGTCTCAGGCGTCGGATATAAACTCCAGGTATACGAATCCTAGATTCTAAAACCTGATACAATGCTTTCTTTCTGCCTTTGCCTAATCTACCAAAACCTCTGAATCTGCCTCTTCATCAAATTGAGGCATCTTAAAACAACCCATAGAATATTATACATTCCTTAACTTCATGAGTTGCCTTTCTCTTTCAACGGTACCTCAATCACAAATCGCGT
This sequence comes from Sulfurimonadaceae bacterium, assembly GCA_041562075.1. GTDB lineage: Bacteria > Campylobacterota > Campylobacteria > Campylobacterales > Sulfurimonadaceae. Next base: position 1,450 of record JBFEYO010000025.1, on the reverse strand, counting down.
ACCTTCTTCAAGCTGCTCTACACGTAGCCTTCCTTGCATATGCTCTTGAATGATCATTCTGGACATATACAGACCCAGTCCTGTTCCCTGGTGAGATTTGGTTGAGAAATAAGGTTCAAATATCTTCTCCAGTATCTCTGTTTTGATACCGGCACCGTTATCCTCCACATCTATATGCGCCTTATGATCAACCTTTTTAATACGCAGTGTAATCCGTCCCTCTTCTTGAGATTCCAGCGCTTCTTGAGCATTTTTCAAAAGGTTTAGCAGCACCTGTATCATCTCATTCTTATACAATTGCACCTGCAGATCACAACTATACTCCTTTTCCAGGATGATCTGATGCTTTTCAAGCCCTTTCTCGATCAAGCCAACCGCCGTATCGACCAACTCACACAAATTCACCTCTTCCTTGGCCTTATCCGGCTTGAAGAAGTCCCTGAAGTCATCAATGGTATGGGACATATATTCCAGAAGCTTTTCGCCCTCTTTGAGCTTGCTGTCAAGGTACTCTCTGGAGAGGGTACGTTCATCATAGGCTCCGTCGATATTCATCATGACATAAGACATCTGATTCAGAGGCTGTCGCCATTGATGGGCGATCATGGAGATCATATCCCCCATGGCCGCCATCTTGGATTGCTGGATCAGCATCTTCTCTTTTTCCCTCTGCGCAGCCACCTCCTGTTTCACCTGTTCTTTGAGTGAGTCGTTGAGTTCATGCAGGGCCTGTTCCCTCTCCTGAACCCGCTGTTTATAGTTGATAAAGATATCACTGATACGGCGGGAAAAACCGAGGGTCAGAAGAATGACCAAAACGGCCAAAACGAAGGAGAAAAAGAGGATGGTCTTGATCTCCTCTTCGATCTCCTCTTTAAGGTGAGCCTGCTGCTTGTCGATCGCATTTTGGATATTGATGGCATAAAACCCTGTCGTGATAATCCAGTCAAAGGGTTTGAAGTAGACACTCAAGGTCGTCTTTGAAGAGACCTGATCATAATGTCTGGACTTCGCCAGATAGGTCACATAACCGGAGCCTTCATCTTTGGCTTTTTTGATCTGTTCACGGATATAGGCAAACCCGTTCTTATCCTTCAAAGAGAGGATAACGGAGTTAAGCTGCATCTCGGGATGGTAGATGATACGTCCTTCCGAGTTGACAATATAAAAATATTCATCAGGATCACTCTGTATGGCAGAAAGCGTGGAGATGATGCTTTGCTTGATGCGCTGATACTCATCCACATAATTCATACCCGTCCCAAAATACCAGTTGTAATGCCCGAAATCCTTCAAATAACGCAGCTGCACCACGGGACGCTGAAGGTTAAAACGGGAGGTGATAAAGGCCGCTTCATGTTCGCTCACGGCAGCGATCTCTTCACGGATGATATAGCGTCCGTCCGCATCCTTATAATTGAGCAGATTGGTATTGAGCTCCTGTTGACGG
>JBFEYO010000024.1:0-20276 GCA_041562075.1 Sulfurimonadaceae bacterium | reverse complement strand
GAGCCAAGGGCTGCGAACTGGGCAATGGCCAGATCCGTAAAGATCACCCCCCGCTCCAAGACACCCTTTCCAAACCAGGCATGGATCATCACCAAGACGATCACCAGAACAACCGGTGGCAAAAAGATATCAATCATGTACTATGGCCTCCGTCAAATAATCAAAAAGTCCGGCCAATGACTCCACCGAATCCAGAGCACCGATGTCATGAGGCATGATCACCAGCTTGATACCGGTCTTATCCACAAGGTATTCCGCCGTCTTGGTGGAGTGATAGACATCATGCAGAATGCAGCAAGGATTTTGCTCCTTAATGATCTTAAGCAGCTTCAAGGTATGCCTTGAAGAGGGGGAGATACCCGGAAGAGGCTCGATCGTCCCGATATTCTGCAAGCCGTAAGCTGCATTGAAATAGGCCAGGGTATCATGAAACTGGATCACCTTCATTCCCTTTTTGGAAGCCATCTTCTTTTCCCATCTCAGGATGTTTTCTTCCCATTCCCGATAAAAGACTTCCAGGTTCTTCTGATATATATCCTGATGCTCCAAATCAAGTTCACTCAAAAAACCGGTGATTACCTGCGCAAGAATCAAAATATTCTTTGGATCCAGGTGGAAGTGGGGATTACCGTCAGGATGCACATCTCCCAAAGAACGATCCACACTCTTGGGCTTTTGAATCAACTCCAATTGGGCAGAAAGCTTCAAAAAACTCTTGGCTTGAGGCTGTACTTTGACATTAGCTGAGCGACGGATGAGCGGTGGCAACCAACCGATCTCCAATTGGGCCCCGTTCATGATCAGCGCATCGCACTGACGCAATCTGGAAATCAAAGAGGGTCTGGGAACCACAAAATGCGGATCCCAATTCCCTTTGGCAAGTACCACCGTCTCTACATGCTCCCCGGCGATCGCCTTGGTAATCGCACCAATATAGGGGTAAGAGACCGCCACCTTCATATGGGCAAACAGTATAAACGGTACCACTAACAACAAGAATATTCGCATCTCACTCCCTCCTTGGCCTTAATCCTAAAAATCATGGGCGGCGTGCGCACCGATAGAGAGGTTCAATGATAACATAAGCGTATCAACATTGCTCGCTTTGCCTTCAAAATAGAGGGCTTCATTATGAATATACTCTAGACGAAGACGGCTGAATTCACTGAAATGGTACTCACCCATTACCGTATACGCCTTATAGGGTGCCGCCGGCAAAGGCTCACCCGGGTCCCTAAAGGCAAAATCATTCTTATAGATACTGTCATAACGGGCACCGACACGTATATTCTGATCATAAGCATACACCAGCTGTGAATAATACCCCGCCTGTCTGATACGCTGAGCAATCTTCTCTATCGGGTCGGTCACTACTTCAATATGATATTCATCCCCCTCTTTATCCAGGTACATCCATTCATTCTGCCAGCTTAAAAAACTGTAAGAGTCAAAATAGTGCTTCACAGTCAATTCTACATTATAGAGTGAACTTGTCCCGTCAAAGGCTATTTCATGACCGTTATGATCGTGATGGCTCTGGCTCTGTCCATACACATACGAAACTCCCGGCATAATACTCGTGTCCCCGATATCAAAGGAGGTCTTGGCATAAGCGACCACCATAGACGGAGCCGAAGCCGTCTCGATCTCCACCGTGTCCGCCGCGGAGAGAGAAATTGCCTCATTTCCGAAGCTTTTCTCATTGGTTCCCTGAAGCAGTTCGGCTCCTACCATCATATAAGTTGATGTCGGAAGAGTATACTGAAACTGCAAGCCCAGTTCATTCAGCCCCTCATTACCTAAAAAGCCCTGATAGACCAGTGGCATTTCATTAAAGTCCCAAAAGTGGGGATGTTGTTTGTTCAATCGTCCAAACTCACTTAAGAGCTTACCCCCACGGATACGCAGACCATCCGCAAACGTCGTATTGGTGAAGTAGGCCTCTTCTATCGTGACGTCCTCCGCATCAAAATGAAAGATGGCATCCAGCGAAAAATTCGGGTCCACATTGGCAGAAAAGATCAACTCCGCATAATTGAGATTAAACCCGTTGTCCGAACTGTAGGCTGCATGGGAATGCCCATGTCCGTCATCTTCTGCCTGTCCGTAATAATCCTCACTGATTCCGGGAATAGAGAGGCCTGCGAGTTCATTCTGGTCTTTATTACGCGTTGCATACGAAGCATCCAGAATCAAAGAGATATCCGGAATATACTGGGACTGAGAAAAAGTTCTCTCCTGAACGGGCTTGATACCCACAACTTCTGCCTGTAACAATGCAGCTGCAGAGGCAGCTAAAACTATAATTTTTTTCATAATGTTCCTAAATAATAATAAATAAATGGTTTTAAAATATTGCTGATCTTATATACTCTGCAAAGGAGCCTATCCTCATACAAAACCTCAAAAACACAGGGAACTAAGGGCCTGGGTCCAAAACCATTCAAAGGCCTTAGTTCATGGTTGTGCACAGACAACAAACCTGCGTATTAAAATCTATAAGATCAAATAGTAGTTAGAAAAAAGAAGGGGGTGCGCGTGAAAGTCCATCTTTCACTTGGTACTGTGTGAACAGCTGTGTAGTGAGAGATTCAACTTTGCCACAGGGACAGATGAACTCATCAACAAGTTTTAACTCAACAGGATCGGAACCGACAAGGTTATGTTGGATAACACAGACCTGACAATCTTCATGAACCTGTCCATGTTCGTGGACATGAAAACTACCCAGCAAATTCCCCACAAGGACCAGCGCAATGATAAAGTGCTTTAACATTAATGACTCCTCCTTGTGAAAGATTTTGGGAATTATAGCATAAGACATATATCCAAGGCATTAGACACAAGGCCGCATATCAAGAGGCATCTTACCGGTGCAGCTTATATTCTAGCCGGTAACCACCCGGTTTTTACCCTGTGCCTTGGCTTCATACAGGGCATCATCCGCCCGGGTAATCAGTTTATAAACATTAGCCTCATCAGCATACTCTGCCACACCAAAACTGGCACTGATCTGCAAATCATCAGATGCCAGCTCCCCATCGATACGTCCGCGGAGCTGTTCCGCCAAATGCCGAGCCCCGTCAAGTGTAGTATGGGGACAAACGATCAAAAACTCTTCGCCGCCCCAGCGTCCGACCACATCATTTTCTCTGGAGTGTTCGCTGAGAATTTTTGAGATAGCTTTGAGTGCCCTATCCCCTTCATTATGTCCATAGGTGTCATTAATCTGCTTGAAATCATCAATATCCAATAAGATCACGGCAAAAGGGGTCTTATATCGTTGGGCCATCCTCAAGGTACTGGTCAGGAACTCATCCAGATAACGCCGATTATAAAGCTGTGTCAGCACGTCTCTGATGGAGAGCTGTCTAAGCTGCTCATTATGTTTGCTCATGATCTGGTAACGGTAGGCAAAAAAGATGGTGATCACTACAAAAACTGCGATCAGTTTCATCATCAGCTCATAATCAACCGCTTCTTCATACTGTACACTGATCCAACGCTGCTGAATCCCGCGTTTTTGATCTTCATCAACAGAGGCCAATACTTTGTCGATGATCTCTGCGAGGGTAGCATCCTCTTTACGAACCGCCATAGAAGCTTTCATATCCTCACCAAACCGGCCTGAGATCTTCATCGTATCGGCATAGGAGTTTTGGATCGCATAACTTGCGGAAAAGAGATCTCCCAAAAAGCCGTACACCTGCCCCTTATTTACCGCTTTCAGCCCCTCTTCATTACTCTTATACTCCACCAGATCGATCCCCGGATACGCCTTGGCTATCTCCAAGGCCGCTACTGTCTTGGACTGGATACCAATCCGCTTGCCCTCAAGCTCTTTGAGATTTGCGACAAAGCCCTTTTCTCTTGTGGTAGCGATTACCAGGGCTCCCTGGGCATAAGACCGAGTAAAGCGCATCACCTTCTGACGTTCGCTATCCTCACGTATCAGAGGGACAAGGTCACACGCTCCTTTTAAAAAGTGCCCCATCAACTCCTCTACACTCTTGCTGGCGATTAATGTCATCTTCAAACCGGTCTGTTCACGTATGATCTTCAGATAATCCGACACCATTCCTGTGTCCTGATCCTCTTTTACGGCATGCAGAGGCATAAAATCTGCAAAAGCACAGACGGAGATGCTCCCCTTTGCCTTAAGGTATTCACGCTGGGCGAAACTCCACTCCGATTTGTGCATACCTCCCCGTATCAAGTAAAAATCGTCTATAGATATCTTATGCTCAATCAATCCCATCACATTATAAATATCATAGATCCGTTTGAGCTTCCCCTCCTTCAGCTCTCCCAGTTTTGCCCCATTGAAATAGGCCAGCTCTTTAAGGGCATAACCTTCATAGATATAGGCATCGAGCCCCTTTTTTTGGGTATTATATTTTTCATAAATAATCTGAGCTGTCTCTTCTATATGCTCGAAAGCATATTCCCATCCCCTTAACGAAGCATCCACAAAACTTTTTGTACGTGCCCGATTCTCTTTGAGTTCTTTTCCGCTGGTAAAGAGGATATCCCCGTAAAAGTCAAAACCGTACTCTTTAGGATCATAAATCACATACTCTATACCTTTTTTCTCCAGCTGATAAGGTTCATTGGAAAGGTAAGAGGCCATCAGGTCTGTTGTTCCATCGATGAGATCATTCAGATTGGTACTATGCCGGAGAATCGTCATATCTTTGAAAGAGTTGCCCGTCTTGTTTAACATCGCTTGCAGAGCGACCTCTACTTCAACGGATCCGGTGATCATCACCTTTTTCCCGGGAAAATCAGCGATGGAATCTACACCGGCACCCTTTCGGGCAAGCAGTATTGAGGGTGAAGACTGTAAAATCGCTGCCAGGAGTACTACATCCTTGCCGCGGCCTTTTTCGATAAATAAGGATGAGCGTCCCACCCCGTAAGTCGTCTTTTGGCTTAGAATATCTTCAAGGGGATCACTATCTACTTGAAACTTCTTGATTTCGACCTCAAAACCCGCCTCTTTATAAAAGCCCTTTTCCTTGGCCATGTAATAACCCGCAAACTGAAACTGGTCTAACCAGCTCAACTGAAGGGAAACCTTCTCAAGAGACTTCGCCATCATCGGAGATACCCATAGGAATATCATAAAAACAGTATATAAAACAGGTTTTATTTGCATTGGTGTCATGCTAATGATTATACCTAAAAGACTAAAATAAATTTTAAAATGTTAGTTATAGTTTATAATCTAAGGTTGGCTGCCACATTTTCCTGCGGCACACTTCATAGCCGGCTCCGTACCCTTGACTCCACACTTGGTGCTCAGCTTTCCGCTTACAGGATCTCTTACGCAATCGTAAAGCAGTTTTGTCGTCTTAGCCTCCAATACACACGCCTTTCTAGGATCATCTGCACGCATCTGCGAAAGGATGTTCTGCTTCTTTCTCTCCAATCCGCTGCTTCCACTGATCATGTTTGCACCGCATTTTCCCGCACCGCATTTCATCTCTGGCTTTCGTGCACGCTCGTTTGTCTGCTCGCTACAACCGCTCAGTATCCATATGGCACCTACTATCCAGACCCATCTCCTAGTCATTTTTTATCTCCTTTCGCATCCATAGTTCATAGAGAATAGGGATGATCACCAGGCTTAAGATTGCCGAAGTGATCACCCCTCCAAGCATAGGCGCTGCAATACGCTGCATCACCTCGGAACCGACACCGCTGCTGTACATGATCGGTGTCAGACCCGCTATAATTGAAAAAACCGTCATCAGTTTTGGACGCAAACGCTTTAAAGCCCCTTCATGAATCGCTTCATTAAGCCTTTGCAGTGTAAATGCTTCGCCATATTGCTCTTTTGCCTCATTGATCGCCTCTTGCAGATAGACGATCATGACAATAGCCGTCTCCGCGGCAATACCAAGCAGAGCTAAAAACCCGACGATCACCGCCACACTCATGGCAAAATCAAGAAGATACAGATAGATCACTCCTCCCAATAGTGCAAAGGGAAGTGTCATACAAACAATAAGTGTCGGAACCATTTCTTTAAGGGCAAAATAGATCAGCACAAAAATACTCACCAGTACAATCGGGGTAATCCAGGCGATCTTGCTCAGAGCCGAATCCAGATACTCCGATTCACCTGCCCACTCTATGTGATACCCTGCCGGAAGAGACACTTCGTTTAAAAGCATCTGGGCTGCCTCTTTATACTCCTGTGTACTTATATTTTCTTTTGGCGTGATATAGACAAAGGTCACCGGCTTGGCGGTCTCGGATTTGATGACAGAGGCACTTTGCCTGTATGCTACCTTCGCAAAGGTACTTAGGGGGACAAACCCCAATGCCGTCTTGATCTGAAGGTCTTTGATACTCTGCAGGGAACGCCGTTCATGTTCATCCAGACGAAGGGTGATGGGGTAGCGTTCAAGCCCCTTATACATCGTCGATACCTGCATTCCCCCAATGGCCAAGGAAGTATAGTCCAGCAAGGCATCTTTTTTCATGCCGTAACGCTGCAGGGCTTCTTCATTGATGTCGATATCAAGATAGTACCCCGTACCTGCCTGGTCTGCCGAGACAGTTGAGGTCATCTTGAAGTGACGCAACTTCGTCTCAATGGCATTGGCATATTTCTGAAGCCCCTCCGGACTCTCTCCGTAGAGCTTGATCCCCAGTGGAGTGCGGATACCGCTAAGCAGCATATCGATACGGCCGCGAATAGGGTAGGTCCATGAATTGATCAGTCCCGGTATCTGAAGAGCATCATTCATCTCCTGTTTAAGCTTTGTATAGCTCATGCCCTCTCGCCACTGTGACACATCCTTAAAGGTAATAATCGTTTCGATCATTCCCAAGGGAGCGGGATCCGTCGCCGTGTTTGCCCGTCCACCCTTTCCAAAGACCTGATCAACTTCGGGAAAGGACTTCAATATCTTATCCGTCTTCTGGGTCAATGCCTTGGACTGATCAATGGAGATACCGTAAGGAGTCACCGGCATATACATATATGTCTGCTCATTAAGCATCGGCATAAATTCCCACGACAAGCCCTTATACAGTGGATAAAGCATCCCCAAAGAGAACAGCAGAAGGATAAGCACCAGATAACGTAACTTCAATCCGTACACCAGTATCGGACGATACACCCCGATAAAGAAACGATTAATAGGGTTCGCATTCTCTAAAGGAAGCTTACCGCGGATAAACACTACCATCAATGCCGGTACCAGGGTCACACTCAACAGTGCTCCCGAGGCCATGGCAAAGGTCTTCGTAAAGGCCAGAGGCGTAAACAGAAGCCCCTCCTGATTGGACAGAGAAAAGATCGGTAGAAAGGAGACCACGATCAGCGCTAAAGCAAAGAAGATCGGTCGTCCTACAAGCTGCGATGATTTTATAAGGATCTCTATACGTTCTTTGGAATCCGCCTCTCTGCCGTGGAGCGATTCAAAACGGTACAGGAACTTATGGGCATTTTCAATCATCACGATACTCGCATCCACAATGGTACCAATCGCAATGGCAATACCGCCTAAAGACATGATATTCGAATTGATTTCAAACAGATACATCCATAAAAAGGTCGATCCGACGGTTAACGGCAACACGATCAAGACGATGAGGGATGAGCGCAGATGCAGTAAAAACAGTCCGATGATAAACACCACAATGATACTCTCTTCGATCAAGGTCTTCTGGAGGGTATCTATAGCCTTATCAATAAGGCCTGAACGATCATAGACCGTCGTGACCTCAACCCCCTCTATCTTAAGCTCTTGCATCTTGGCAGAAATCCGCTCAATAGCCCCGTAAACATCTTCGCCATAACGCAGCAGGACAATCCCCCCGACCACTTCGCCTTCACCGTTCAGGTCTGCCATACCCCGCCGTGGAGCCGGGATCAACTCGACACGCCCGATATCCCCTATGGTTACCTGCACGCCCTCTTTTTGCGCCACCACCAGGTTTCTTATCTCATTGATATCCTGTACATACCCCTTAGCCTGAACCATCCATTCGAAACCATTTTCAATAATGATCCGTCCGCCCGTATCATTGTTGTTTGCCTTAAGCACCTTGGCAACATCATTGATACTCAGACCGTAACGCACCAGATTGTCATTATTAACACTCACCTGATAACTCGGGATAAACCCTCCGATAGAAGCAACTTCACTCACCCCGTCCACACCCATCAGGGCATACTTATAATGATAATCCTGGATCGTTCGAAGTTCTGCGAGATTTTTTGTCTGTGAACTCAGGGCATATTCATAGGCCCATCCGACCCCCGATGCATCCGGTCCCAAGGAGACTTTCATTGACGCCGGAAGCTGCGACTGCACGACGGACAACTGTTCAAGTACCCGACTGCGGGCCCAATACAGATCCGTTCCTTCTTTGAAGATGATATAAATCAGCGCATTCTCATAGGTCGAATACCCTCGAACCGTTTCGATATCGGCAATGGAAAGAAACTGTGACACGAGAGGATACGTCCCCTGGTCTTCGATGATCTCCGGAGACTGTCCCGGCCAGCTCACCTGAATGATGGCCTGGGGAGGCGAAAGATCAGGCAACGCATCCAAAGGGGTGTTCTTGAGGGCATAAAAAGAAGCAAAAAAAAGGCCTATGCAGAACAATATAACAAGAAATCTATTTTTTATACTAAACAGTATTAACTTGTCTACCATCTCTTTTCCTTTGTTCTTCTATCAATACAGACCGTTGATCTGTGCATCAGAATCCATCATAAACAGGGCGTTGTTCACCACCTCATCTCCCTCTTCAAGCCCGTCCAAGATCTCATAGCGATCTGCATCCAGTGCGTTTACAGAGATTTCTTTGGGTTCATATTCACCCTTGAAGTCCCCCACCATGAAGACATAATGCTTACCATTTTTACGTATCACTGCCGTACTGGGAAGCACAAGCGCAGAATGGCTATCGCTCAAGGAAAGGATATTCGCATACATTCCCGGGAATAAAGCATGCTGTGGGTTTTTAACCCTTAAACGCAGAATCATCGTCGCTTCCTTAGGGTCGAGCTCGGGATAAAGCAGAACATTCCTGGTTCGATATTTCGTGTCAACCCCCTTGAATCTCAACTCATAGACATTGGTACGAGACAGCCGAGCCCGCTCCTCCTCAAACAATTTGGCCTCCACCCATACCTCATCCAGGTTGACGATCTCAAAAAGTCTCTCTTTAGCCTTGAAGGCACTTCCCTCTTGAATCCCTTTTTTGAAAATATAACCGTCCACGGGAGCATAGATCGTCGTGTTTGGAGCAGCTCTGTCCTCTTTGATAATACGATCGATCTCCCCAGAAGATATCCCCAAAAGTTCCAGCTTCAACCGGGCACTTGAAAGCATCCCCTGACTGGGGCGCTTACGTGTATATTTATAGGTATTGAGGTACTCATCCTTTGCCTTAAAGACCTCAGGAGAATAGACCTGGGCAAGGGCTTCACCTTTTTTGACTTTTTTATAAACCTTATCAGCGTACAACGCGACGACGTAGCCTCCAAAACGCGGCGATATGTCATATCGTCGGCTCTGATCGCTCACCACATAGCCATAGTTTTTCATGGATGTGGAGACATCCTCCTTCTGTACTCTTACCGTCTGCACGCTAAAGTGCTGTTGCACTCTGGCATCCTGCGACAACAGTGGCACAGCCATCAAGCACATTATCCCTATATATTTAAGTAATCTCATTCCATCTCCCCCGACAAAGCTGCTATTTGTGCATCGGCACGGCTATAATCTACAATAGCATTGATGCGTTTTTGCTCCAGCTTCAATTTCTGTACCAATAGATCAATATACTTAAACAGGTCTCCCCCTGTAGCGATGGATGAACTGGTCAGTTCAAACATGTGCTCGATCTGTGGCAGCGACTCGTCTTCAATGATATGATAGATCTCATAGGCAGATTGCATCTTTGCATAGGCCGCCTTCATCTGCATACGTACATCCATATAGATATCCTCTTTAAGGTGCTCCGAAGAAAGGACTTCCTTTCGCGCCGACGCTTCAATCTGATCCTCTTTCCCATAAATAGGAAGACTTATCCCGATACCCATACTCCAATAATCATCAAAATTCTCCCGGTAAGAGTAACCGGCAGTGAGGGCTATGTCCGGATAATTATCCAATTCCACCCTGCTCAGTTTCGCCTCTTGACGGTCGATCTTTTTTTGCTGAAGCTTTATCCTAGGATTGGACCCCAGGCCCTCTTGAAGCATCTGTCTGTCGGGAAGATCCCACACGGCAAGTTCCACATCGACCTGCTCTATCTCAAAAGAGGCCAGATAAGAGAGCCGTGTATAGGCCGATGCAATATCCGCCTTGAGACGGCTCTCCTGAATGCGCAGATCCGAACGGGTCAATTCCGCCGACATGATCCCCATATGCTGGTTGTCCGAGGTTGATGTGTAGGATTCAAACAACTCGATGTTGTGACGGGTCAGGTCGATATAGGCATGGATGATCTTATAATTCTCCTGCATCAGCCATATCCTGTAGGCCTGATCCTTGATCGCATAGACCAGTTCTACCTGTGCCATTTTCAATTGCTCCTGAGAGACTTCTTCGCCTGTACGTGCTATCTTTCGATCTGCATCACGCTTCCCGTAAAAAGGGATTTTCTGCTTCACAGAAAGTGTCTGTCGGCTCATTGGCTCGCTTGAATCCAGCGTATTGCCCGCATAGCTTAGCTCAGGGTTTGGAAAATTTGAAGAGATGGCGGTCATCGATATATCCGCAGCCAACCGCTCATGAATTGAAGCTAACGAAGGATTAGCACCGAGTGCTTGAGAAATGATATCTTTCAGTGGCATTGCCTGCAGGTGTATTGTACAGATCATTGCCCAGACAAGCCATGGTTGAATACGCATTTCCCTATCCCCTTGTTAGTGCTATTTTTTCTCTTTGAGATCCCGGTATTTTTTCACATAGAAACTTTGATGGGTATCACAATACTGGGATCGGCCGGTGATATTCAGATTGATCTCCGAGCATCCCAGTTTCTTCTCCACCTTGGGCTGAATGATAAACTCCAAGGTCGTACGTTTTTTAGGTGAGGTACCCGTTTGTCGGGTGCGGACCAGGGTCACCTTTTGGGCTTTTAGATTGGGGTTTTCAATGATATACATCACCCCGTCACAGCCACATTCGTTCACCGCTTTCGTATAGATGGAAGGGTAAGTCCCGCTTAATCCGATACTATCGCATCCCGTCCATAAGAGCACCGACAATCCCAATGCAATCCACTTCATCCGAACCTCCACTTGAACTTATTATAACACTTTCATTGTGCAATAGATGTGCAACAATATAATAATGCCACTCTCATCGTGTATAATTCGTCTACTAAAGGAAGACAATGACCCAAGAACGCGAAGGTGAGCTATACATGATCGGTGTTTCACTCTTTGAAAGCTGGTTTCCCATTCTCTCCATCATTTCTCTCTCTTCAATAGGTGCTCTGTATACCTATGCCCTTTCTCTGTTTATCTCCCTATTCTTTTTCGCCTTTATTATTCTCAAAAAAAGCCTATTGCACGAGCTTCGCAATGTCTCTGCCTATAGACCGCTACTGCTGACAAGTTTTTGGATCACGACCCTCTTTGTACTTATATTTATCGGCATACGTTACACCACGGCAGGTAATATGTCCGTGATCATCTTCTTGCAGCTCTTCTTCTCCTACCTCTACTTTAATGTCTTTGGCAAGCAGAAGATGGATGGGATACATACTCTTGGTGCCTTTATCATGGGAGTTGGTGCCATTATCGTACTCTTCCCTGAACAGCTGGTCTTTAACAAGGGAGACCTTATCATCCTTATCGCCGCAGCCATTGCACCTATCGCCAACCTCTATTCCCAACGGGCACGAAAATTTTGCTCCTCTGAAACCGTCTTGGGAGTGAGAACCCTCATCGCGCTGCCCGTCATCTCGCTCATGGCCTATGCATTTGAACCAAACCTCACCATGGAAAACCTTCAAACCGCACTGCCTTATGTACTGTTCATTGGCCTCTTTATCTTTGGCCTTTCAAAGATCTTCTGGATGGAAGCCCTCCACCGTATCTCCATCACCAAGGTCAGTGCTATGATCGCTCTGGTTCCTTTACTAACACTGATATTCGCCTATTTCTATTTAGGCGAGGTGCCTGAACCCAGAAAACTAATTGGAATACTACCCATTCTTCTTGGAGGCTACCTACTGACTAAACCCATCTCTTCTTAACCCAGGATTCAATGCCAAAACTGTTACCACCGACAGTAGCATACAAGCATTGAATTGTCTGCTATAATGAATATTCGATTTGTAACTTGTATAATAAAATCATATATAACAATTCTCATAAAAACAGGGGGATCTGTATGGAAAAAATGTCCTTAAAAGAGCTGGCCGTACCTATGATCAAAGCGATTGACAGCTTCAACTATCTACTAAAGTCCCACCACCGAAGAGTCGCTGTTATCTCATACTACATTGCTAAAGAACTAGGTCTGAGCAATGATGAGCTGCTCCAGCTTGTCATCGCGGCTTCCCTTCATGATATCGGGGCCTTATCAGTCATGGAGCGGGATATGCTCATCAAAGAAGATGTACTAAACCCCAAGCCCCATTGTGTCATGGGCTATCACATGCTGGCCTCCTTTGAGGTGTTTAAAGACATCGCACAGATCATCAAGCACCATCATGTGATTTATCAGGATTCTTTGGATGCACCCGAAGGTGAGGTCTTGTATGCCAGCCATATTATCCATCTTGCCGACAGGATTGATGTTTTGATCTCTCCCGATGAGTTTGTACTCAATCAAAAACAGGCAGTTACGCAAAAGGTTCATAAAAAAGTGGGCACTACCTTCCACCCTGAGGTATTTTCAGCCTTTGAAAAAGTCTCCAAAGCAGATATCTTCTGGATAGAGATCAATAATCTCAGTATCGATCAACTCTTCAAAAAAATTGACTTTTCCATCGACTTTACACTCTCCCTTGATAATATTGTGGCGTTTGCCCTGACCATATCACGCATCATCGACTTCAGAAGCAAGTTTACCGCGTCCCACTCCTATACTGTCGCACATCTGGCTTCCTTGCTTGGAAGCTATTTCGATTTCTCTGAAGAGAGATGTAAGAAATTGCTGGTAGCAGGCTATCTGCATGATATAGGAAAAATTGGCATTGATCCCGGACTGATCGAGAAAGACGGGCCCTTGAGTGATGAGGAATTCAATATGATGAAACTGCATGCCTACTATACGGGTCAAATCCTCAACGAACTCAATACCTCCGAGTGGTTCAATGAGGTCGTGACCTGGGCAGAGCGTCATCATGAGAAAATAGATGGCAGCGGCTATCCCTACGCCTTGGATGCCTCTGTGTTGGATGATGGAGTGAAGATTCTAGCCTTTTCAGACATTATTACGGCCCTGATGGAAGAGAGACCCTACCGGCAAGGGATGGATGTGGACAAGGCCTTCAACATCATTCAAGAACAGATAGCACCGAAGATCTCCAATGAGATGTTCGCCGTCATCAAGGAACATAAAGATCAGATTCAGGAAATGGTGAACCAATGTCAAACCCATAGCTACAAAGCGTACCAACTCGGTAAAAAAAGTGATGAATAGCTATAGATAATCATATGCCGTTCTGCCTTGCGGACAACACTCACATATGTTTCTTTGTTTTTGATGTCGCCTGGGCCTCCAGCGGATTATCAGGCCAGTAGTGTTTTTTATACTTTCCCCGTAACTCTTTTTTCACCTCATCATAGGTGTTCTTCCAAAAACTTTCCAGATCCTTGGTCATCTGCATCGGCCGATGGGCAGGCGAGAGTAGATGTATCATCAGTTTGACCTTACCTTTTAACACGGTCGGGGTTGTTTGGGTACCAAACATCTCTTGCAGTCTTACCGCCAGAATGGGACTGTCTGGGTCACTATAATCGATGACTACATTTGAGCCGCTTGCCACCTTGAGCTTCTGCGGAGCCAGTTTATCCAGCTCCTGCATCTGCTCCCAGCTGAGCATTCCGGAGAGTATCCCATACAGATCAAGGCCTTGAAGTGCCTTGATAGAATTGATCCCCTCCAGATATGGAGAGAGCCACTCTGACATCTTCTGCAGTAATGTTGCTTCACTAAGATCAGGAAAACACTCCTTCTCATGAGCATTGACAAAATTCACCCTCTGTGTCAGCGCCAGGCTGTTTTTATCCCAGGGTAGTACCTTGAGTCCCTCTTCTTTGATAGCTTCTATAAGTACACGTACACTACGTTCATCTTTGGGTACCTGTATCGCCTTCTCTTCAAGGATCACGGCCCCAAGCATGGTGACCTTTCTCGCCTCGACACGTTGTTCTTCAGACCTATACCGAAGCAGTTCTTTCTCCTCTATCAGCTCACTCAGGTGCGCTTCTATCTGCTCCCCGGTAATGACGCCCGCCTTATAGATCCGCGCCGATTGTGCCTGTCCGTCCAGATCCGATACCACCAGATATTCCGAACGTACCAGGCTATCTTCCTTAGGCAAAAACGCACCCTTTCCATTGGAAAGCAGATAGGTATTGGATTTGACATCTCTGATCTTGGCAATACGGTCGGGATAGGCGAAAGCAAGTAATACACCTGCCTTCTGTGCATCAATCTCTTGTTTGCTTGTCGGCTCCAAACGCTTTGCATTTTTAAGTATGTTTTTGCAATGCTGCACGTGAACACCACTGGGCCATTGCCCCTTGTTTACATCAATACTATGTAGTATTAACAGTCGTTCTTTAATATCAGCAGACTCCATCCCTGAAGTATAGATATCCTTCTCGCTAATCAGGACTGCCAGCAGTGAAGCTTCATAAGCCAGACCTATCTGCTTCGCCCTGATCATCATATGGGCCAGACGCGGGTGTATCCCATGCTGGCTCATCCTTCGGCCATGCTCGGTGATCTTACCCTTCGTATCAAACGCATCCAGTTGCATGAGCAGATCTCTGGCATGGGCAAGTGCATGCTCGGGAGGTCTGTCCATCCATGAGAGCTCATCCACATCTTCACTTCCCCACAAGGCCAATTCAAGTTGCAGCTGAGTGAGATCGGCCTGAAGAATTTCCGGCTTATCATGTGGGATCAGACCCCTGGCCTTATGCCAGAGATGATAAGCCTTACCTTCTGAAGTACGTCCTGCCCGTCCCGCTCTTTGGGTGGCGGAGTCTGCGGATATAAAGGAGCTCACCAAGCGGTTCATTCCCGTACGCGCATCAAAGACCGACGTATTATATACTCCCGAATCGATCACGATCCTAATCCCCTCTATGGTTAGGGATGTTTGAGCTATGTTAGTGCTTAAAACAATCTTTCTCTTTCCCTGTTCAGGGGGCTTAATGGCTCTATCCTGTTCTTGCTTGCTAAGGCTTCCAAACAGAGCTGAAACATAGATGTTTGCCAGGCTTGCTTCATCCAGTTTGGCCTGAAGTGCTTTAATTTCACGCACTCCGGGTAAAAAGACAAGGATGTTTCCCTCATCCTTTTTAAGTACCTCCTGCAAGAGCCTGAAAATAAAAACCGGAAGCTCTTTTTTGCTCGGCTGGGGTGTCTTCGCATCCAGGTAGATCGACTCTACGGGGTAAGCCCGTCCTTTGGACTCTACCAATGGGGCATTATCCAACAGTGTGGAGACAGCAGAGGTATTCAGAGTCGCTGACATCACCAGCAGCTTTAGATCTTCTCGCAGTAATTCCTGCGATTGCAAAGAGAGGGCCAAAGAGAGATCCGCATGAATAGAACGCTCATGAAACTCATCAAAGATGATCAGGGCATACTCTTCCAGACTCGGATCTGCTTGAAGCTTTCGCGTGAGAATCCCCTCGGTAACGATCAGGATCCTTGTCTTCTCACCCTGCATCGAGTCCATCCTGATCTGATAACCGATCGTCTCGCCGACTTCTTCACCCAGAAGCTCTGCCATACGCGCAGCAGAAGAGCGTACCGCCAGACGGCGGGGTTCAAGCATAATGATCTTTTTGCCCTCCAGCCATGCTTCATCCAGCAGGGCCAGAGGTAAGGCCGTTGTCTTTCCCGCACCCGGAGGTGCCTGAAGCACAAGTCTGTTCTCCTTGCGAAGATGCTGCTTGACATCCTCCAGCACCTCTTCAATGGGTAATGCGCCCATCTAGTCAATACCCTGACGTAAAGCAGCGCGGGTAAGCATCAGAGCACTCTCAAAGGCTTCCCTGTCACGATTAAGATGATAGATCATCAAAGCACCCTCATAGGTACTGATCAATGCCCTTGCACTGACCAGGGTATCACAAAGCGGGATCTCCCCTTGATGCATTCCCCTGCTGAGTATCATCTCTATCAGTCCTTCGAAGGTATGATAAACCTCGGTAAGGGCTAGTGAAAACGCTTCATCCAGATAGACCATCTCCTGACTCATCTTATTGAGAGGACAACCGTATTCCAAACTCTCCGGAGCAAATAACAGCGTATCAAACAGGGCTTGAACACACTCGGGAGCTTCTGCAACATAGGTGTATTTTTCCACGATATTTTTGGATATTCGCTCTTTGATCACGGCCAGGGCCAGCTCTTTTTTGGATGTAAAGAAATGATACATGGAACCTTTGTTAATGCCCACCTCTTCCAGAATAGAAGCGATATTCGCCCCCTGATAGCCCTTTTTATAAAACTCTTTAAACGCGGAGTCCAAGAGTAACTCCCGTGTATCTCGTGATCGGTTTTGCATATGCCATTTTAACACACTTGACTATATGGTCAACTTAATGCTAAAGTTTGGCTTGACTATATGGTCAAGTAATATACAAAGGAGTAACTTGCGAGTATTTCACGAAGCTATCACCGGTACAAACCCAACACCTCCGCCCAACATTGATCGAAGTATCTACGAGGTACTGCATAACTTCTACCGGGCTTTTAATTTTCAAGACTTGGAGCTGATGCAAAGCAACTGGCAACAAGATCATGAGAGTGCCATGGATAATCCTCTGGGAGGGATTAAACGGGGATGGGAAGAGATTCAAGCCGTCTATCAACGTATCTTCAAAGGGCAAGCAAAGGTCTATGTCGAGTTTTATGACTATACTATTTCGATATTCGATGAAGGGTGTCATCCCTCCCCCTCAGGATTTGTGACCGTAGGTCGGGAACGTGGTTATGTCGAAGTAGAAGAACAACGGCTTGAACTGGCCATTCGCACGAGCCGTGTCTATAAAAGAGTAAACGGGATATACAAACAGGTACATCACCACGGATCTATTGAAGATCCCATCCTCCTAAAAAATTATCAAGAACTAGTACGATAGTACGATTTACCAATCATCGTCCTCATCGTCATCCACTCCCAGGTTCTCTCGAAGCTGGGCAGCAACGATCTGGGCTTTTTTATAAAACTTCTGCGAAATCTCGGGAATAAACATCTCTTCGACCACCTCTTTGAAGATCTCCAGCCAACGCTCAAAACTCTCAGGTGTCAACTGCCCGATAAAAGCATGGGCCGGGGTAGGATCCCCTTGATAAGAGGAGTGTCCCACCATCATCAGCAACCAGAACTCATCCAGACGGTGTAGATGTTCATGCCACTTGCCTCCGTCAATATCTTCACCTAATACCCGTGTAAACATGGGTCCCAACATATCATCTTTAAGTACACGGGAATAAAAGGCGTAGACCATCTCCCGTATACTCTCTCTATCTGCTATATCATATGCCATTTTATTCTCCTTGCTTTTTTACCATCGTCATATTCCAGGCTCCCTCTCCAGTGACCTGCAGGATCGTCTCTTCATCTTTTGTCCATAGATAATGGTTGACATTCTTGGGGTTGATATAAAAACCGCCCTCTTTCATACAATTGCCCTTGATATAATCCATCTCATCCGAAAAACCGATGCAGATCTCTCCCTTGATCAACGTGACCCGTTCATCTTTGCTATGCCAGTGAAGAGGGATCTTCTGATGTGCAGGCACCTTGATACGAAAGGTATAAATACCCTCCTTGAATGGTTCCCCCTCGAGTATAACCATAGGAACCGGAGGAAAAGGTTTTGGTGCCGTATGATAGTACATATCATCCATATTAGCCTGTACAGCCCCCTTTGGAAGGGTGTCTGCCAGCAGACCCATGCTAATTAATATCATACAGAATACATTTTTCATCAGCAACCTTTTTATCTTGTGCTACCTAGGGGGCAGAAGTGCACCATCAGATTTTCTATAATGACGGTATCAAAAATATATCGATACTTTATCACAAGTATCAAAAGGAGTTTATTATGTTTATCACACATTATGATCCAAGAACACAATCCAGAGGCTTAACACGCGGGTATAACCTGCTTAACAGTCTGTTGGATGATTACCAACGCTCTTATGAAAACAGGGAGCAAAGCGATTTCCTCCCTGCGATCAATACCCGTGAAGGGGAATTCGCCTATCACGTCGAAGCGGATCTTCCGGGAATCAAAAAAGAGGATATCTCTCTTCAAGTCGAAGAAAATACCCTCATCATCTCCGGTGAACGTAAGGCCAAGGAGGACGTGAAAGAGGAAAACTACTATAAGATCGAAAGTCGTTTCGGCTCTTTTACCCGCTCTTTTAGCCTGCCCGATGATGTGGATATAGAAAATATCCATGCCGAGTCCGTAGACGGTGTCCTGGAGATCACGATCCCAAAACTTGAAAACCAGGTCGACAAAGTCAAAACAATTACTATCAAGTAAAAGGAGGATAGGATGAGTGTAGTAGCACAGACAAAAGAACTTAGCCGTGAACTGGGAAAAGGTGTTGAAGTCATCGGTAAAAAAGTGTCCGATGTCCTTGATCAGGTGGCCTCTCATCTACCCTTCTCGAACTTCGCTAAAAAAGAGGACAGTTCCTTTCATCTGGAAGTGGATCTGCCCGGTGTGACAAAGGAAGATATCGAGATCACCGTAGAAGATGAGATGCTGCGAATCCGTGCCATACGACACTACAAGCATGAGCTCTCCCAAGAGAGTTATTATATCTGTGAAAGCAGCTTTGGAAAACTGGAACGCTACTATCGTCTTCCGGACAACGTGGATTCGGAAAACATTAGTGCGGCCTATGAAGACGGGCGCTTGGTACTAACCTTGCAGAAGTTGCCCAAAGCACAACCTAAACATATCTCTATCAAATAGGAGTTCTCTATGAAAGCCGATAATACCAGACTGATTTATATGGCGGTTTCGATGCTTTCATTGATCCTGATCGCCCAATGGTATCTGATGCACACGCTTCATCACACCTCCCCCTTCGGAGTGGAATCCGTCAAAACATCTCAGGGGTTTCATCATCCTTTGATACTCCCTGAGCAAAATCCATTTTCTCAGATGCAAGAACTCCAACATCAGTTGACCAAGGATGTGCTACTCTTTGAAAAAAGCACTTCCGACACTTCTGGTGTGAATTGATTATCAGCCTTTAACCTTCCCTTTTGTATAATCGCTATTATGGCTGAAAAGATAGAAGACAACATACAAGAGCTGGTCCTCAACGAGGTACAATCCTCTGCCCTGGTCACCACCCGGCAAAAGGACCTCTATTTTGAGAAGGGTGAAGATCCCCTTAACAGTACCGATACCCAGAACTATTTCTATTTTGTCATGCAAGGAAAGGTAAAGATCTTCCAGGTTGACCCCGACAGCGGCAGAGAACAGATTCTCTACCTGCTCTCCTCGGGAGATATGTTTGACGTGGTCTCTTTGCTGGACGGAAAACCCAACTACTATCTTTCCGAAGTACTCGAAGAGACCCATCTTATACAGCTACCTCTGAGTGAGGTCAAACAGATGATCCTGGAGGATGAGAAGTTCCGCCACTATTTTTACAGCTACCTTGCAAATCAGCTCAAATCCATGGAGAACCTTGCGGTCAGTCTATCATTTTATGATGTCTACCAGCGGGTCATCCAGCTCTTTTCACGTTTTACCCAGACCCATAACGGCCAGCCCCAACTGCGGGTGATCGACAACCTTAAGCACGAAGATATCGCTTCTATGATCGGGACGGTGCGAAAGGTACTCAACCGAAGTATTCAAAAACTCAAAAAAGACGGGATCATCGAAGTCTCACGCAAAAACATCCACATCAAGAACTTTCAAAAGCTCCTGGATAAACTCACCTTTTAGGACCTGCTTTTCGGGCATATAACAGACTAACTAACACGGCAAACACCAGTGCCCATGCTGTACGCATTACCACCACCATCGTAAAGTCCGCCCCAAAGATGACAAAGAG
>JBFEYO010000023.1:0-20782 GCA_041562075.1 Sulfurimonadaceae bacterium | reverse complement strand
CCCACAGGCCTCATAGGCAAAAAACACACCTGCCTGATAATAATTACCGGCTTCATCCTGAGGAAAATCAACGGCTTCCTGGTAGACAGATTTATAATGTTCATACTCTCCCTCGGTCTGTGCGGCGATGGATCCATCGGCGTTGACAAAACGGGTATTGGCACCTTCACGTCCAAACACCTTCTTCTCTACATACGCCTTGCCTTCAAGGGGTTCATAGGAACACTCAAGCAGATAAGGAGAATCAGGGAACAGATCTTTTAAGATCTTCAGCATTCCCTTGGATTGAAACAGAAGCGTATACGCCGGGTTCAGGATAATCGCCGATTGAGACTCTATAATCTTTTGAAGTATCAAGGCAAGCTCACCCTCTTCAATGGCAATATCTTCCCATGGAAAGAGTTTGAACCAATATTCGTATTCCTGATTACCGGCATCACAAATACTCTCATCATCAAAGGCTACCTGATCTAAAAACTCAAATCCCGTGATAAATCCCGCATCATCCGCCATTCGTTTCAGAAGCCTTGTCGTCACTTCATCCTCGTCCAGGCCCTCAATAGAGGAGAAGAGTATTCTCCACCCTTCATAACGTTCCTCAAACAGTTCAGGGTCATCAAACATCGTAATCAGGCGTTTAAAGTTTTGCGAAATTGCCTCATATACCGTGTTAAACTGCTTTGCTTCATCCAGGCCATTGACCTTCAGCATTGCCCACTGAACGATCGCCGTTTCAAACAGACCCGTAGGCGTATCCGCATTAAACTCGATCAGCTTGATAGGCTTACCGTCAATACCGCCTGCAAGATCGAAGCGTCCATACAAATGCCAATGTACATCGTTTTCCCAGGACTGTTTAATGAGCTCCACTAAGTTATAAGGAATCCCGATCTCAAAAAAAAGATCATTCTCGATCACATATTCCGCTGCTGTGACGTACATATCATACAGCTCATTGGCTGCATTATAATAGGCTTCCGCCTCCTGCGAACTGATCTGTACCAGTTCATCTGCTACATAAGAGCTTCCATCACTGTCCGTATGCCAACTGAAGCCTATTTCATCCAGGGTATTATTATCAATAGGCTGAATCTGTCGTGTCTGTATCATCCGCCCCAACTTGATGTCGTACCCTTAGACGTACCACTTTTTGAGAAGAAGCTCTTTTTAGATCCCGATTTAGCTGCCGCTCTCTTTTGGGCATGATAAGCCGACTTGTTTACACGATCGGCATTTTGAGAAAAGTTCTTGTTACCCATCAATTGATTGGCGATCATATTCCCAAGAAGCGAACCTGCTGCTACGGCCAAAATCGTCCCGGCAAGCCCCATACCTTCAGGGTTGTGCTGCATCGTCTCAGAGGTACCGTTTTGATACTTTTCATACTCCTGCTGGGCCAACTGACGCATCTCTTCTTCACTCATCAGCCTTTCAGTCACTCTACCGTTTTCATCACGTTCACGTATAATCGCACGGGAAGGTCCATCGGTAGGGACTTCCTCTATAACATTGTATTTGCCCGCTGCATTTTGTTCAATAATCAAAAAGCGATTCTTAGGTTCTTGTTCCTGTTGTCCTGTACAACCGCTTAAGGCACTCATAACCACAAGCCCCATACTACCCAATGCTATTGATGAACCTAATGATTCAAACTTACTCATTCATATCCTTTTTTGTTTTTGGTAATTGCAATATCTCTTGGAGTTCCTCATCATAAAACCACAGGCTTTGGCGCCCTTCATAAATGACCTTTCCGATATAAGTGTGCTTACCCTCTGTAAGTACCTGATTCTCCTGCATGAAGATCATCTCTCCGACCCACTTCCCGACATCCGGTATTTGCGTCAGATTCACCGCGATAAGAGAGAGCACAAAGATAATACTTGAAACCTTCATATTCTTAAAAAAGACAAACAGATAACCAAAAAAGAGCACCCCAACAACAAACAGAAGAAAGGATTGATGATCCGCAAACAGCACGTTATAATATACGTCTATTCCCTGAGCCTGAATGTAGTTCAAAAAGAGCCCTAAAATAAAGAAAAAGTCCAGAAAGAACGTAAAAAACATTCCCGCTATCAATGCCGTTATTAATTTTGTTGCCATCATCTCAACCTTTTTAACTTTGTTCTGTACAGCTTAGAGATTGTCGAGGCCTCACCCTCAAACAAACCTTCTCTACTCTCTACGATTATATCGGAATTATCAAAGGCAAAACCCTCTTCATAGGCCAATGACTTCTCATTGGCAGAGGTAGAATAAAACCATTTAAAGGGTTTGATAAATTGTGCGTGGACATCATCTTTGACCACCCGTACAGCTCGGCCATTGGCATGGACAAAGGTACTTTTTCTTGCCCTTCTGACCCTGTTTTTGTGGGCATTTGGCACACGTGTCATCTGCTTTAGGTTTTTTAATGAAGAAGTCACTTCTACAAAGGGCTTATCCACCGGACGCTCTTTGATCTGTGCCAGCTTGGTATGATCCTGGGAAAGAAAACCGACAGTGGTATCGGTCTGTACCAAGAAGACTTTCTTGGCTAAGGGGTGAGACGGTTTATCAGTCAAGGTAATCTTGGAGAGGAACCGGTTCATTCCAGTGCTCATTTTTCATCTGTCCAAGGGCCTCGATAGCTGCTCTTGCCGCTGAAAGGGTGGTAAAGTACGGAATACTTCGACGCAATACGATCTGACGGATCTTCACGGCATCTTCCTTGGCTGTCTTATTATCTGAAGTATTGATCGCCAAGGCGATCTCCCCATTGGTCATCACATCTTCGATATTCGGACGCCCTTCAGAGATTTTTAGAACAGATTCACACTCAATACCTGCTGCATTGATCACCTCGGCTGTTCCTTTGGTCGCGATCAGCTTGATACCGTTTGCTGCCAAACCACGGGCGATTTCCGGAGCATGTTCCTTATCCATATCGATGAAGGAAAGGAAACATTTTCCTTCGGTCGGAATAATATTTCCTGCTGCCATCTGGGACTTGGCAAAGGAGGTACCGAAGTTTTTAGAGATACCCATGACTTCGCCGGTAGATTTCATCTCAGGACTCAGAACCAGGTCAGCACCATACAGCTTATTAAACGGGAATACCGCTTCTTTAAGGGCAATATGCTCTTTAAGTTTTGGTTTCAACAGACCATTCTCCTCAATCACCACCTTATAATGATCATAAAACTCCAGAGCATTACGCAGACTATCTCCGAGCATGACACGTGTAGCCACCTTGGCCAATGGAATACCGGTTGCCTTGGAGACAAACGGAACGGTACGTGAAGCACGTGGGTTAACTTCGATCAGGTAAATCTCATTTTGATAGATCGCATACTGGATATTCAAAAGGCCGATTACCCCAAGTCCCATAGCAATGGTACGGGTCTGCTGTTCGACCTGTACTTTCAGCTCATCCGAAAGGTTTACCGGTGGAAGTGAACAGGCTGAATCCCCGGAGTGAATACCCGCTTCTTCAATATGCTGCATGACCGAACCGATATAAACATCCGTACCATCACAGATCGCATCTACATCCAGTTCTACCGCCTGATCCAGGAATTTATCAACTAGTACCGGAGCATCATTGGAAACAGAAACCGCTTCGTCCATATAGGTACGCAATTCCTCTTCGTTATAGACGATACGCATTGCACGACCACCCAATACAAAAGAAGGGCGCACCAGTACCGGATAAGTCAACTCTTCAGCGATCGCCACCGCCTGCTCTTTTGTCGTTGCCAGACCGTTGTTTGGCTGTTTAAGGCCATTCTCTTCTACGAAGGCGGCAAATTTTTCTCTATCTTCAGCCAGGTCGATGACCTTAGCCGGCGTACCGGCAATCTTTGCACCGATAGCTGTCAAAGGATTAGCCAGTTTCAACGGCGTCTGACCCCCGAAATGTACGATGATCCCGTCTGGTTGTTCATACTCGATCACCTCACGTACGTGCTCAAAATCGATCGGTTCGAAATAGAGTACATCAGACGTATCATAATCCGTTGAAACCGTTTCCGGATTACAGTTATACATGATACTTTCTATGCCCATCTCTTTAAGAGCAAAGGCCGCATGTACACAACAGTAATCAAATTCGATTCCCTGTCCGATACGGTTTGGCCCGCCGCCAAGGATCATCACCTTTTTCTTCGTCTCATCCACACGGTTTGTCACATTTGGAAGCTTGGTCACGTTCGTCGTAGAGTACAAGTATGGCGTCAGGGATTCAAACTCCGCTGCACAGGTATCTACTTCATTATACTCCAGATGGATTCCAAGGCGTTTACGGGCGTTGTAGACATCATTCTCCGTCTGAGAGATATTGGAGTTTCGATTGATATGCTGAGAGATCTTTTTGTCGGAGAAACCATCTGTCTTAGCTTTTCTAAAACGTGCCTCATCATTAAGCATGTCAATATCCATGCTCTTTTCAAGGGCCACGATCTCTTCAAGCTGATATAAAAACCATGGATCGATCTTACACAGATCAAAGATCTCTTCATGGCTCAAACCGCGACGGAAGCCCTCTGCCACATATAACATACGCTTGGCATTGGGACGACGGATCTCATGCTTGATAAAATCCATATCCCCTTCGACACAGTCAAAACCGCTATATCCCTCTTCAAGCGAACACAATGCCTTCTGAAAAGACTCTTTAAAAGTACGTCCAATGGCCATCGCCTCACCCACAGACTTCATTCCCGTTGTCAATGTACTGTCAGCTTCCGGGAACTTCTCAAAGGTAAAACGCGGTACCTTGGTAACCACATAATCGATCACCGGCTCAAAAGAAGCCGCTGTACCCGTAATATCATTTTTGATCTCATCCAGGGTGTATCCTACCGCCAATAAAGTCGCCACCTTGGCAATCGGATATCCGGTTGCTTTTGATGCAAGTGCCGAAGAGCGGGAAACCCTAGGATTCATCTCGATAACGATCATACGGCCGGTCTTTGGATCGACGGAGAACTGTACATTAGATCCACCCGTATCTACACCGATCTCACGCAGGATATCAAAGGAAGCATCACGCATACGTTGATACTCTTTATCCGTCAGTGTCAAAGCAGGCGCTACCGTAATGGAGTCACCGGTATGTACTCCCATCGGATCGAAGTTCTCGATGGAACAGATGATAATACAGTTATCTTCTTTGTCACGGATAACCTCCATCTCATACTCTTTCCATCCGAGCAGAGACTCTTCGACCAAAATCTCCGAGATCGGACTTTCATCCAGACCGCGCTGAGCCAACACCTTGTACTCATCGATGTTATAAGCGACTCCCGAACCGCCTCCGGCCAGGGTAAATGAAGCACGGATAATAATAGGAAAACCGATCTCTTCCGCTGCGGCAAGTGCTTCGTCCATATTATAGGCATAACGGGAGTGAGGAAGATCCATACCGATCTTGACCATTGCCTCTTTAAAGGCCTGTCTGTCTTCACCCTTGGTGATCGCTTCCGGATTTGCGCCAAGGAACTCAATACCATCAAGCATCCCCTGCTCATACATCGTCATTGCTGCATTCAGTGCCGTCTGTCCACCCATCGTCGGCAAGATCGCATCCACGTTCTCTTTTTTGATGATCTGTGCAATAATCTCCGGCGTGATCGGTTCCACATAGGTTCTATCTGCAAACTCAGGGTCAGTCATAATAGTCGCAGGATTAGAGTTGATAAGTACTACACGATATCCAAGCTCTTTAAGGGTTTTAACCGCTTGTGTTCCGGAGTAATCAAACTCACAGGCTTGCCCAATAATGATCGGTCCTGAACCGATCAGTAAAATGGTTTTTATATCGTCTCTTTTTGGCATTAGGACCCTTTAATAAATGTTCATAAAAAAATTTGTAGATTATAGCGCTTAAGCACTTAAAAATGGATGAGATTGATGTAAAAAGAATAATATATGATAAAAATTATAAGCAGTGCTTTTGAGTACTTCAACAAGAGGCTAAAACAGGGAAGGTGTAGACTCTTTTTTAGATGTCTTTTTGCTCCCTTTGGCACCCGGCTTCTCCTTGCCATCTAGCTTTTTCAGCTCCTCTTTCAAGAGTCGATTTTCCGCTTCAAGCGATTTCGTCTTTTCTATTAGCTGAGTTAGAAGATCAAGGACACTCGCCATCTAATACCGCTTCATAATCACATGAAAATAATCCGGTTGCGTTACGTCAAAATAGGGCTCGATACGTGCGTTTTGAAAGCCTTGTGACTGGGTGATCTCAAGTACCTTTCCTACCTTAAGCCCGGAGAAGAAGAGATTATCCAGTCCACTGGTATAGACCTCATCCCCCACTTCAAGTTTGATCCAGTTGGGAATAAACTCAACCACCATCTCCTTGCTGTTTTTACCATGGACGATCCCCGGTGCACGCTTTTTCCCTATAAACACCGTATAGGAGCATTTATAATCCGAATTCAAAAGAGCCATAGGTTGACCATGTTTAAAGGTCACTATACCCGCACTCACTCCCTGACTGACCAGGCCATAGACCTTTGAACTGTTGAAGTCTTTCATATCCAGCCAGATACGATTGATATCTCCGAATTTGGTATAGGAGAGGGTCTTGACCAGCTGAACCTTGGGAGAGATCTTTAAATCCGAATTATGCTCTTTGAACATGCTGTTCAATTCGACGGCAAACTCCTGGGCCAACAGATGGTTTTCTTGATATTTCTTATTTTCAGCACGAAGCCTGATAATCGTATCTTGCTGATCAAAATGCTCGTCAATGGAGTTATTGACACTTTCCACACTGGCGTGATAGAAACTTTTGACACTGTTAAGTGCCCCGATAAAAGGATCCTGGACCCAGTTGGTAAACTTTAATACACCGATGAGAACCCCAAAGGCGATAAAAAGAAAACCAACCAGCTCTCTATTCATGCTCGAACAATTCCTGTAACAGATCGATCTCCTCTAGCGCACGTCCCGTTCCTTTGGCAACTGCCAGAAGCGGCTCATCCGCGACATACACAGGAATTTTAATAAGTTCTGAGAGGAATTTGTCAAGCTGACGGATCAGTGCCCCCCCTCCGGTGAGGATAATACCGTGATTGACGATATCACCGGCAAGGTCAGGAGGCATGATTTCAAGGACATCACGCAGGGCTTCGCCGATCTCTTTAAGGGGATCACGCATCGCTTCACGTGCGTCCTCGCTGGTGAGTTCAATCGAACTCAGAAGTCCTTCCACCTGGTCACGTCCATTGACAATCATCGTTAGTTCCTCATCCAGAGGCATGGCCGTACCGATCGCGATCTTGATCTCTTCTGCAGAACGCTCACCGATCAGAAGATTATACTTACGCTTGACATAATCCACGATTGCCTGATCGATCTTGTCCCCCGCTACGCGGATAGACTTGGAAAGGACCAGACCACCCAGAGAGACCACA
The DNA here is from genome assembly GCA_041562075.1 of Sulfurimonadaceae bacterium. Classification (GTDB taxonomy): domain Bacteria; phylum Campylobacterota; class Campylobacteria; order Campylobacterales; family Sulfurimonadaceae. The sequence continues at coordinate 13,379 of JBFEYO010000023.1, read as the reverse complement.
CCGATCTCTGTCGTACCACCGCCGATGTCAACGACAAGGTTACCCTGAGGCTCACGGATGTCAATACCCGCACCGATTGCTGCTGCCATAGGCTCTTCAATCAAGAAAACCTCACGGGCACCGGCGGAAAGTGCCGATTCACGTACCGCCTTACGCTCGACCTGAGTCAAACCGTAAGGTACACAGATAATGATACGCGGAGAAATTAGCGCTGAACGTCCATGGGCTTTTTGAATAAACTTACGGATCATTTTTTCCGTCATGTCAAAGTCTGCAATGACCCCGTCTTTCATCGGACGAATCGCCTTGATATTACCCGGTGTTTTACCCACCATTTCCTTGGCTTCTCTACCCACTGCCAATACCTTTTGGTGACCAAAACGTTCCGTCTTTACCGCAACCACAGAAGGCTCATTGATAATGATCCCTTTACCTTTAGCTATGACCAGGGTATTTGCTGTCCCCAGGTCAATAGAGAGATCACTTGAAAAAAGTCCTACAAATTTATTAAAAATCATTTCTTTCCTACGCTATTTTTTTCTTGTTGTTTTTGATGTAGATCGGCTTTTCACCCTCTTCTACCATCTCTTTGGTGATGATGACTTCATATCCTGCATACTCCGGAAGCTCATACATCACGTCAATCATCATCTCTTCCATAATCGATCGAAGACCGCGGGCTCCCGTCTTACGCTCAATCGCCTTTTTCGCGATCGCTTTTAGGGCATCTTCTTCAAAGTTTAACTCCACATCGTCAATAGCAAAGAGTTTTTTGTATTGACGCGTCAAGGAGTTTTTAGGCTCTGTCAGGATCTGTACCATCGCCTCTTCTTCGATCTCGCTAAGTGTAGCGATAATTGGTAAACGGCCGATCAATTCGGGGATCAGTCCATACTGTACCAGATCATCCGGCTCGACCATATCGTAGGTCGGTTCCTGCTCGTCCTTGGATTTCTTCTCATGTCCGAATCCAAGTACATTGGCACCTTGTTTACGTTTAAGGATATCTTTCATCCCGTCAAAGGCTCCACCGCAGATAAAGAGAATTCCAGAGGTATCCATAGAGACGAATTCCTGATTCGGATGCTTGCGACCACCCTTTGGCGGAAGGTTGACCTGCGCCCCCTCGATGATCTTCAGCAATGCCTGCTGAACACCTTCACCGGAAACATCACGAGTAATGGAACGGTTTTCACTCATACGGGCGATCTTGTCGATCTCATCGATGAACAAGATCCCCTGCTCCGCACGCTCCACATCCCCATCAGCAGCCTGTAACAGGCGTGTAAGGATATTTTCCACATCTTCACCCACATACCCCGCTTCCGTCAGTGAAGTCGCATCGGCAATGGCCAAAGGCACATTCAGAATACGCGCAATCGTCTGCGCTAGGAGCGTCTTACCTGAACCTGTCGGTCCGATTAAAAGGATATTCGACTTGGCAATCTCTGTCTCATCCTCTTCGATCTCATGCTGTTTAAAGATACGCTTGTAATGGTTATACACCGCTACAGCGAGAAGTTTGCGGGCATTTTCCTGTCCGATTACATACTCACCTAAGAAAGCATTCATCTCTTTTGGCGTCATCAACTTTCCATCATGTACCGGAGCTGTTGAGGCTTCTTCGCCTTCAACGATATCATCCCCAAACATGATGCGATAGGCTGAGATCACACAGTTTTTACAGATATAAACACCATTTCCTGCAATTAGAGGGTTTTCCTCCGTCTCGATCGCTTCACAAAAGCTACAGTTTCTATGAATCATTCGCCCTTCCTTTCAAATGCTATACCACGCTTGGTCTTGATCACGAAGTTTGCCAACTCTTTCACATGATGGCTATTGGTGCTATCAATGATTTCCTGAGCAGCCTCTTTAAGCGGACGACCCTTCTCAAAGAGCTCTCTGTAAGCAGATTTCAGCTCATTGATATCATCTCTTTCAAGTTTACGGCGCAGCCCCGTCAGATTCAGACCGCGTAATCCCGCACGATTTCCCTCTGCCATACAAAAAGGCGGTACATCCTGGGAGAGTGCCGAAGCACCCGCCACCATGGCATAATCACCGATATGTACGAACTGGTGCACCGGAGTCATCCCGCCGATCACCACATGATCACCGATCTCTACATGTCCGGCGATTGTCGCTGCATTGGCGAAGATACAGTGCGAACCGATAATACAATCATGCCCCACATGTACATAGCCCATAAACAGATTATGCGAACCGATGATAGTCTTTGATCCGCCCCCTGCCGTTCCCGGGTTAAAGAGGGTGAACTCACGGATAGTATTATCATCACCGATGATCAACTCCACCTCTTCACCGTTATATTTCAGATCCTGCGGAGCCGAACCGATCACTGCATGAGAGAAGATACGGTTGTTCTTTCCGATGGTCGTCTTCCCGTAGATACAAGCACCCTGTGCGATCGTCGTACCTTCACCGATCACCGCCTCCGAAGAGACAAACGCATAGGGTGCGATGGAAACATTTTCGCCGATAACAGCGCCCTCTTCGATTATGGCCTTGTCAGATATCATACCCATGGAGACTACTTATCTACAACCATAGCTTTGAGTTCAGCTTCGGAGACCAGTTTCCCGTCTACATAGGCCTTGCCTTGAAGTAACCAGATCGCACCCTTGTGCTTGATCACGGAAATCTCATACTCAAGTCTGTCACCTGGACGTACCGGATTACGGAATTTCGCCTTGTCAATACTCATAAAATAAACAACTTTCTCAGCCGCTTCTTCTTCGGTCATATCCATGCTTTTGAATGCAAGAATACCGCCGGCCTGAGCCATACCTTCAAGGATCATCACTCCCGGGTAGATCGGATGTCCGGGGAAGTGCCCTTCAAACACCTGCTCACCGATACTTACGTTCTTATAACCTAAAAGTTTCTCATTATCAACAATGTCCGTCACTCTGTCGATCAATAGGAGAGGATATCTATGTGGTAATATTTTCTGAATTTCTACAACGTCCATCATAGGGGTATAGCCTTTTTATAAAATTTGGCTATTTTAACAAAACTTAGGTTAATCGTCTATTATTTTTTTATATATGTGAAAAAAGAGAATTCTCAGGGAGGAAAGCTCCCTAAAGATCGGTCATTTTAAGGGTAACACCTTTGATATGCGAGATAGGATAAGCATAGGTGATACCGGCACCGCCTTCGATCAGATCAAGCTTTTCCATAATATTCATTATGATCTTGTCCACACTTTTTGTCGGAGTAATAAACATCAGGTTTGAATCACTCGGATCATCCTGCAGACGGTTGTAAAAGTTTTCCATTTTATCCAGTCCCATACCGTGCGCCTGCATGATCGTAACCCCTTTTGCACCGGCTTCTCTGGCTGCCATTAAAGCTTCTTCTTCTTTCTCTGTTGGGACGATAACATGTACGGCAGAAAAGGGCACCTGATAGGAGTGACGTTTATCGGTTCCATAGACATTAACCGTGGACAGACCCATATCATGGGCATGTTCAATGGCATGCTGCAGTTCGCCCAGTTGAATAGCCTGACGCTCGTGACGTCCCTGAATACCCATACGTTCCGTGATGACCCCATAGGCCATGACGGTCAGCATTGGAAACAAAGAAGCAAAAGCGATCAGTCCAAACCCGTCGATCAGAGGATCCCGGCCCGGAATATTGGTCGCCAGTCCCAGCCCAAGGGCCGCTACCAATGGAACCGTTACCGTAGAAGTCGTCACTCCGCCACTGTCATATGCAATAGGGATGATGTATTTTGGTGCGATAAAGGTGAGTGCAATTACAAACATATACCCAGCCATGATGTAATAGACGATCTCTCCCCCGTTTACAATACGGTAGGCTCCCAGGGCAATACCGATCGCCACTCCAAAAGCGACAAACAGACGCAGTACAAAGTCATTGATCTTCCCGTCACTGATCTCCTTGGCCTTTTTGGCGATTGCCGTCAGCGAAGGTTCCGCCATGGTCGTTGAAAATCCTATGGCAAAGGAAAAACTGTAGATGATCCAGGTACTGTCATTTTTGGTCAGTTCAAAGGCCATGGTCTCTCCCAAAGAGAACAGACCCATCTCCAGACCGATAATAAAGGCATCAAGTCCCAAGACCACCAGAGCGAAGCCTACCAGCACATTTTTAATATTTTCTACGGGCTTTTTAAGCACTACATACTGAAAGAAAAAGATCACGCCCAAAATCGGCAAAACATCCGTCACCACATTCAACAGTCCAAGAAGAAGCTCCAGGGGCTGTAGATGGTAACTAAAGGAAGATTCACACACCTCAGGTACCACTTCTGTCGCGATAGGAAGCATACTCTCACTGGCCTGGACAAACTCATATACAAAGATCCCGTAAAACTGCACAAAAATCATCGGCGTCAAAGAGGCAAAGGCGATCAGACCAAAACCGTCTAAAACCGGATTTCTACCCTTGATCGTCGATGCCAGACCTATTCCCAATGCTGCTACCAAGGGAACCGTTACCGTAGAAGTCGTTACACCTCCGAGGTCAAAAGCCAGTCCCACGATCTCTTTAGGCGAAAATGCCGTCGAGGCCACGACCAGAATGTATCCGGCAATGATATAAAAATGAATAGGATGCCCTTTGATAATACGCCACACACCAAGTACGATGGCAAAGCCTACGGAAAAGGCAACAACCATTCTAAGGGTCGTCGCATCAATACGTCCGCAACTGATCGCCGCTGCCTTTTCGGCGATGACAAAAAGTGCCGGCTCGGCTACCGTCGTACCAAAACCGATCATAAAGGCGAACAGAATGATCCAAAAGGTAGATCCCTTATGGGCGAAATCACTGGCCAGTTTCTCGCCTACAGGAAAGATTCCCACTTCCAGTCCCAGCAGGAAAACTGCCAGACCGATAGCAACAATCAACAGACCAATAGCTGTGCTGACCCAATGTTCAGGGACACTTTGAATAATAGCCAATTGAAAAAAGATGATCACCAGAATAATCGGCATCAGGTCTCGAAAGGACTCTTTTAACAGTTTGATAAATGAAGCAATACTTAACATCTACACCCTTATGCAAATAATTCTCTAAGTGTAGCCCTGAAGCTATAAATAGAAGCTAAAGTTCGCAGGATTCTTTCTCAGTCATCACTTAAATGTGATAGTATCATTTACCCTTGATTATCCGTTTTGAAGTAGCATTGAGCACTTCCACTTTCCAAAGGCACATCATGAAAACACCGCTATCTATTCTCCTTAGCTTAAGTATACTAACTCTTTTTCTAGGTTGCGGGGTGAAGCGTTATGAAGACGTCAAATCCAAAAACTACGCCACCTTGCAACTGGTACCCAAAAGTGAGACCCTGATCTTCGCCGATGACTATTATGCGATCTTGTATGATATTTCCAAGGGGTGTAAAGAGCCTGTGACTCTGGGGATTATCGAGACCGATAGTGACACCCCAAGCCGTGTTGCGAAGATCCCCGTTGAAAAACCTCTTCGTATTTACCTGGCCTATGTTGTCGAGAGCGGGAACTCCACCTATACCGAATACACCAATTATGTTCTCAAACCTCAAAAGAACAAGCACTATATCTTTGAATATGCCAAAAAAGAGATCAGTTTCTTTAAGACTCTGTCCGAATATGACGCTTACATGAAAGAGGGTGAACAGATCTTGCGAATCCCCCCTGAACGTCTTTCCGATTATGATGAAAAAGAGTGTCAATGAGTTTAAGAAATCATGTTTTTATAAGTCTTCTCTTTGCCCTGCTCTTTTCGGGCTGTGTGAGTCATTATCAGGATGTCAGAGGGGATAACTATGCAACATTACAGTTAGTCGCCCAGAATGCCAAGGAGTCTGATTATTTTTTTGCAGAGTTGTCGGATTATTCAAAGGCTTGTCAGGGCATGACATCCCTCGGTCACCTTGTTACCGATACCCAGACCTCCAGCCGTGTGGTAAAAATAGCAGCAGAGAAGCCTTTACAGGTTCATGTCAGATACACGCTGGAGAGTTATGGGGAGATCTCATTTATCCTTACGCCTCAAAAGGGTAAACACTATAAGGTAGCCTATGATGAAGATGAAAAGCGCTATCATGTATACACTGAGCAGGCAGATAAGTTGGAAGATATACCAGAATCCCGGCTACGTCTCTTTCACGTCAGAGAGTGCATGTAAAAACCTATCAGGACAAGAAAAGGTACTCTTTATTATCCTCATAAGTCTGTGCATCCAGATAAAGGTCGATCTTTCCCTCTTTGATCTCATCAACAACAATGATCGGACTAAGATCATAAGGCGAGTTGGAAAGCTGTTGACGAACCTCTATCTCACGTTCGACATCCAAAGGATTAAAGATCATCTCTTTGACACTTGAAAAGCTGCTCTTAGCCAACTCATTGAAATACTCCAGGGTAATAAACTTGGCCTCTTCACGGTTCATAAAATGTACATTCTGCACCGATTTTTCAATACGCCCGTTTGCCTTTTTGCGCGGCAGGGTCGAATAGATCAGAGCATGAGCAGGAATACTCTGTTTGGCAACACTCACTTTAAGGGTATATTGACGGTAGTTCAAGAACTTTTCACGGACCAGCTCATAGGCTATACCCTCATCCTCGTAATCCATACGACGTTGATAGAGTTCAAGACGCTGTTCAATGGAAGCCGGCAGGATCTGCCCCCCGATAGGAGAAAACATCTCGTCCATCAGTTTGTCCTGCTGTTCGCGCTGCATACTCAGTCCGTAGATACAGCCGCAATAATCCTGACGGTACAGCTGCTCTTCTTTGGTCACACGGCTTTGATCCTGAGATCCTCCCCCTGATCGGTAATCTACGGCAATAAACTCAACTCCGTTTTTTTCATAAAAGGCGTCGCCGACACGTTTGAGCTGTTCTTGGGATTTTAAAGGGGAAACCAATAAGGTTGTCGTGATCTTTTTCTCTCCAAGTTCCAATGCTTTATGAGCAGACACATCAAACCGTCGGTCAAAACAGACCTCACAACGGGCACCCTTTTCCGGCTCTTTCTCCAGACCACGGACCATATCCATCCAGGTCTCGAAGTCATACTCGCCTTCCAAAAGCTCTATACCAAGTCGCTTACAGCTTCTTTGAACATCCAAATAACGCAGTCTATATTCTGAATAAGGATGAATATTTGGATCATAAAAGAAGCCGACGAGTTTTTCGTCGGGATAGTCCTGCTGTAGCTTTTCAAGAAAAAAATGCGAATCGACACTACAACAGATATGGACTAACATGGCTTATCTTTCTGCCAGAATTTCGACTTTTTCGATCTTGTCTTGTCCCTGAATCGCATCAAGGGTTGCAAAAGAGTCTGCATCATCTACTTCAATGCCGCCAAAGACCGTATGAACACCATCAAGGTGCGGTGTATCTACAAAGGTGATAAAAAACTGGCTTCCACCCGTATTTGGTCCTGCGTGAGCCATTGATAAAGCACCTCTTCTATGTTTGGAAGTATTTTTTGACGTCTCACATGCGATAGCGTATCCAGGTCCGCCTGTACCCGTACCGTGCGGACAACCACCCTGCGCCATAAAACCTGGGATAACACGGTGAAAATTCAATCCGTCGTAATACCCGTCATTTGCCAAACTTGCGAAATTTGCCACCGTATTTGGTGTCTCATCACCATACAGTTTTAACCAGATAACACCCTTTGATGTTGTCATCTTTGCCCATTGAAATGCTGCCATCTCTTCTGCGGAGTAATCATATGTTTTTAACGCCATGAGTTATATCCTCGTCAATTTAGTTTTACGGACAGGGCTAGGTTACCCTCTCCTTTATTATGTGTGAAATTATAATCAAAATTCCTTAAGCACATCATTCTAATCGTAAATTTTATGCTTCAGGAAAGATTGTTATTTTATATTATTTTATGATAGAATTCGCGCATTATGTTTAAATCCAAACTCGATACAAGGATTCAAGAGGCCCGTCTTGATACCCTGGTACAAAATCTGCCATCATCACTGTTTAGTACCGTCGCCGTCAGTCTATTTTTATGCTATCTGGTCATCGATCATGTCAACAGGGACTATGCTATGGCCTGGATAAGCGCCATTTTAATCCTTTCAGCCCTACGTATCATCCATCTGTACAGGGTCAAGAACTCCGACTCCCCGCTATTGCAACACGAAACACCTATCCTTCTGGGCATTTTCTTATCCGGTACACTTTTTGGCTCAAGTATCCTGATTATTTTCCCCTATCATGACCTCCCTTCACAGGCTTTGAGTTTCTTCCTGCTCGCGTCTATGATAGCCGGTGCGGTCGCAGTATATTCTACCCATGCCCTGGCTTTTCTCCTCTATTCTCTGCCTATTATTCTTCCTTTTTTATATAGGGCGTCAACCCTTCCTGATCTTCTGGTGCTATTAGCACTCGTGGGTATCGTCTATTACACTGTTATGACCGCCAGCTTACTGCGCGTCAACCGTTCTATCCTTGAATCCCTCAAAACCCAATATCTTAACCACGATCTCGCGGATCACCTTAGTCATGCCAAAGAGGAATTGGAACATTCCAATGAGGAATTAAAGATAGAGAATCGTGTGAGGGAAGAGACGGAAAAACGGCTCTACCAATTGGCAAACTTTGATCCACTCACCGGCCTGGCAAACCGTCATATGTTCAAAGAAGAACTCAAACGTTCTTTAAGACTCTCTCAGGAAGAAAACACCCGTATGGCTCTGCTGTTTCTTGACCTTGACAACTTCAAGATCATCAATGACACTCTTGGACATGCTATGGGGGACAAACTGTTGATTGCGGCATCCTCTCGCCTCAAAAGTCTCTTGAACACGCATAGCAGTATTGCCCGTCTGGGAGGAGATGAATTTGTCATTCTTGTCAACCATGCCTACACGGATGAAGAGATCGCTTCGTTGGCCACCAAGGTTATAGCACTCCTGGAAAAGCCCTTTAGCTTCAACGAACACGAAATGTTTATCGGTACGAGTATCGGTATCAGTATCTACCCCAAAGACGCACAGGATGAGCAGACCCTGCTCTCTTATGCGGATACCGCCATGTACACGGCCAAATCCAGAGGAAAAAACAATTATCAATTTTTCACTTCGCAGATGCATGAAGAGATATTGGAACGTCATGACATTGAGACCAAACTCCATTACGCCGTAAACAATAGAGAATTTCGTATCGATTACCAACCCAAAATTGATATTAATACCAAAAAGACTATCGGAGCAGAAGCCCTTTTACGCTGGGATCAAGCAGAACTTGGAAGCGTCTCTCCCGCCATTTTTATCCCCATTGCCGAAGAGAGCAGCCTAATCAATGAAATTGGCAAATGGGTCATCGAACAGGTCTGTCAGGATATTGCCCACCTTAAACATGATTTTGATAATGACCTCTGCATCAGTCTGAATATCTCTTCCTCCCAGATACTCCATCAAAATCTTCCCCAGCTCATTGCTGAACAGCTGAAGAAAAACGCTATCACCAGCGCATCTATTGAACTTGAGTTCACCGAGAATATGCTGATCAAACAGAGCCGTAAAAGTCAGTTGGTATTACAGGAGCTTGAAGAGATGGGGATCAAACTCTCCATCGATGATTTTGGGACAGGATACTCTTCGTTGAACTACCTCAAGACCCTGCCTATTCACACCCTCAAGATCGACAAGTCTTTTATTACCGATACTCCAGACTGCGATGGAGACTGCGCCATTGCTAAAAGCATCATCTCCCTGGCACACAATCTGGACCTTGAAGTCATCGCCGAAGGGGTCGAGACCATTGAACAGCTGGAATTTTTAAAGAGAAACGGCTGTTCGATCATTCAGGGATTTTACTTCTCAGAGCCCCTGGATATCAATGCCTTCAGTGCCTATCTGAACTCACCTGCCTCCAAGCTGGAATTCTTGAAACTGAACTAAGATCCGGCTAAGCATACTTAAATCCTTCTATGGTATATTTTCGCCAAAGGATTATTATGTACGCAGATATATATGACACCATCAAGGCTGATCCGGAATTTCAGCTACTCGTAAAACGACGAAGACGCTTCTCTCTTCTTCTGAGTATGATCACACTGATCATCTATTTTAGTTTTATCCTCACCCTGGCCTATGCTCCCGAAGTCTTTGCCAACCCGCTTTTTGAAGGAAGTGTCACGACCTTGGGCATACCGGTTGGTATAGGTATCATTCTGATCGCCTTTGCTCTGACCGGTATTTATGTCAAAAAAGCCAATCATGAGTTTGATGCGATTTTGAACCGTCTCAAAGATGATGTAGGAGTAGCACATGACTAGACTTCTATTGCTTTGTCTCATGACACTTCCTCTTTTTGCAGACGCATTAACCGGTGAGGTTGAAAAGCAGGCCTTGAACATCCCGGCGATTGTCATGTTTGTCATCTTTGTCGCAGCCACCCTTGTGATCACCTACTGGGCTGCCAAACGTACGGCTACGGCCAAAGACTTCTATACTGCCGGCGGAGGGATCACCGGTTTTCAAAACGGTCTTGCCATTGCCGGTGATTATATGTCTGCCGCCTCTTTTCTTGGTATCTCGGCTCTTGTATATGCCAATGGATATGACGGACTGATCTACTCGATCGGCTTTCTTGTCGGCTGGCCGATCATCTTGTTTATGGTTGCAGAGAAACTGCGCAATCTTGGAAAGTTCACCTTTGCCGATGTTGCCTCCTACCGTCTGAGCCAAAAACCCATCCGTATCCTTGCCTCCTTTGGAGCCATCGCCACGGTTACCCTCTATCTAATCGCCCAGATGGTCGGTTCGGGCAAGTTGATCCAACTGCTCTTTGGACTGGAGTATGAGATTGCCGTTATCCTGGTCGGTGTATTGATGATCTTGTATGTCACCTTTGGAGGGATGCTTGCGACTACCTGGGTACAGATCATTAAAGCAGTTTTGCTACTTTCAGGAGCCACATTCATGGCTTTTATGGTCATGAGCCAGATGGATTTCTCTTTTGAAACACTCTTTGCCAAAGCGGTTGACGTACATCCTCAAGGCCTGGAGATCATGGCACCGGGAGGTCTTATCTCTGATCCCGTATCCGCGATATCTCTGGCGATTGCCCTGATGTTCGGTACGGCCGGACTGCCTCATATCCTGATGCGTTTTTTCACCGTTTCCAATGCCAAGGAGGCACGTAAATCCGTCTTCTTTGCAACAGGCTTCATCGGTTATTTTTACATGCTGACCTTTATCATCGGTTTTGGTGCCATCGTCCTTGTTTCTACCAATCCTCAATACCTTGAAGCCGGAAAAGCCCTCATCGGCGGGAACAATATGGCTGCCATTCACCTCTCGCATGCTGTCGGAGGAGACCTCTTTCTGGGATTTATCTCGGCTGTTGCCTTTGCAACTATCCTGGCCGTGGTATCGGGGCTTACGCTGGCGGGAGCCTCGGCTATCTCCCATGACCTTTACGCCAATGTCTTTTCCGATGGAAGTCACGATGAGAAACAGGAGATGCGTGTCTCCAAGATCGCGACAGTAGCCCTAGGTATTGCCGCGATCTTCCTGGGCATCGCCTTTGAGGCGCAAAATATCGCCTTTATGGTCGGACTTGCCTTTGCGATTGCAGCCTCCGCTAACTTCCCCATCCTTTTCCTCTCGATTTACTGGTCCAGACTTACCACCAGAGGAGCTCTGATCGGCGGAAGCATGGGTCTACTGACCGCCGTTATCCTGGTAATTTTAGGACCGATCGTCTGGGTTCAGATTCTGGGTAATGCCGAAGCCATCTTCCCGTACAAATACCCGGCTCTCTTCTCGGTCATCACGGCCTTTGTCGGGATATATCTCTTTTCTATCACCGATAAGAGCCAGCGGGCCGGAGATGAAGAAGCAGCCTTTGAACATCAATTTATCCGTTCTGAAACAGGAATCGGTTCAGAAGGAGCGGCAGCGCACTAAGGCGCGCTGTTTCTTTTTTACCGTTTTACCGCCCTCCTCCGCCTTCCCCAGCTGAAACTAAGCTAAACTTACTTCTTTGCTGTTACAATTAACACAATTATAAAGCCGCTGGGCTATCATTTCGACACTTAGATGTTACTACAGGATCAATTATGAGCGAAACAAGTACCAAACCCGTATTTCAACCCAATCCAGACTTTGCCAAGGACGCACGTATCAAGAGCATGGATGAGTATCATGCCCTTTGCCAAAAAGCCCAGGACAACTATGAGGGCTTCTGGGGGGATTATGCCAAAGAGAAGATCGACTGGATCGAACCCTTTACAAAGGTATTGGATGAATCCGACATGCCTTTTGTCAAATGGTTTGACGGGGGTAAGCTAAATGTTACTACCCAGTGTATCGATCGTCATCTGAACGCCCGTAAAAACAAGGCAGCAATACTCTTTGAGGGGGACAGAGGGGATGTACAGACCATCACCTATTTAGACCTCTACCACCATGTCAACCAGTTTGCCAACCTGCTTAAAGAGGACTTCGGTGTACGTAAGGGTGACCGGGTCGTCATCTATATGCCGATGATCCCTGAAGCCGCCTACGCCATGCTGGCTTGTGCCCGTATCGGTGCTATCCACTCTATTGTTTTTGGAGGGTTTTCCTCAGAGGCCTTGCGCGACAGGATCGAAGATGCCGATGCCAAGGTCGTCATCACTGCCGACGGTGCCTATCGAAAAAGTAAACCCTATCTTCTAAAGCCCGTTGTTGATGCGGCCATCGAAGGGGATACCCCGGTAGAAAAAGTCCTTGTCGTACAACGTAACCATGAAGAAGTGACCTGGGTAGCCGGACGCGACTACTCCTACAATGAACTCATCCAAAGTAAATCCAAAGAGTGTGAACCGGAGATAATGGAGTCTGAAGATCCTCTCTTCCTGCTTTATACTTCCGGATCAACAGGAAAACCAAAGGGGGTACAGCACAATACCGCCGGCTATATCCTCTGGGCACAAATGACTATGGAGTGGGTCTTTGATGTCAAGGAGAGTGATACCTACTGGTGTACTGCCGATGTAGGCTGGATCACCGGACATACCTATATCGTTTACGGTCCTTTGGCTATGGGTGCAACAACCGTCATGTTTGAAGGGGTTATCACTTACCCCGATGCGGGACGACCATGGAAGATGGTGCAAGATCACAGTATCAACCAGTTCTATACGGCTCCAACAGCCATCCGTGTCCTGCACAAAACAGGAGAACAAGAGCCAAACAATTACGACATCTCCAGCCTAAAAGTCCTGGGAACCGTTGGTGAGCCGATCGATCCACCGGCGTGGAAATGGTATTACGAAGTCGTGGGTAACTCCAAGTGCGCCATCGTCGACACCTATTGGCAAACAGAGACCGGGGGCCATATCATCACACCGCTTCCGGGTGCCACACCGAT
>JBFEYO010000022.1:0-20789 GCA_041562075.1 Sulfurimonadaceae bacterium | reverse complement strand
AGATGTCAGCCGCTTTTATCAGCAGAAAGATTTTAGAAGTTTGCGGGTGATGCATGATGCCGGTTTTTATCTAAGTTCGGAGATGATTTCTCAGATGAAGGCCGCAGAACAATCTTCCAGATCTGTCAAGAGTGCAACACCTGTGGTGCAGAAAGAAACCCAAAAAACCGTGCCATCGATCAAGCCGGCTAACAAAGAGTCAACAGTAGTTGCACCCGTCAAGAAGGAGTCGGAAACCGCTAAGGTACAAGTGAATAAACCTGTACCGGTAGTAGCACCGAAACAGAAGAGTGAACTGGAATATTACCAGGAGAGTCTTGAGCATCTTAAAGAGGAGTTATACACACTTCGGGAAGAAGGTGCTCCAGAGGATGGGGAGGGTAGTCAGCAGATGGCTTGTTTGAATGATATCACAGCAGTTAATTATTGGCTGATAGAGGTGTTTAAACACGACAATGATGCCTGCTCCCTGCGAGATGCTATCAAGCAGATGAAGTCTTATGATAAGGCTGCTTCAGATAGTTGCGGACGCAGTTCTATGCGTTATATCGAGTGGCATGGCCGTATTCGCCCTTATGTGGGTAAAAAACTTTTTGAGGCGGAAGCTAACTGCCATCGCTAAGGCTGAAAGGTCTCTTGAACAAAAGAAATTGAGCCTTGCAGAAGGTGGGGATGCTTGCTTGGATCAAGCCAGTGCATCAGTTTTAAAAGTGCTGCCTCATCCATCGACGTACACCCTGCTGTGGGTGCATTCTTCGCCTTTTGAATATGAATAAAGATGCATGAGCCCCGGCCTTGTTCCCTGTTTGTATTGTAGTCTACAACGACTCCCAGTTTATACAGATCATCCTGTCGTTTCATCTGTTCATAACTCTTGTACTTTTGAGGTGTTTGCGTACGTATAAGTCTATTATAATCAGGCGAAGTCTTATCGTCCACGCAGATATCGTGTTCATTAAGCTGCTGATAGGGTAGTTTAAAATTGTGAGCTTCATATCCAAACAGCGCATTCAGTGCAAACAGCCCCGAGGGGGATTTGCCATCGCCTTCGTATTTCATGATCTCAGATTCATGGGCATCTGCCCACCCCAGACCATTTTTACCAAGATTGACGTTGAGGGGTTCAAATACCATCCTCCAGGAAGCATGTTTGTACTCATAGGCTCTTAAAAGGCCCGTGCTGCTGTTGAAATCTTCAGCGGTAACCGTCAGGAGTTGATGAATATGCTGGGGAATGTTTGTCTGGGCATACAAACAGAGGCTGATGAGAAGGAGCAATAGCTTTTTCATAATAAAACCGAGAACTTAGTTTGATTTAAACAGAACTATAATACCATAAATCAAATTTACACGCAGGAATCCATTATGAAAATCCGTTCAGCAACACGTGAAGATGCCCCTTTTATAGCATGGGCGATCCTGGAATCTTCGCGCGCAGGTAAGCAGCAGGGTGTTTTCGATCTTCTCTTTTCCCCGGCAGAAGATATTCCAAAGACCCTGGAGATACTTGTTACGCATGAGGTTAAGACCATTTGCCACTACAGTAATTTTCTGCTTGCGGAAGTGGATGGAAACCTTGCCGGGGCTCTATGCGGATATGACGGGCATAAAATTTCCTGGGCCAATATGACTGAAGCATTGGAACAAATGGGGTGCCAAGGGGACTATAAAGAGCGGATTTCTGCCTATTTGATGTGCGAGCCAAGTGTGGAAAAAAATACCCTTGTGCTTGATTTTATGATCACTAAAGAGCGTTTTCGTGGACTTGGGGTTGTCAAGGAACTGGTGAAAAAAGTGCTCTTAAATGCCCGTCTAAAAGGCTTTAGAAGGGCTCAGACCGGTATTGAGATCGGTTCAATCGAGACACAGATGGCTTATGAGAAGATGGGTTTTCAAGCGAAAGAAGAGAAAAAGAGTGATTACTATCTTGAAAAGTTCGGCCGCCCCGGTATTACTTCTTACGTAGTGGAGCTGTAGTATAGATACCCTTTCGGCCCTTTCGCTGCTTCCTCCCCTTTTGGCTATTTTCATGGCTCTGTTGACCCGTCAGGTTGTTGTCTCTTTGTTAAGCGGCATTATACTGGGCGAACTGATTCTTCTTGGTGGTGATGTTTTTAGTCTGATACCGGTGAGTGTGGAACGGCTACTTGGACAGTTTCAGGAGGGCTGGAAGATCAAGACCCTCTTCTTTGTGATCATGGTCGGCAGCATTATTCGGCTGATCTCGCGTTCGGGAGGTATTGAAGCCTTTATTAGCTATGTGAGTGAGAAACAGATCCGATCCAAGCGTGATACCTTGTTGATGGGTTATTTTATCGGGATATTTATCTTTTTGGAGTCTTCGATCACGGCTCTGGTAGTGGGTACACTGACCAAGCCGCTGGCGCAAAAATATAAGATCTCCAAGGCAAAACTGGCGTATCTATGTGACTCGACCTCTTCGCCGGTCTGTTCGCTTTTCCCCTTTAACGGATGGGGCGCTCTACTGCTTGGATTGATCGGCGTACAGGTGGCTCAGGGAGTGATAGAGGGGGAAAAGCTCTCCCTTCTGATCACGGCAATCGGTCTTAATTTTTATGCCATAGTGACGATGCTGCTGCTTCTATGGGTCATCTACAGCGGCAGGGACTTTTCGACGATGAAAGAAGCAGAGGCCAATGCCTATAAGGAAGTCTATGAAGGTATTGAAAAGCTGGAAGAGACTTCGGTGAGCATGAAGGCGATGTTTTATCCGATAGGGGTGATGCTTCTAAGTGTTCCTATTTTTTTATATCTAAGCGGAAATGGGAATATTCTTGAGGGTTCAGGCTCATCTTCTATCTTTTACTCGGTCTTGTCGACACTGCTCTTTATCGCAATCTACTATCGTATAAACAATATCATGTCCTTTAAGGTGTATCTGTATGAACTTAAGATGGGGGCGGGCAGTATGGTCGGTATTGGGATGATTTTGCTGCTTGCCTTTGCTTTGGGGGAGGTGACGGTGGCTCTGCAGACAGGTCCGTATCTGGCCTCTTTACTCAAGGGGAGTCTTGATCCTGTCTATCTGGCTGCTTTGATCTTTCTTATCTCGGCCTTGATCTCTTTTTCAACGGGTACCTCGTGGGGGACCTTTAGTATTATGATCCCTATTGCACTGCCTATGGCGGCAATGCTGGATGCTCATCTCTCTCTTGTGATTGCGGCGGTGATCTCAGGAGGGGTTTTTGGGGATCACTGCTCCCCTATCTCTGATACGACGATCATTTCATCCATGGCAGCGGATTGTGATACGATAGAGCATGTACGGACCCAATTGCCCTATGCTCTGCTAAGCGGTGCTATCGCTTTAGCTTTGTTTATGCTCTTTGGAGTATTATTATAAAGATTTATAATTAGGAGTAAATATGAGAATTATAGTATCTCTCGTGGCTGTGGCATTATTGGCTTCGACAAGTGTATATGCAAAGAAGCCTGAACATGCTGGTCAGGGTAAAAAAGAGAAAAAGCAGAAACAACATAAGAAAAAACATCAACAACAGGTTAAAAGTTTTAGTACGGGTGAGCGCAGCACGATTCAAAACTATTACAGAAACCTTCCTCCGGGATTACAAAAGAAGTTAAGACGTACGGGAGAGCTTCCACCGGGCTGGGAGAAAAAGGTCAATGTGGGAAAACCCCTTCCACAGGAGTACATCACTATCGCCAAACCGATTCCCTATGAGCTTGAGGCCCAGTTGCCTGCCGGTCCGATCGGCTCCAAGCTCTTGCAGATCGCTGACCGGGTCGTTCGAGTTGAGGCCGGTACCAATATGGTGATAGAGGCGCTGAAATTTTAGAAGATCTCCTCTTCGACTACCCGCTCAATCTGGGCCATGGCATCATAGAGTTCAAAATAGGCACCATGGTAGTCTACCTGGGCACGGGCAAGAAAACGCTGGGCATCAAGCATTAAAGAGGTATTAGCAATATTAGCCTCGAACTGGTTCTTGGTGATCCGGAAGTTTTCCTTAGCCTGCTCCAAGGCTTTGCGGGCAACACTGATCTGGTTTTGTGCCAGTATATAGGCTTCATAAGCTTCTTCAAGTTGCAGTTCAAGGTTTAGGTGAAGGTCCCTGATACGGGCTTCGCTGGCACTCTCCTCAAAGAGGAGGGTGGCACGTTTGGCTTCATCGGCACCTCCCTGATAGAGATTCCAGGAGAGTTTGATGGTAGCGGTACTTTGATCATGGATCTGAAAGGTAACCCCTCCGTTTGGGATGGGGTCTTCTCCCGCCAATTGGTACTTGGCTTCCAAGTCCACTTTTGGGTAATAGTTGGATGCAGCAGCCTCATAGGCATGATTCAGACCCTCTTTTTGTGCCGTAAAGAGTTTCAGTTCACTGCGATTGTCAAGCATCATCTCTTTTAGTTGTTCAGGCATGAGCGGTTTTGCTTCTTTGGTAATCTCTTCGATAGTTTCATCTTTTGTCAGTTGTGCCCCCAGAAGACGCTTCAGGGTGAAACGGGCCAGTTTGGCATTTCGCTTGGTACTCAGAAGGGCCTGTTGAGCCGAGGAGAGTTCTACTTCTACCTGCAGGTAATCATTTTTTGCAAAGATCCCCTGTTCGTAAAAGTTTTGTGCGTCTTGTTGTTGCTGCTCCAAGAGGGAAATCGTTTCCTCGGCGATATGGATCTGTTGTTGGGAACGCAGATAGTTGATATAGGCCAGCTGGACCTGTAGTCTCAGGTCTGCCTTGGTCGCTTGATGGGTGTAGAAGGCGACATTCTCATTGGCTTCACTGAGTCCCAGGGTATGTATGTCAAGAAAACCGTTAAACAGGTTATAGCTTAAAATGGCATCGGCAGCGGAGGCAGAATCTGCGCCGACAAAGTTCTTTTGGGAAAACTGCGAGTAGCCGTAGTTGATATCCAGTGTCGGTTTGAAACCGGCATAGGCCCCATTAGTCAGCTCTTTGGATGCTTCAAGCAGAAGGTTTTTCTCTTCCAGGCTGGGGTTATGTTCATAGGCGCGATCTATGGCTTCTTGCATGTTTAAGGCAAAGAGGCTTAGGGCAGACACGCATAAAAAAAGTATTGCTTTCATTTGCTCTCTCCTTGTTGGCGGTTACGGGATCTGTAGCTCTTTTCCATGGGGATGACAAAGAGCAGCAGGGCCGGGATGACAAAGAGGGTAAAGAGGGTTGAAAATGCCAAGCCTCCCGTGATAACCGATCCCAGTCCCCGATAGAATTCAGACCCCGGTCCCGGTGCCAGGATAAGCGGTAACATCCCAAAAAGAGAGGTCAAAGTACTCATGAAGATAGGACGCAGTCTGGAATGGGTGGCCTCGATCACGGCCTGGGTATGTTCCATGGCGTGATTGCGAATCAGGTTGAGACTTTGATGTACGATCAGGATAGCATTGTTGACAACGATGCCGATAAGGATGATAAAGCCCAGCATCGTGAGGATATCCAGAGGTTGGGATACCAAAAAGGTATTGGTAAGGCTAAGGCCTATAAACCCACCGGCTGCGGCCAGAGGCAGGGTGACCATAATGATCAGCGGATAGAAAAAGTTCCCAAAGAGGGCCGCCATCAGAAGATAGGTGATGACAATAGCCAGAATAAGGTTCTGTTTCATGCTGGAGATGGTCTCCACCAGTTTATCCGCAGTTCCGGTCAGCTTAAGGCTGACATTGTCATTGTTCACCTTTGAAAGAACCTTCTCCTGAATGATCTCGATACTCTCTTGCACGGTCATCGTCTTTGGCGGTGTGACCTGAAGGGTCACGGTACGTTTTCCTGCCAGGTGACGGATGACACTGATACTGTTCGAGCGCTCCAGCCGAGAGAGGGAGTCGAAGGTGACCAGATCTCCATCGGGAGTGGCTACGAGTGCATGATAAAGCTCTTCAGGTGTAGTGATACTGCTATCATCGGCTTTGAGGATAAGGTCGATCTTCTTCTTGCCATCTACCTTGAACTCGGAGATCTTTCGTCCGTCCATCAGGACATCCGCGATAATACCCAGACTGCGTGCATCCAGACCAACGGCTTTAAGGCGCTCGTGATCGGGAAGGATCTTGACCTCCGGATAGAGCAGTTCGATGGAGGGTTCCGGTCGGATCTGTGCACCCTTGATCTCCTGACTTATCGTTCCAAAAAGTTCTCCTGCAACACCGGTGATCTCTTCGATGGAAGTACCGCTGATATCGATATCGACGCTGCGCCCTTTACCAAGCCCTCTTTCAAAGACACTGGCCTGCTTGGATATGCCAAAAATCCCGGGAAAGCTGTTAGCCACTTTTTTTAGTACCGGCATAAGTTCGGCAACACGGGAGGGGTCCTTGCTGAGTACGCCAAAGATCATAAAATCTCCTCCGGCGACAAAGAAGAGCCGTTCGATCTGCGGATACCCGTCGACTTCTGCCCGGGTATATTTTTCCATTTTGTTCCATATCTCTTCACCGATTTCCTTGCTCTCATCGTAAGAGAGTCCCGGTGGGGGGATCATAATATTAAAGATAAGGTTTCGGTTTCCCTGGGGAAGGTATTCCATCTTTGGAAAGAGAAGGTAGGAGCTGCCAAGGGAGAATATGACCAGCAGGACAACGGTGGTAAGCTGGTGAGACCTGCTTTTGAGGGTCCATTTGACACAATACATGATAGCATGGTTGATACGGTGCCCCAAGGAGACCAGAGCTGATTCTTTCTCGGCGTGCTGATGGCTTTCATGTTTGGAGAACTTCATCAGTTGATTCCACAGCATCGGGATGACGGAGATGGAGACAAAGAGTGAGAATGAGACGGCGGCGGTTACGGCAATGGCGATATCCTTGAAGAGCTGTCCCGCCTCATTCTCCAAAAAGATGATGGGGAGGAAGACAGCGATGGTAGTCAAAGCAGAGGCGATGAGCGCTCCCCAGACTTCACTGGCCCCATCCAGGGCAGCATCAAAAAACTTTTTGCCCATTTTCTTATGACGGTCGATGTTCTCCAGCACGACGATGGCTGAGTCCACAAGCATCCCCACGGAAAAGGAGATTCCCGCAAGGGAGATGGTGTTGAGGCTTCGGCCAAGGGCTTCGAGGATGATGAAGGTCGCTATGATACTGATGGGAATGGCCAGAGCGATTACCGTTGTCGAAGAGATTGCCCGCAAAAAGAGCAGCAGGACGATGATCGCCAGGAGCCCGCCGACAAGGATATTCTGCTGAACCAGGTCGATAGCTCCCTGTATATAATCGCGTTTGTCGTTGAGCCAGCGGATCTTTAATCCCATCTGTTTGAGCTGGGTCTCATTGATACGGTTGACCATCTCTTCTACATCATTTGTCAGTTTGACGATGTTGGCATCGCTTTCGGGTTTGACACCGATGATGAGGCCTTTGATCCCGTCTACCAGCGAAATAGCACTCTTTTTTGCATATCCCAGTTTGACCTCGGCGATCTCTTCCAGATAGACTTGCTGGGAACCATTGGAGACCAGCACCAGTTTTTTAAGATCCTCAGGTGATCTGTATTGGGAGGTGGTACGAATACGGTATGAACGTCTGGAGAGGTCCATAGAACCGGCTGAGACATCAATATTATTGCGTTGTATGGCAGCAATGATGGTGTCGATGCTGAGGTGATGAGCCGCCATTTTTTGGGTATCCAGGATGACCTGCATCTCATCGGGAGTTCCCGAGCGCATAAAAAGTTCGGCAACTCCCGGGATGCGCTCATAATGTTCCCGTACCTCATTCTCCATATAGGTTTTGTAGTGATCGATATCAATAGGGTTGCCATCAAGGGTCTGAAGCATGGTCCAGATGACCGGGGAAGCACTTTCCCCGGTAGCTTTGATAACGGGTTTTTGTACATTTTCGGGATAGGCATCTACCTCATTAAGCTTGTTGGAGACATCCAGCATCGCCTTGTTGATGTCCACTCCCAGTTTGAAGGTCAGGGTAAGAGAACCACTGTTGTCCTTGGATTTGGATTCATATTTCAAGAGTCCGGGAGTGTTCTTTAGCACCAGCTCCTGTTCCTGGATGATGTCGCGTTCGATCTCTTTTGGGCTGGCTCCCGGCCAGGTAGTATTGACGGCGATCTCCGGCTCTATGACATTGGGGGTAAGCTGTTTGGGCAAGTGGGTCTGGGAGATCAGACCAAAGATCAGTATGAGTAAGACGCCTACAGTGACGACAACGGGTCTAAGCAGTGAAAAGCGTATCATGGTCTGATCTCTTGATTTGGGCGGATGCGTTCATTTCCTTTGGTGATGATCCTATCACCTACGCTAAGCTCCGGGGAGGAAAGAGCGACCTTGTCCTCTATATAGTCGATGACGGTCACAGGAACCATTTTGGCTCTGTTGTCTTTGAGTACAAAGATGATTTCTTTTCCGAACTTTTTGAGGAGGGCATCTCTAGAGACCAGGAAGGTATTGGTATATGCTGCCTTCTGCAGATCAATATGTGCCTGCATCCCGTCAAAAAACAGGTCTTTGGTCGGTAACAGACGCAGGCGCAGGGGGAAGGTACGGGTCTTCTCATCTCCACTGAGCAAAGGGCCAATGAGTTTCGCATTATAAGGCTTCTGATTGATGATGACCTCAAGTTTCTTGCTTGTTGGGAGATGGTTCAGGTAGGAAGCCGGAAGGTGAAAGGTCAGATCGACCTGCTTGGGGTTGATCAACAAGGCGATCTCACTTCCCTCTTTTAACCACTCTCCACGGGCTACGAGGCGTTGGGAAATATATCCGCCGAAGGGTGCATAGACAGACTTTTTTTCCTTTTGTATGAGTTGCGCTTTCAGGCTAGCTTGAAGGGCAGCATGTTGCTGTTCAAGTTTCATCTTCTGAAAATAGAACTCATCATATTGTTGTTTTGAGACACTCTGCTTGGCCAGGAGGGCTTCGTAACGTTTAAAGTCCAGTTGTGCTTTTTGAAGGGAGAATTCCAACTCTTTGATCGAGGCCTGTGTCGAATGGATCTGGGCATCCAGGATCTGGGTGTCGATCTGAAGCAGGAGCGTACCGGCTTTGACATAGTCTCCTTCATCAAAATAGAGCTTGGTGATAACACCTTCGCTTTGAGCAGCTAAACGGGACTGTTGATTGAATTGAAGTGTTCCGTTAAAACGTTGGGTCAACGAAAGCTCTCCTTTTGTCAGCGGTTCGGTGACGACAGCTGCCATCAGGGGTATATATATCAGTATAGTCAGTATTAGTTTTTTCATAGGCTCTCCAGACATGGGGTTTGTTTAAGTGTATTAAGGATTCTTAAAAAGGTCATAAGTTCACTGTTTGAGAACTGGGCACGAATTTTGGAGATCACCTCGTCAGAGATAGGGATGATCTCCTCCATCACTTTCTTGCCCTTTGGACTCCATTGAATCTCATAGGCACGACGGTCATCTTTTTTTGGTACACGTACCAGCATCTCATTTTTTACCAGGGTAGTGATCATACGGGTGATGGTGGTCTTGTCTTTAAAAGTGATTTCTGAAAGTTGGGTCGGTGTGATGTCCGGGTTTTCCTGAAGGGACTTCATGATGACATACTGCTCTGAGGTGAGGCCGTAGGGTTTTAAAAAGGTATTAAAACGGTTTTTCATGGCATTGGCAGTCATATTGACCTGAAAGCCGAGGGAATCTTCGAGTTGATGCATGATGCAGTCCCTTTTAATTAGTTGTAGGTGCAATTATATGCGGTACAACTAATAAAGAAGCTTAATCTTTTAGTTTAGCTGTGTAAAAAAGTGTCATCTATGTTTTCCATGATAGATAGCCCGCTATATGCCTTGCTTGGCGCTATATACTTTAGTATACTTCGCCTATGGAACAGAGGCTTTTTACACTGGAATCAGAGTTATATCTCAAAAAGGAATCAGAAGAGTTCCTCAGTGTAAAAAGAGTGCAGTTGCTTGAAAATATCAGCATATATGGTTCTATGTCTAAGGCGGCCAAGGCATCGGGTATTACCTATAAGACTGCTTGGGCCTGGATCGACAAGATGAACGGTCTTTCTCCAAAGGCTTTGGTACAGACTATCAGTGGGGGTAGCGGCGGTGGTGGTACGATCATCACTGCCTATGCCAAGGAGTTAATCTGCCGCTTTGAAGAGGTCCAGGCCCTACATAGCAAGCATTTGATGAGTCTTCAGGGCGGCTTTGATCACTTGGAGAACGAAGGTGCAGAGGATTTTAGCTTTTCCAGGCTTGAAGGAGAGATCCTTGAAATAGATGACGAGGGTAAGCGGGCAAGGGTAAAGATCAGGCTTAGGTCTGATGATGAGTTGAGTGCTCAGGTCCCGACGGCGTTTATTCGGGTACACCATTTGGAGCCGGGAGCCTTCGTTTCTATGTTAATAGAGTCAGAGGCGATATCGGTGAGTCGTCAGGTGAGCAAAGAGCTAAGCAGTCGAAATAGTTTACCCACCAGCGTCCAGGACATTGTGATTCAAGGAGACGGGGTGATTTTACAACTTCGACTGAGCAGTGGTGAGCGTTTGAGCTCATTAATAACACGACAGAGTTTTGAGAAATTACAGATACAAAAAGAGGATGCTTTAATGGCTGTCTTTAAGGCTTACAGTATTACTCTTTTAGGACGGGGAGAAGAGACATGAAACTATTACATACATTTTTGATCGGCACCTTGGCCGTAATTGGCGCTGAGGCAAATACCGTCAAGCAGACAATACAGCCTAATTACATGGTTGATTATGAACAGTTGCCATCGGAAGCACAGCGTTTTTCTGAGATATTCTCGGAGGGGATGTTTTACGGAAGGCTGCGCTCGAACTGGTTCTTTTTTGAGTATAAAGATGATACGGTAGATAGACAAAGTCATAATATTCTTGGATTGGGGGGGAGTCTGATCTATAAAACGGCTCCTTACGCCGGTTTTTCTGCCAGTGCCGAGTTAGACTACACCAGTGCGGGAACGGGTCTGGACGACCAGTCGGATGATGTGAAGTTCCTTAGAGCAGGTAAGGATGTGATCAGCCGGTATAATAGTGTGAATGCAGATGGGAAGTCCTTTGCGGTCTTGTCCCAGGCTTATCTACAGTATGAACATGCAGACTTTAAGACCCGTGTAGGTAGACAGATCTTTAACAGTTTCTTTACCAAGTCCAATGATTCAAAAATGATCCCCAATACCTTTGAAGGCATAACGCTTGAAAGTAAGGATATTGAAAAAACACGGATCAGAGCGGCTTATTTAACTCGCCAAAAGTTACGTGATCATGATAGTTTTCATTCCGTGATCATGTATGATGACCGTTCGGATATTGATTCGGGTGTGGTCAATGCCAAGTGGGATGAGAATGATGATTCGGCGATTCATAAAGGTCTAAGCTATACCAACTTTGAGAAAGTGGATCAGGATAAAAACCCAGGGCTGGTAGTACTTGACGGCTATACCCGTGCACTGATGGGGAGCGACCTGAAAATAAATGCTTCCGCGGTGTACCTCAAGGACCTTTTCACTACTGCTATGGTGGAGCTGAACTATCGTTTTGATCTGGGTAACGGGTATATCTTGAGTCCGGGTTTTCGATATGTACAGCAGTTTGATGACGGGGCAGGAAAGATTGGTGGGGCTGCGCTGGATGGTACAGCAGCTACTGATGCAAATGGCGGAAGTGCAGAAGGCAGAGGCGAATATACCAAGGCCGATAGTGTGGATAGCTATATGACAGCAGCGCGTTTAGTTTTGGATAAGGATGCAGCTTCTCTTTCTATAGGCTATACGGGCATAGCCGATGAAGCAGACTTTATTACCCCTTGGCGCGGGTTTGTGACGGCGGGCTATACCCGTGCGATGGCGCGATATAACTGGATAGCCAATACTCAGAGCTATCGTCTGCGCGGTACCTATGATTTTGGAGATGCCAATATTATAAGCGGTCTTAAGACCTATCTCTCCTTTACCCATGAGGACTATGATGAGAAGAAAAATGCCGGTTTGGATGCCAATGTTTACTATTTTGGACTGATTCAGGATCTGCAAGAGGTTCCGAACCTTTCTGTGCGGTTTCGTACGGAGTATGTAGAGCGCCTGGCTTCTTCCAGTGATGATCATGCTGAAGTGAGAATGGAATTAAACTATTTATTTTAGACTCATTTAAAAAAAGATAGATATTAAAAAGCGTTATTATAATAATAATTTATCACAAATTAGTAAAATTTGTAAATCTGAGAAAAAAATGGTTTTTTTCTTGGGATTTGAGAGATGAGTCGCTATAATTTCGCCATTGAAAAAGCTTGAGAGATTTAAGCCAAAGCAAACATAACAGATACTACCATATCTGAAATGCATTAATGAAGGTACCAGAAACTATGAAGCCAGCAGGTCTTGAGAATTTAGGGTTAGATAATATTGGTCAGGTGTTTTATAACCTGAGTTACGATGAATTAATTGATCATGAGCTGAAAAACGGCGAATGTAAAATGACTACAAACGGTGCTACAACGGTAGATACAGGCATCTTTACAGGGCGTAGTCCAAAAGATAAATATTTTGTAGACCAGGCAGAGTCTAACAAATATATCGCATGGGGAGATGTTAACCAGCCGATCAGCGCTGAGATCTTCCAGGAGCTTTTAGGGGTTGCAAAAGCTCAGCTTTCAAATAAAGATATTTATGTCACGGACGTTTATTGCGGTGCCTCAGCTGCGTCCAAACGCTCGGTACGTTTCGTTTCCGAGATCGCATGGCAGTCCCACTTCGTCAAGAACATGTTTATCCGCCCGGAAGAGAAAGATCTCGCTGACTTCAAACCGGAATTTACAGTTTTTAATGCCTGTAAAGCGGTGAATGACAAGTGGAAAGAGATGGGGATGAATTCCGAAGTCTTCGTCCTTTTCAATGTGGAGGAGAATGTAGCGATCATCGGTGGCACCTGGTACGGTGGCGAGATGAAAAAGGGTATTTTCTCTATGATGAACTACTGGTTGCCATTAGAAAAGAAGATGGCGATGCACTGTTCTGCGAATGTGGGTAAAGATGGTGATACCTGTCTTTTCTTCGGTCTTTCAGGTACCGGAAAGACAACTCTTTCTACCGATCCTAATCGTGCGCTTATCGGTGACGATGAACATGGCTGGGACGAGCATGGGGTCTTTAACTTTGAGGGTGGTTGTTATGCCAAGGTGATCGACCTTGATGCAGAATCTGAACCTGAGATCTATGGAGCGATCCGTCGTTCAGCACTTCTTGAGAATGTTGTCACGGATGCAGAAGGAAATGTAGATTATACGGACAAGTCTAAGACAGAAAACACCCGTGTCTCTTATCCTATTGAGCATATCGAAAACCATGTACCGGCACTTGAAGCGGGACATCCTCAAAATATTATCTTTCTTACTGCCGATGCTTTCGGTGTCCTTCCTCCGGTATCCAAATTGACAAAAGAGCAGGCGATGTATTATTTCCTCTCCGGGTATACGGCTAAGGTTGCAGGTACTGAGCGTGGTATTACAGAACCTGTTGCTACCTTCTCTGCTTGTTTCGGAGAGGCTTTCTTACCACTTCATCCGACAGTATATGCGAAACTTCTGGGTGAGAAGATTGATCAGCATAACGTAAATGTTTACCTTGTGAACACGGGGTGGACCGGTGGAGCTTACGGCGTTGGTAAGCGTATGAGTATCAAGAATACCCGTGCATGTATCAATGCGATTCTTGACGGTTCGATCAATGAGTGTGAGTTCGATACGACATTCACTTTCGGTCTGAAGATTCCTAAGACACTAAAAGGTGTGGATACTGCCGTACTGAATCCTCGTTTAGCTTGGGCGGATGCTGATGAGTATGCAAAAACCCGTGATAAGCTGGCTGAGATGTTTATCGCGAATTTCGATCGTTATAATGATGCGGACAGTGAGTTTGATTACTCTGCTGCCGGCCCTAAGATAGAGAACTAAGTTCTAATCCTAATCACTCAGTTCTAATACTGAGTGATTTGTTTACCTTCTATTTACTTTTTTAATCTACCAATATTTTGCTCATTTTAATATATCAATGATATACTATAAGAAATTCTTTTAGGACTTTGTATGTATATTCGTGTATTCAGCACTGTATTAGTACCCCTATTGTTTACTGCTTGTGTAAAGGAACCCGAACCTAATGAGTTTTCACATTTACGCGCACAGATGGAAAAACGCCAAAGTTACACTTTTGGGGATAGTGTTTCAAAACTTGAAGAACGAAAGTATCATCATCAGACAGGCAACGGTAATTCGACGGTTGTCGATCCCGATGAAGAGCTGCGTCGTAAGGCAGAGGATGAACGCCAAAAATGGCTGGCGGTACATATAGACGAAGTAGAAGCAGAAGACTGGAAAGCCCTTGGACTTTCACCTAAATATGCAGCAAGATGGAAGAAAACAGGCTTGAGTTATAGTACGATTGCCGTATTGATAAGAGAGGATGTTGTCCCCTCCGAAGCAATTGAGTTTATGCGCCGTGACTTCAAGAAAAACCCCAGAGCTTTTCATGAGTTCGCCCAGCCCCTGTTTGATTTTAAAGATGCTTGCGAGGCTGTACTCAAAGCCGATATTGACTCTTTGCTGGGAATCACCAAAAGGTGTAGGGAATATGTTCAAAACCTGAATCTTAGCCTGATCTCCGGTCACCTTGCCGATGAGTTCGGGGATAACGATCTGGCCCTGGAGTATATTTCAAAATTGAGACAGATCGATCGCCAAAAGGCCTTTATCCAAAAACAGATGTACAAGGCTGAACAGAGCGCGATGATACAGGGAAAGGTGAAGAGTTTTGCTTTATTATTCCCTGTATTGGAGAGTTCACCGAGCAAGGAAGAGATGTTTTTTGTCAAACAGCATAAACTTCCTTTGGAGGAGACTTCCCGTTATAAATCCTATGAATATTATGAGTTCTGGGTGAATAAAGAGAAAAAGGAAGAGGAAGCCCGGGTTGCTGCCATCGCACAGCAAAGAGCACTTAAAAAAGCGAAAGAGGCGCGACAAAAAGCCGAGGCATATCGTATGAAAGCCCTGGCTTATAACAAGATGGTAGCTTCTGAATGCGGGGATATGGTGACTGCTACGCCTTCTACCGGTGAAAAGGTGCATGTCGAAGGTGAAGTGCAATATCTTGTGGGTAAAAAAGGAAGTAATATTTTTGCTTATGTGGTGCGCAACAATAAAGACGGGAAAGGATACCTTGTCCGTGATCCAAATGCCAAAAACATGACTAAGGTAGGAGAAGAGATATCATGGACGGCAACGACTGTAGGCCGGGTTGCCAGCCTGACCCTGGATGATGACGGGACAGCCTCGTATAATCATTATGTGGAAACGAACGATGATATGGAGTTTTACCCCATGTTAAAGTTTATCTCCAAGTGTCCGTATCATACTAAAGAGTTGCGGCCCTAAAGACTATTTTTTCGTCTTGGCGCTAAGGTACCACCAGATCAGGGAAATGATACCGACAAGAACAACAGGTGCCAGATAAGGGCGTGCTGCAATGATCTCATAGGCGGATTTGATAGCTTCCCCGGCCATATATGAGCCTACCCCTACAACCAATGCCCAAATGGCAGAGGCAAAGAAGTTGAAGAAGGTGAACTTTTTAAAGTCATATTTGGTCAGTCCGATGGCAAGAGGGATGAGGGTTTTGATACCGTAGATGTATTTTTGCATGAAGATCACCCATGAACCGTGCTTTTTCATCAGGATATGCGAAAGGGCAAGTTTACGTTTATGCTTGTGCATATAGACCATGACATCTTTTTTATTATATCGTCCCATGTAAAAGAGGACGGTATCACCGATAAAATTGGCAACAAAGGCGACGAGGATAGCTGTAGTAAGATCCATGTGTCCGGCATAGGAGAGCACACCCGCTCCCATTAAGGCAAGAAAGCCTCCTCCAAATGAGTATAAAAAGAGGATAAGGTATCCATAGGTCTCCAAGTTGCTGAGCATCTCTTCCATAATAGTCCTAGATAAATTTTTTTCAGAGTGTACAGTTAAAAGTTAAAAAAATGGATTAAACTCCCTGGCATTCATAAGAACAGATGAATGGGATTTTTGTATAATTAAGTAATTGTATTAAGAAGGAATATTATGACAATTTTTCAGCTGATCCTTTTGGCAGCGGCCGCTTTTTTTGCCTATCAAGTGTATATGCATATTCAAAACATTGATGAAGATGCCGAGCCATTGTCTATGCAGGAACCTGAACAGATCGAGTCTGAACCAAGCGTGGATGAGTTGATTGAAGCGGCAGATCAGGCTTATATGGATGGGCAGATAGAAGAGGCCCAACGACGTCTGGAAGAGGTCGTTGAACGTTATCCGGAAGTGGCAGAAGGACTTAATAAGCTGGCCTTTGTCCTGGCAAAACAGGAAAAGCTGGATGAGGCGCGTCGGCTCTATGAAGCTTCTTTGCGTATCGATAACAATGACGATATGACTCATAATGCCATGGCAACCCTGCTGGTACGTATGGATCGCTTGGATGAAGCGGCGCAGCATTATGAGATGGCACTGGGGATTGATGAGTCATATGAAGTGACCTGGTTTAATTATGCGAATCTGATGCAGCTTAGAAATGAAAATGATAGGGCTAAAGAGATGTATGCCAAAGCATTGGAGATCAATCCGGACTTTGAGGAAGCTAAAGAAGAACTTGAGAAGTTGGCATGAAGAGTGATCAAAAACGCTTAGCGGTCATCATCGATGCGGACAACTCTCAGCCTTCTATCATCGAAGGTTTGATGGAAGAGATATCCAAATACGGAGTGGCTTCGGTGAAACGTATTTATGGAGACTGGACGGATACCCGTTTGAAGGGATGGAAGGCGCATTTATTGGCCCACGGGATACAGCCCATGCAGCAGTTTGGGTATACGGTAGGGAAGAACTCTACGGATTCGGCCATGATCATTGATGCTATGGACCTGTTATACACGGATAAGCTTGATGGCTTCTGCATCGTCTCCTCAGACAGTGATTTTACCCGACTGGCTCTGCGCATCAGAGAATCCGGTCTGAGCGTTTACGGTTTTGGAGAGAAAAAGACACCCAAGGCTTTTTTGGCAGCCTGCGATACCTTTATCTATACGGAAAACCTGCGTAAAGAGAAAAAATCGACGACGTCCAAAAGAACTTCGGGCAAGCAGGATATCCGTCAGGATGAGGCACTGATCAAAATACTAAAAAATGTGGTGGAAGACACGGCAGATGACTCGGGATGGTCCTACCTTACCCATATCCGTCAGACGATTGCCAATAGGCACCCCGACTTTGATCCACGAAATTACGGATACTCCAAGATGATCGATCTCATCGAGGCATTGAACATCTTTGAGATCAAAAAAGATGATCCCTTTTCCCATAACAAGGCGGTCTTTATCCGCTGTAAACGGACGAAGCGCAACTATGGTTAGAGTCGCGGTTGTTCAAGGTCCTTTTTGATGAGGCCATAGGGCTTAAGCAGCTTGGACATGGCCTGTGATTCTTGAAGCTTCTTCAGCATTCGATTAAATTGCCGCGCGTACTTTTTTGCCTTATAGTCTCTGGTTGAAAAGATGGCATAAACGGCAGAACCTTCCAGTTTCTTAGCGACTTTGAAGGGAAAAGGTTTTTTACGTTTATGGTAATAATACTGCATCTGATGCTGATTGTCGATCATGGTGCCTATTTTATTGTACTGAAGTTTGACAAGGTTGTCTTTAAGGGCATATTTGCCCTTTGAGACTTCGATCCTTTCTTCATTTTCCCGGTTCTTATCAAGGTACTCTCTAACAGAAGGGGGATAGTTTCGGCTCTTTCGGATACCGATGCGAATGCTTTGAAGGTCCTTGAGTGTTTTTGGTTTCCATTTGGAAAGTTTAGGGACGAGAAAGACATCATATTTGTAGCTGATGGGGGTCTTGGCAAAGATAAGCCCAGGGCCCATCGCCTGCTCGTCACTCAAATAGACGGTATAC
Organism: Sulfurimonadaceae bacterium; assembly: GCA_041562075.1. GTDB lineage: Bacteria > Campylobacterota > Campylobacteria > Campylobacterales > Sulfurimonadaceae. Next base: position 2,867 of record JBFEYO010000022.1, on the reverse strand, counting down.
TCTTTATTTGCCAGACCTTTTAAAGCCGCCTCTTTGGTACGAACCGTCTTATACTCCACACTGTATCCCTGCTGCTCAAAGATATGGGTGGCAATATCTACGGCAAATCCTTTTTGGGGAGACAGGTTAGAACAGTAATAGGGGCAATAGGGTTTGGCAACGATGACGACAGAGGCATGTATAAGTGTCAGTGTGCCGAGCATAGATAGGATGAGTCTCTTCATACCAGGTTCTTTTTGTCTTCTTTCCAAGTTTTTATTTGATTTAGTATAGAATACCCTAGTTAAAATTAAGGAAGCGTTATGCGTGTGGATGAGATCTATAAGATACTGGACGAGTTGTCTCCTTTTGAACTGCAGGAGTCCTGGGATAACTCAGGATTACTGGTAGGGGGTTGGAGCAATGAGGTTGCTCAGATCGTCTTAAGCATTGATATTGATGAGGAACTGTTGGAAGAGTTGCCTGAAAACACCCTGGTGATTACCCATCATCCGATCATCTTTGGCGGACTTAAGCAGTTGCAGTTCAATCAATACCCGGCTAAACTCCTACAGAAGATGATGCAAAAGAATATCTCCAATATCGCCATGCATACGAATTTTGATCAAACCCATTTAAACGCCTACGTCGCGACGCAGGTTCTGGGTTATGAAATCAATGAAAAAGAGGGTTTTGTCGCTTATATTGATGTCAATGAAGACTTTAATACCTTTGCTAAAACAATAGCACACAAATTCGGCCTGGAACATATCAAGTGTATTAAAAGTCATGAGAGGATTAAGAGAGTCGCTTTGACAACAGGATCGGGAGCCTCCTTGATGAAGAGTATCAAGGCAGACTGTTTTCTAACAGGAGACATAAAGTATCATGATGCAATGGAAGCAAAAACCATCGGTCTCTCCATGATTGATATCGGTCATTTTGAGAGTGAGCGCTATTTTGGTGAAGTTTTGGCAAAAGATTTGGAAAATTTAGGAATAAGCGTTATAATTTCATCATCTAAAAACCCCTTTACCTATATTTAATGAAGGAATATAATGAATACGCACTTACAACAGCTAGTAGATTTGTCAAAAATCGATAAAGAGATCGATGCGTTTGAACCAAAAATTGAAGAGGCAAATCATAAATACGAGACTGTGCTTGCTACTAAAGAGAGCATTTCTGCTCAAATCTCTGCCTTAGAAGAAGAGATTAAGAATGAGCAACTCAAAAAACAGAAAAATGAGCTTCACCTTGCAGAGTTGACAGAAAAACTGAGCGAAAATGCAAAGAAAAGTGCAGAGATCAAGACAGAACGTGAGATGAAATCACTGCAACTTGAAGAAGAGATCGCTAAAGAGCAGGTCAATTTTGCCAATGAAGAGATCGCTCGTCTTGAAAAAGTGATCGAGACTAAAGAGGGATTGATCGAAGCGCAAAAAGCTTCTATCTCTGATGCTGAAGCGAAGACGGAAGAGGTCAAAGCGGAAGTAGATGCTATCCTGACGGAGATCAATAATGAGCGTCAGAAAGTATTTGTCCGTAAAGACAAACTAATCTCCCAGATGAATCAAAAGGGTCTTTCCTTTTATCAGAAGATCCGCCGTTGGGCAAAAAACACGACAGCTGTACCGGTGAAAAACCAGGCCTGCTATGGTTGTTTCCTGACGATCAACGATAAGACTTATGCGGAAGTGATCAAAGGCGAAGAGATCACGACTTGTCCACATTGTGGTCGTATTCTTTATATGGAAACGGAAGAAGAAGCAAGCGCTTAAACCCTTGGGGTTTTGCCCCTCTTATGAACTAGCGAGGTTGTTACCTTGAGGACCCCTTTTTTTTATGTTTATTACCTGCTCAGTATTCTTATTTATCTGATCGCATTTCCTTTTGTCGTGCTATTGTCTTTTAAAGCTAAATACAAAGATTCCATACCGGCACGTTTTTTTCTTCGTAAGACCCCGGCCTTTAAAGCTGAGGGTATATGGTTTCATGCCTGCAGTCTGGGGGAAGCCAAGGCGCTTTCGCCTCTGATAGAGAAAATCTCTAAGGCACAGGTCAATGTCTCTGTGATTACCCATACCGGTTTTTCCGCAGCCTCAGGATATAAGGGGGCCGAGGTACGTTATCTCCCCTTTGAGCTCTTTATGCCCTTTTGGCAGCGACGCCAGAAACTCCTGATTGTTCTGGAGGCGGAATTGTGGTACATGCTTTTTGCGGTGGCTTCAAGTCTGGGAACAAGATGTGTCCTGCTGAATGCCCGTATCTCCGACCGCTCGTACGGTAAGTATCTGAAGATGCGCTGGTTTTATGCCCGCTTGCTGAAGTACGTTGATATGATCTATGTTCAGAGCGAAGTGGACAAGGCGCGCTTTGAGGCACTGGGGGCTAAGAATATAAAGGTGATAGGCAATATCAAACTGGCACAAAAGATAGAAGCCAGCAAAGCGTACGCTAAACCTGAAGGTCTTAGTATTGTTGCGGGTAGTACCCATGAAGGGGAAGAAGCCCTCATCCTGGAGGCTTTTGCAGAGTTCAAAAAGCATTGTGATCAGAAGGTCCGTCTTATAATGGTGCCACGGCACCCGGAACGTTTCGACGGCGTTGCCAGGCTGATGCAGGCAAAGGCAGAGCAGATAAAGCTCTCTTTTGTACGCTGGAGCAATTCATCGGACCTTCAGCAGGATATGATCCTGGTGGATAAGATGGGAGAGCTAAATAATATGTATGCCATTGGCGATATCGCTATTTTGGGAGGGGGCTTTGCCCCTATAGGAGGGCATAACCCTCTTGAACCGGTAGCCTTTGGCTGCAAGATCATCTCCGGAAAGCACATCTTCAACCAGATGGAGCTGTTTAAGTATGTCAAACATGCCCAGATCATT
>JBFEYO010000021.1:0-21624 GCA_041562075.1 Sulfurimonadaceae bacterium | reverse complement strand
GAGGAACTTAAAAGAATCCGTGATTTTCCAGGAATAATCACCCTTGAGTAAAAACGATCCATATTCATCGGTTATCCCCGGTACGGTACTGACTGCCAGATCTTTGGAAGGATCCACATAGGGATACTTGATCTCCTCCCCCAGGGCATCATAAAACTTATCCATCTGTGAATCACGGGAATACAGAGCATTAAACTGAAATGAAAGCTTATGCGCATCATTCTCGATGGCCTTATACTTCACACCCGGTCCGGTATAGAATTGATAATTGAAACCCGAGAACTTATCGTCTTTGTATCCGACCAGATAGTTCAAGGCAAAGTGATCGGCCACCTTGTAATCATAATTCAGCTCTGATTCAAGCTTGTTGCTGTTCTCTATACCGTTCTCTTCCCCGTACAGATAATCCACATCCAATTGCAAGGAACTCTTCTCCCAGGATTTTTTTCCCGTAAAGTCCAGTGTCCCCGACTTGGTATCCGTATTACCGGAAGTCTGTACATATCCCAATTCCGTATGCGTTACGAAACCTGTCTCTTCCGCATATAGCATAGCGGCACACAATAGTGATAATCCAATAATCTTTTTCATTCTATCTCCCGTTCTTACAATTCTTTAAACATCTATCTTATTCAGATGAACATCCATCTGCGGAAAAGGAATACTAATGCCTTTTTCATCAAAAGTCAATTTCACCTTCTCATTCATGTCAAAGTAGACATCCCAGTAATCCTCACTCTTCACCCAGGGACGAAAGACGAAGTTTACCGATGAATCGGCCAGTTCCGAGACCCCGACAAAGGGTGCCGGATCGTCCAGGACGCGTTCATCCTGAGCAATGATATCCAAGAGGATCTGTTTTGCCTTTTTCAGATCATCCCCGTATCCGATTCCAAAGGTCAGATTAAGACGACGAACTTCCTTGGCAGAAAAGTTGGTAATGTTACCCGATGTAATTGCTGAATTTGGGATGGTGACCACCTTATTATCCGGGGTATGGAGGGTTGTTGCAAAAATTGAAATAGCGGCCACTGAACCGGTTTCCCCTGCCACCGACACAAAATCCCCCACCTTAAACGGTCGAAAAGAGATCAGCATCACCCCGGAGCCGACATTTCCCAGAGTTCCCTGAAGGGCCAGACCGATTGCCAGACCGGCAGCACCTAAAATAGCTACAAAAGAAGTCGTTTCAACCCCCAAAGTATTAAGTGCGGCAAGGACAACAACGATCATCAGCAAAATATAGATCAAACTCTCGATAAAGGTCACCAAGGTCTCATCCAGACTATTGTTGCGCATCAGTTTGACAGCAAGACGCTGCAGAACCCTTGCGATCCACTTACCGATGATAAAAATGATCAGTGCCCCGATCAGGCTGGGGCCATAATCCATCGCAAACTGCACTGCCATTTCGGCATACTTTTCCGTTTTATCCACTGTCTGTGTAGCGGTCTGTGTGATATCCATCTTTGCCACCTTGCAATTATTTTCACACAGTGTAGCTCTTTTGAGTTTAAAATTGAATTGAAGTTATAGGGATAGAAGCATCACACCTTGATATCAAGGGTGTGCAAGGGGGGCGTCTCTTTATCGTCGTCGGCTTTTTTATTCTGCTTATTCTTTTGATTCTCTTCTTCTTCGCGTTTTTTACGCTCGGCATCCTCATTGGTCTCACCGGTCTCCTCCGTCGGGCGGACCTCTTGGACCTCTTTGTCCTTATCATTGGCGATTGCGGCTGCCGCCAGATTTTGCAGATCAAACTTATTCTGCTGAGCCGTCTGTTCACTTGCTACGGATGCCATTTGCTGATTAGTATAAATGGCAGATCCTATCGGTCCAATAGCCATGACACCCCTCCTTCCTGTTGATCAGGTATCCTTCTCTTCTAGTGCTCTTTCACCACACTAAGGGTCTTGTACTTATTATACAGCACATTTGCTTCTGACTGTACCTTGACCTCACGTCTATGGGTATAATCGACTAAAAACGTGCCGACTTTAGTGGTGGAGAAGTCAACGCAGAGCTTGGCTGCAGCATGCAGCAACTTCTCACTCAGGTTTTGCTTATCGGTCTGAATGATAACGTGACTCGAAGGCATTCCCTGTATATGCATCCATGTATCTCCCGCCTTTGCCAGTTTCAAGAGTTCTATATTCCCTTTTTTATTTTTACCCAGAAGCACCTTTTTCCCCTCTATCCAAAAGACCTCATAGGACTTAATAGGCTCTTTTTTCACCTTTTTCTTTTGCGGAGGCAATAGCAGGTCTAATTCCTCAGTAGAGTCTGCACCCAGAATATTCCCCTTAAAACGTTCCAGAAAGTCGATCTTCTCTTCCAGCCCTTCACGCTCTATATGCAGGTGTTCAGCCTTCTGCTTGGCCTTTTTCCCCCGTTTAAAAAAAAGCTCTCCGATCTGTGCACCGCTTCTGGCTCCTGCGGGCAACTCAAGGGAGATCTCCTCTCCGTTAAAATCATACAGGTCAACACAATGGCTGTAGGGCTTGATCAAATGGATATTAGCCAGGACAAGATTACCCTTGTGAAAATTATCTTCCGCCTCTTTTAGCAGCTCCGACTCATCTTGTAATTTTGTTAATTCACTCTGCATACGCTCGATCTTCTTATCGATTCGTGATGCTTCCACGTTCTGACGCTGTTGCAGGGCCCTGAGCATTCGTGTCTGATACACCTCTCTCAGATAGATGGACATATCTTCGATCACTTCCCCCTCTTTGGGGGTAAAATTAGGTGCTTCCAGTGCTTTAAGCTCAACTCCGGGCTTGACCTCCCGATAGGAATTCATGATATCCACATGCCGTAAGGCATCCAGAACAATACCCTTTTCATCCAACAAGATCGCATTGGTAAACTTGCCGGTAAACTCCAGCTGAAGACTCGTCTTATTGGCCTTGTAAGCCCCGCTTTGGCGCACTTCTATACGCAGGACCTTGTCATTATTGACGACCTTTATCTTTTCAATATCACTACGACCAAGATATTTATGTAACAGCACATCAAACGGTGCCTGATAATGCTTTAAACGCACCGAATCAGAGCGGGTGTAGATGGCAGAATTCCCCTTTTGCAGGTCGAAATAGACATCATGCTTCCCGTCAAAGGCGATCTTGATGATATTGTCCCCCACCCTATGGGCTGCAGAGATACGCTTATACTGCTGCAGATATGCCACAATTTGTTTAAAGATATAAAATTTCATTTCAGACTGCCTTTGCGAAATTTTATCACATCTACCCTCTTCATCCAGACACCCTAAACTAATAAAGTTATTTTATATTATCTTTACTTATAAAATGACATACTTTGTAGTACACCAAACCAATAGGAATAAGGTGACGATCTTGCGAAGTAACCTGATATATCTACTTATAACGCTGCTCACTCTAAGCGCAACCGCCTCACCAGTTGAAAACACCGATCTTACGCTGGAAGACATCCATCAAATGGAACTTCATGAACTTCTGAACATCTATGTCAAAACCGCCGGTAAAAAAGAGCAACCCAGGGATAATGTCGCTGCGACGATGTACGTCATTACGAAACAGGATATTGAAGAAAACGGCTTTATGACCATTGCAGAGGCCTTGACCATGCTACCCGGCATTCATATGGATCGCACCTGGTATATCGACCGTATTGTCGTCCGTGGAGAGCCCGTCACGGACTCCAAACTTCTGTTGATGATCGATGGGCAGAGCATGGCAATGCGGGGGGACTATTACAATATTTTTAACGGGGCAGGTCCTATCGAGATTCGGGATATAGAGCGTATGGAGGTCATTCTTGGACCCAATTCCGTCCTTTACGGAAGCGGTGCCTTTTTGGGTGTGGTCAATATCATCACAAAACGGGCCGAAGACGCCTTTGTCAATCTCAATGCCTCAACGGTAGGCGAATATGGAGCTTACGCTTCTTATGGTGCCGAACTGGATGATATGCACCTCTCCCTTAGCACCGGGGTCCAGGCTTCAGAAGGGGATGAACTCCATTTCACCTTTCCCTCCGGCATCCCGCCAAACTATACAGAGACATCCGGTACGGCTGAGGGCTATAATACCATCGACTCCATACGCGCCGGCGCGACACTTGAAGGTGAGCAGTTCTCCCTGCGTACCCACTATAGTGACGCCCGTATCGTATGGCCGGACAGTGCTTTTGATACGGACTTCAATAATGCGGGAAGCTACTATGATGTAGAATATTTTTCCGCCCAGGCCGACTTTACCCACCAACTCGCATCCGATGCCCAAGCAATGCTCCGTCTGTATTACATCAATACCGAAGGTGCCTGGAGAGGAGTATATAATGGTCTGGTCTACCCGACTCCCGGAGGAAGTCCATTATGGCTATACGGAGGCGAGTCCTATGGCGCTGAGTACCGTGTCACCTATACCCCCTCAGACGCCTTGTCACTGGTCAGCGGCATAGAATTGACCGACACCTTCGATTCCTACTCTGCCGATGAGCATCGGGACTTTAACAATGCATCCATCTTCGCCATGCTGGATTACCATCTCAATACAGCTCTCTCTTTTCAAGGGGGAGCAAGGGTTGAGCACTACTCATTTAGAGATAAGGAAGAACTCCTTCCCCAAGCGGCAATGATCTATAAGCCCATCAAAAATGCTTCCTTAAAACTTTCCTACTCCAGGGGCTTTCTCGTACCTAATACCTGGGAACTTCAAATTGCCGACTTGATAAACAATGATAATCTCAAACCTGAGACGGTGGATAATTATGAATTTATATACTCCCATGCCTATAAGCGATTCTCCCACAGCCTATCTTTGTATCATTCACGCCATAAAGACCTGAAAATCATCAGTGATACGGGGTTTGCCGCCAGCAGTATTGCTGAAAACTCTTCTCATACCCGTACTTTTCAGGGTGTAGACTGGCAAGGGACCTTTCGTCCTTTTACGCAGACCACCCTGACCCTGGGCGCGAGTTATAACGATGCCCAGGACCGGGATGAGCCGACGAGTGTTAAACAAGAGGTTGCGGGCTCTTATAACCTGCTGGGATATCTGAATATACGTCATGTCCTGCCTGATAGCAGCACATTAAGTCTCAATGCAAAATATGTGGACCAACCGAATACTTATGAGCAGATCCGGAGCTGGCATCGTATCGATCTTACTTGGCTCAAAAAAGATATTTACGGCTTTGATCTTCGCCTTCGTGCAGGGAACATACTCGATGAGGATATCACCACCTATGCCAAACAAAGCGGGGCAGAAAACATCCCCGACCATGGAAGATTTTTCGCCATTGATCTGGGTGCACGCTTTTAATGTCAAAGCAACACAACTTTCTTTTAGACCAATAATAGCACCTAAAGTGCACACACTGATGTTCTAAAGAAACGCGCAAGTTATTTTCTAAAGAAACTCGCAGGCTCATTTTCTAAAGAAACTTGCAGGCTCGTTTTGCTATAATTTCGCCATTAAATGGCAACGCCTAAATTAGATAAGGGTAAAGTATGGGACAAACCATAACTGAAAAAATATTTTCCGAACACGTAGGTAAAAAAGTCTATGCCGGGGAGATCGTACGCTCCAAGATCGATATGATCATCGGTAATGATATCACCACTCCGATCTCGATTAAAGCCTTTGAGGACTCCGGTGCCGAAAAACTGGCAAACCCGGACGGTTTTGCACTGGTACTGGATCACTTTATTCCAGCCAAGGACATTGCCTCTGCAAATCAGGCAAAGATCTCACGCGAATTTGCATATAAGCATGATCTTAAAAACTATTTTGATGAGAAGGATATGGGGATCGAGCACGCCCTTCTTCCTGAAAAGGGTCTGGTAGGTCCCGGTGATGTCATCATCGGTGCGGATTCACACACCTGTACACATGGTGCCCTTGGTGCCTTCTCTACAGGTATGGGTTCTACGGACCTTGCCTTTGGAATGATCACCGGTGGAAACTGGTTCAAGGTACCTGAGAGTATCAAGGTGATCTTTACGGGTAAACTTAAGCCTAATGTTTACGGTAAGGACCTTATTCTTGAAGTCATCCGCCGTATCGGAGTTGACGGTGCCCTCTATCAAGCACTTGAGTTTACAGGTGACACGATTGAGAACCTGGATATGGACGGACGTTTCTCTTTGTGTAATATGGCCATTGAAGCCGGTGCTAAAAACGGTATCATTGCCGTTGATGATGTCACTAAAGCGTTCCTTGCAGATAAAGATCTTGCTCGTGAACCAAAACTTCATTATTCTGATCCCGATGCAAAATATGCCCAGGTTATCGAGATCGATGTAAATAATCTTGAGCCTGTTATTGCCTATCCATCACTGCCGTCTAACGGTAAGCCGCTAAGCCAGGCTGTCAGTGATAAGATCAAGGTCGATCAGGTCTTCATCGGTTCATGTACCAATGGACGTCTTTCTGACCTTAAGATGGCAGCAGAGATCATGAAAGGACGCCGTGTTGCACGTCAAACCCGTATGATCGTCACTCCGGCGACCCAAAAGATCCTTAAAGAGGCAGAAAAAGCAGGTTATATCGATATCCTTATCGATGCGGGTGCAGTCGTATCCAACCCGACCTGTGGTGCCTGTCTAGGGGGATATATGGGAATCCTGGGTGATGGTGAAGTCGCCATCGCCACAACTAACCGTAACTTCGTAGGACGTATGGGCGCACGAAGTTCAGGGATCTATCTTGCCAACTCCGCCGTTGCAGCCGCGTCTGCCGTGACAGGCTATATCACTGATCCAGCCAGCTTAGACTAAAAGCTGCACTCAAGGCTCTATCTTCAGAGCCTTCTCTCAAGCACAAACAACCCTGTTTCGACCAGACTCTTTTGCCTCATATAAGGCCTGATCTGCCCTGCTGATCATCTCATCAATACTCAAGCTTTCTGTGATTTCAACAACGCCAAATGAAGCGGTAACACTCTTCTTGTCAATCAAGAGCTTCTCTTCCATACTGGTGCGAATACGTTCGGCAATATGGGTCGCAGCAACAGCATTCGTTTGCGGTAACAATACGACAAACTCTTCCCCGCCGTAACGGGCCGCCGTATCCACCTCCCGTACACACTCTAAAATCAACTGAGCCACAGAGACCAGGACATCATCTCCCTTTTGGTGGCCATAAGTGTCGTTTATATCCTTAAACTTATCCACATCCAGAATCATAAAAGAGAAGACCTCTTTTTGACGTCGGTAACGGGCGTGCAGATATTCCAATTTACTCATCAGTGCCGAACGGTTATTAAGCCCCGTCAAATGATCCGTCGTTGCTTCGATCTCTTTCTCTTTATAAAGTTTTTCCAGGTCTGCATTGGCAGCCTTGAGCTGGGAGCTTTGAATGGAGATGACCTCTTGATAGGTCTTGTTGGTTTGCACATAGATGATTACAAAGAAACTGATTAATGCCTGGGTACTGACCAGTTTAAAGACTTCCATATAGGTAAAGTGTGCTGCGCCCACATCCAATAGGGTCACATATAAAAAAGAGCCCCCAAGAACAACTCCAAGCGCAATGACTTCCTTAATAGGCCGCAAAATTCCCGCAATTATCGGCAAGAAGATAAATAAAACACTACTCTCGATCTGGCTCTCATTAAAAAAGAGGTTCCAATAAATGGGAAAAGACATGACGATGATAAAGACACGGGTAGCGAAAACATAACCCAGTTTCTCACGTAAGGTAAGGTACAACAGAGCCATACTCGTCAGAGCAAAACTGATCTCCAAAAAGGCCAATACCTTTGAATAAAAGAACCAGTCAAAGGTCGCCATTAAAAAAGCGACGATCACAACACCCTTGAGCATCAATCGAAAAACTGTCTTCTCAATCTCCCAATCATCAAACCATCTAAAAAATCTTTGCATCTATTTCCATTACTATTACTTATCGTGCAATAATAACATTAATCGTATAAAGAGGGTGTAATATCCCCCTAAGACGACTCACTTTTGCGGATAAGATAAATAAAGACAGCAAACACCAGGATCAAAAAGGAGACGGCACTGATTAGCAGTGCGGCATGTGGAAGATCCTTATAATCGATCAAAGAGATCTTGAATACGACCAAGAGTGACTCAATTAACAGCGCAATGATAATGGAAACGGAAAACTTTAACAGGGTCTTTGCATTAAAGCCTTCACTCTTATGCTGCGTCTTGGGGAGTACCTCTTCGTCCAATACCGTCTTACCCAGATCATACACTGCCAGACCGAGGGTAAGGGCAATAATCGGCTTAAATACCGTCTCCAGACTCAGAGACTTCTCTCCAAAAAGATACGTTCCAAAATCATAAAAACCGTAAAGGATGAGGAAAAGACTGAAAAACAGCAGTCCCCCGCCTATACAGGCATAGGCCAGTTTATTGACCAGATTCATCCCGCTCCTGGTTTGGATCAGTTCAAAACGCTCCAATAAGGAACGGACCTTGAAATCTAGAAACAGGTATCCGCCGTCCGTTTTACAGACGATGGTTATGCAAAGATTCCCTGTCGCCGTCGACAGATAAGGTTCATGAAAATAGAACTCTTCACTCTCTTGAGGTACCAGATATTTGCGATCCGAAGGATATGGAAGCCCGACCTGTTTATCACGATAAAAATTGTCCGAATGCTGAACATACTCCTCATCAGAAGTGTAAAGCAATTCCAAGGAGGGAAAAGCCTTAAACAGGTTTTCGCTCAACTCCTTCTCCGGAAAGTTAAAATTGCTCTGGCGAAGCGCCGAAAGAAGGAAGTCCTGAATAAGATCTTTGTTTTGATTATATATCTGTACTAAATTTTGCATACTTTATTATACGCCATTTTCCTCATATTACACACTCATGTATGCGTAAATTCTAGGCAGACCTTCCCTTTATTGGCCTCTATGCAACTCATAATCATAAGCTGTTTTGTAAGAACTCTGCTGTATAATCAGACCAATAGAACTATGAAAGATGATGATGAACTTAACCCACTTAGATGAAAATGACAGACCAAAAATGGTGGATGTCTCTGCCAAGGATCAGACGACACGTATCGCTGTAGCCAGTGGTATTATCTCTATGAGCCAAGAGGCCTTTGATGCTATTGTTGCCAACAAGACCAAAAAAGGGCCCGTCATTCAGACGGCTGTGATCGCAGCGATCATGGGGGTGAAAAAGACCTCCGATCTCATTCCTATGTGTCACCCCCTTAATCTTTCGGGTATAAATTGTGATATTGAGGAACTCCCTGAACTTCCGGGCTTTAAACTCTATGTCACCGCCAAGCTCACCGGGCAGACCGGTGTGGAGATGGAAGCACTGACGGGAACAAGCATCGGTCTTCTCACTATCTACGACATGGTCAAGGCTATTGATAAGGGTATGGTCATCTCCAATGTTCAACTCGAATCCAAAGAAGGAGGCAAAAGTGGTGAATATAAACGAAATTGATCAAAAACTTGAACTGGAGTATCCTTGTAACTGGAAGTACAAGGTGATCACGGAACATGAAGATCATACCAAAGAAGCGATTCTGGATGTGATCAATGAACGTATGCATACCCTGACACATTCCAACAACTCTAAAAATGGCAAATATGTCAGCATGAATTTAGAACTTTTAGTGCACAATGAAGATGATAGAAATTTTATTTATGAAGCACTCAAAGCACATCAAAAGGTGAAGATGGTTCTCTAACCTCCTATACCTTTGTCATCAAAGGACCTCTATATGAATAATGAAAAACTTGAACGTGACCTTCTAGACAAATGTAGTTCCCTTGAGGGACTTAAACCCGAAGCATACAAAGCAGAAATTCAAAAAGTACTCCAACATCTTGAAAAAGAGTGGCACTCGGACCTTTCCAGCCTTACCAGTCTTGAACTGAATGCCCTCTCCTCATCGGTGATCTCCCAATCCACTAAAACATTGACCCAGGAACTTGAAGAGCTTCTTCTGCAAAAAGAGCGTATCGAGCGTCAATTGGATAAGAAGACCCATGAACTTCAAAGCAAGAAACACCTGCTTTTTTCTACCATTGAGGAATTAATCAAAGAGAAGGGTGCCAGTCCCCATAGTATCTCCAAGCTGCATACCCTGGAGATGCAGTCCATGGATCTGCTTAATCTGCTTGAAGAGATGGTAGAGTCTGCCATCATCACCACCCTTGAGAAGGGTTCAAATATCGAAGAGACCATCGAGGAGCTCTCCAAAGAGATCACCCTTCAAACACTGAATGAGGGAATACTCTCAGCAGCGCGGATTCGTCATATTATCTCCACCATCCTTAAAACGGCCATCGAAGTTTCTGAAGCTTCTCCAAACTCGGCAAAACCCATCCTCGAAGGTACTATCAAAGGAATGCGCACCGGCTTGATCCGCGCTCTGGACCGCTTCAAACAAAAATTCATCTTTACTCCGGATGAAGCCAAGGCCGTACTTATCGATGACCCACAAGCACTCTATAATGAACTTCACCATACCGACACCCTTTTTATTCAGACCATTGAGTCACTGAGTATGCAAAGTTCCAAAGAGGTCAAAGCCGAACTGGAAAACATCCTCTCGGATATCCGTTATGATATGGAAGAGTTGAAATTGATCTCTAAAGAGACCCTGGAGATCCTGGGAGACAAGCTCTCTCTCTTTGCCAGAGAAGCGATGCAGAGAAGTTCGCATATCCTTCAAAGTAAAAAGGCCCAGGATGCCAAGCAGATGGGTATCAACGCCTGGGGTGTTGCCCGTTCGGTCATTGACGGGGCTATCAAAGGAGCCAAGGACGCTATCGACAAGAAGTAATTCTTGATAGACGGCCGCCTAATTCAGGCGAAGGTCCTTTGGATTATACTTCTCATACCTCATAAAATCATTCCCCTTGATCACCTTGATGAGCAAACGGTTATAGACCTCACGCATTTGTGAATAATTGGTCATTGTTTCTGCCGCTTGTATCCCGCTGAACGCTTCTCCCATAGCACGCTTGTGCGCACGTAGTATTCTAAACTCTTCATAAGAACGGTGACGGTTCAGGTTGAGCATATAACGGGCAATAGAATCATCCAGGGTATCGAAGATGCGCAGTTTATGCGTAGCATTCTCATCTCTGCCTTCGGGAATGATCCCTTTCTTACCCCAGGTCCACTCCCCAAAAAGGTTATTTCCTTCCCGGGCAAAACGGCTATCTCCCCAGGCACTCTCAACCGCTGACTGAGCCAATACCAAAGCGACGGGAATCGTATCAATCTTTTCGAGGTATTCCGCCTCATTATACATATGCTGTATACGATACTTCTTGGAAATCTTGATCAGGCGCGCCATATCATACCGGGACTTCAGTGAATAGGTAAAGAGGTATTTTCCAAAGAACTTTTCTATAAAGACGCGGTCGGAGAGGATATCTTGTTGTGCTTTACGTATCTTTGGAAGCAGGGTATTGATAAAGACTTCTTTCTTCTTCTTCGAATCACGAATCTTATAATAGCCCTGTGGGAACCCGGATTCAAAGGCAAGAAGAACCCCCGCGAAGAGGTAGATAAAAACAAATAGTATTCTAATCAAAAAGCCCCCCGACTTATTTGTATATAACGGTATTTATATCTGTGTAACAAAGACTTTTCGCACATCTCCACTAAAGGTTATTATACCATTTTCCAAGCCCAGCGAGAGTCTCTCACCACTGGTCGGAATCAGCACACTCTCATTACTGATCATACCTTCCTGGTTAGCCCGGTAAAAACAAGCCGCCATGCCGGTACCGCAGGCAAGGGTCTCGTCTTCTACTCCACGTTCATAAGTGCGTACACGTACATGGTCTGACTCTACCGATGCGATGTTGACGTTACAGTTATACTTATAACGCAGTTCCCTCGCCTCTTCAATATCAAATTCATTGATATCCGCATCAAAGGTTACAAGATGAGGCACACCGGTATCGATCAGCCACCATTTTTTACCGCCTTCGGAAATATCATCATTGATGATCTTTGGCGGAGTCAGATCACTTTGTACATGATTTCCTTCAACCTTACAAGAAATCTCCCCCGCAAGGGTCAAAAAGCGCATCTGTGCAGGTGCAAGATGATTATCAAAGGCATAATGGGCACAGGCACGTGAACCGTTCCCGCACATCTCCGCTGAGGAGCCGTCCGCATTATAAAAACACCACTCAAAATCCAGAGTATCATGGGGTACAAGAACGATCAGACCATCCGCTCCTATACCTTCCTGACGGTGACACAGCTGCTTTGCCAATGCAGAGAAGTCTTCTTTGATAAAGGTGTGAAAAATCACAAAGTCATTACCGCTGGCTGAATATTTTGCGACCTGTCTCATCTATTTATACCTTTCATAATAATTAGTCTCTGTCTTAATCCTCTCCACAAAGGCTTCCACCTCTGCTTGAAGGTCTCTAAGCTTTTTGCTGTTGTCAATCACCCATGTCGCCCGTTTTTTCTTCTCATCAATACTCATCTGTGAATTGATACGCAGCATTGCCTCCTCTTCAGTGAGATCATTTCGCTTCATATAACGTGCCAATTGTACTTCCGGGGGAGTATAGACTACGACACTGTCCTTAATATCATAAGCACCGTTTTCAAAAAAGAGGGGGATATCGATAAGATATGGGAATTCGCGAGAATCAAACTCTTTAGCACGCTTTTCGATCTCTTCACGGATCAGGGGGTGGATAAAGGCTTCAAGCTCCTGTTTTTTCTGCTCATCACTGAAGATAATCTTTCCAAGGTTGGTACGCAGGACTCTTCCCTTACGCACATACTCTTCTCCAAACATCTGAGCAATCCTGTCGCTATGTTTATCCAGGAGTTCGTGAGCGATCTCATCTGCATCGATCACTGCAATACCATGCAGTTTCATCAAAGAGGCTACCGTACTTTTTCCGGTAGCAATTCCGCCGGTTAGGGCGATAGCATACTTATAAAGGTCTGCCATTAATTTTTGATGATACCCTTATAGGTTGAACGCACATAATTTGGCATTGCAAAAGAAGATACATGAATATCACAGTTGTAATATGAAAGACCATCGATTAGGTCTGAACGGTGTAGGATAACATCCGCCGTCGGGTGATATTCTTTAGAAGCAAGGATCATTGTCTTGTCTTCTGCACGGTAAGGCATAACGACTTTGAAATATTCACCAATGGCATTCAGCTGCTCTTTTGTCGCCGCTTCATCATCCAAAGAAGCATTCAGAGCAGAGATAAGTCCGTCTTCTTTAACAATACGGTTCAAGTGCGCATAGGTTGCACGAGAGATCTCTGCAGCAGAATCGATCAATACGATATCATAACTGTTATCTTCACCGTTCGCGATACTATCTAATCCGCCTACTGTTACATTCAAACCATTATGACGCTCAAGCTCAGCCTTAATTCCTTCTGGAGCGTTACTCACCAAAAGCAGGCTTTTTGGAGCCTTGTGAGAACATACCGGGATATGCGCCATCATCTCATTATAAATAAATTCTTTACTCATGTTCTTTTTCCTATAGTTACCAAAATTTCAAGGGTAATTTAATTAGCGGGATTTTAGCATGTTACTATTAAAGAGGTTTGAAAGGAATTGTCTAATTAAAACGGCTTAAGCTAAGCAAGAAGGAAAGTTCAGAGCTTTCAGGCCAGCCCTTTTTTCTCTCGCTCTAAGAACTTTGCCATGATGCTTATGGGAAAACTCGACGAAAGGAACTGGTACTCGTTATCGGCATAAGAGAAAGACTCCCTTGCACGCATCAAGGAGAGTTTCATCTGGTCTAACTGTTGTGTTATAGGTGAGTTAAATGCAGTGATATGAGCTTTGGCATCCTTCTCAAGATGCAGCAAAAAATTATAAAACTCTTTTGCTTCCATACCATCCACATCCCCTAGTATGGGATAATCGGTATGATGTTCCCGGACATAGGACTGCAACTCTTCGTAAAAGGCCTTGTCATGGGCCATAAGAGGCTCAAGTTCATTTAAAATATGGGTGAGCTGAAGGTAATGTTTTTGCATCAGTTGATGCAGTTCATAGGACTCTCTTTCAAGCTTTTGACGTTTGTTCATCCAGATCATATAGAAGATGGAGATGGTGACTAACACAACTAACAGCATAAAACCAAACAGAGTGAGAACCGTCATTATAAACCCTTCAAACAAGTTCATAAATAGTAGCAATATGAAACTGAAACAGGGCTATAGATTTTAGACTAATTGGGCTCTTTTTTCTTCTACGAAACGAGACAAATCCTGGTAACGTCCGCTATAGGGGCTTTGAACACTTTCTAGCAAAACAATGTATTTTTCATAATTTTTCCAAACTTTCTCTGAAGCCTTTGGACGACCTCTTTTAATCAATTCGAAAGAGACGGAAGCATTGATAAACCCTTTGATCAAATTCATCTCGTCATTCTCCTCAAAACGGCGGGGAAACCAGATTTCCTCCAGAGCCTCGTGAGCATCATAATAGCGTGCTTCATTTATACAGGTAATATACCGGTCAATATATTCATCATATTCAGTGATCATTCTCGTCCTCTTCTAATACTTGGAAATGTTTGCGCCAATACCCCCGGCCGCCTTTAAGAGAGATGCAATGGTGATTGGGAAACTTTGCTTTATACTCACTCAGACGGTCCTTAGTCGCCTTTCCCGTATCACAATAGAACACAAAGACCGAACCCTCGGGCATATCCTTAAGAAGCACCGGATTATAGGTCATCGTCTCCACATATTCGATGGGGTTTAAGATCGTATCGATCAACAAGACCTCCACGCCTTCCTTGTTTAAAAGAAGTTTGTTACGCAAAAACTCTTCCTGTGTCCACTCATCGGGAAAGTCTTTCTTCATGGGCATGCTCTCTAATCATTTGTGCAAGAATATCGAATTCATCGTGCGAGAATGCTTATAAAATTTAGCTAAAATAAGCCTATGGCAAAAAAGAAAAAGAAACTGAGCAAATATAACCAGATTATACGTAACTATTTTGATGGTGACGGTTTTGATGAAGGAATAGAGAGGGTCCCCCTTGAAAACCTTATCGAACTGGCCCACCGAATGGGTCTTCGAGACCTTTCAACCTCCCATGAGCAGCTAGTACGGACCTTCCGCCGCCTCTGGTCTGAAGCCGAAGTGGATTATCGACAGGAGATCGTCTCCTTCTTCAAAGAACTGGGGCACACGTTTAACAAAAACGGCGAGCAACAATCCTCCAGTGACAAAAGTGAGAAGATCGAGGGCTTTTTGGACCAGCTCACCCTCACTGAAGAAGAGGCTAAGGCCCTGCGCGAACATTTTATGCGTGAACGTACCAAGCGCATCTCCCTGCCTAAGATGGAGAAATTCCTTTATCAACTCCGTCTGGCTCAAAAACTGACCGAACTTGAAAAAAGCCTGGACATACATTTTAATGAAGAGAATGCCCTGGAGTTTTATGCCCCGATCAGTTTCAATTACAAGGGCGAACAGTTTTCCAAGATCATGCAGATACGCTCTGAAGCTCTCTCCTACACCCTCTTGGAGGGCACTGATATTGATGAACTCAGACCCTATCTAACCCAGGTACGTCAAAAACATACCGCTCTCAAACAGGCTCAGGCGGACGATTTTATCCATCATCTGAAACACCCCCATCCCTATTTACTGGATGAAGAGATCCTTCAAGCACTTAAGACCATGTCTCCGGAAAACATCTTTGAGCAGACACCCCTGAGTGAGAAGACCCTACGGGCAATCTTTTTGCGGCATTTTCCCTCCCACTCCCTGCAGATGATGGACTTCAATCTGATCATGCATCAAGAAGCACTGTTTAGTTATGAGGGGCATCAACTCAGCTATGAGGCCCTATCGGAGATCTCCCTGAATGATCTTCTTCCCCGCCTGTGGAAAGGTGAAGCTATCGACTTTGATACAGAGTTCACACTGCATAATGAGATGCTGGAAAATGCCTTCAAAGATGAGTTAGAAGCCCTGATAGGCGAGTGTGAGGAGGCATCAGCCATTCTGGAGCTTCCAAGAGATGAAATCGTCGATTTTGTCTTTAAAGAGCTCGAAGGATATCGCCATGATCTGCATATCTCTTCCAAAACCGCGCGACGTATCCTTTTTAATTTTAACCAGAGTATTGAAAAGCTCAAACTTAAAAAGCAGAGAGAGGCCCTGCTCGCACGTACCATCAGGGACTTTAAAAACCTCTTCCCAACCGCTAGAGAACTTCGGCGAAAACTGATATTTCATGTGGGCCCGACGAACAGCGGCAAGACCTATACTGCCATGAAAGCGCTAGAAAAGGCAGATACGGGCTACTACCTTGCTCCCTTAAGACTATTGGCTCTGGAAGGATATGAAAACCTCAAAGCAGACGGTACGGCGGTCTCTTTGATCACCGGTGAAGAGCAGATCATGGATGAATATGCCACCCATATCAGCTCTACCATCGAGATGCTTAACTTCAATATTGATGTGGATGTCTGTGTTATCGATGAAGTACAGATGCTCTCGGACAGGGACAGAGGCTGGGCCTGGGCGAATGCCATTATCGGCGCACCGGCCAAAACCGTCTATATGACCGGATCCATCGATGCCCTTGAAGCGATCGAGGCTCTGGCGGAGTGGCTTGGGGAAGAGCTTGAAGTCGTCTATTTTGAGCGAAAGAACCCCCTCTCATTGATGAAAAGTGCCACCCCCCTCAACGCTATCGAACCCAAAACAGCAGTGATCGCCTTCTCACGCAAAGATGTGCTTCAACTCAAACAGCAGCTTAGCCGTCATCATCGTGTATCGGTTGTCTACGGGAATCTTTCCCCTGAAGTACGAAGGGAAGAGGCACGGCGTTTTAGAGAGGGGGAGACGGAGATACTTGTCGCGACTGATGCCATCTCCATGGGCCTTAATCTGCCCATCAAAACTATCCTCTTCTCCAAGGACAGTAAATTTGACGGTGAGAAACGGCGTACCCTTATCCCCTCGGAAGTGATACAGATCGCAGGACGGGCAGGACGTTACGGCATAGAGGAAAAAGGCTATGTCGGTGCTTTGACTCCGGCTATTTTGAAGACGGTGCACGAGCAGTTTCATAAGGCCCTCAAGCCTATCTCCCTGCCGCTGAATGTCATGGCAAACCTTGAACATATCATGCTCGTAGGAAAGATTCTTGAAACCAGTAACCTTGAAGAGATCCTGCGCTTTTTTATTAAACATATGACCTTTGACGGACCCTTTAGAGTCGCTAACCTGGAGAACCTGATCGAGATCGCTCGCTATACGGACCAGTACGAGATAGACCTCAGTTCCAAATACCATATGGCATGTGCCCCATTATCCACCCAATCTCCCTACCTGGTGGAGGTATTCTCTTCTTACATCGCCCATATGGAAGTACAAAAACCGGTACCCTATCATGAAAACAAACTTTATGGGGATTATGCCGAATCCATGGAGACCCTCTTGCATATCGAGGATCTCGTCAAAGAGGTCTCTTTATACCTTTGGCTCAATTACCGATTTCCGGAGATCTTTTTCGAACCGGACAAGGCGATCCAGGCCAGAGGAAAGCTGAACGCTTATATAGAGAACACTCTGAAAAATGCACAGTTTGTACCCCGTTGCCGTATCTGCACCAAACCCTTAGCCTTGGACAGCAAACATGCCATCTGCAACAGCTGTTTTCGTAAAAAGAGACATTTTTCTGAAGGAACACGAAACGGTTCACGTTCCGGGCATAACAAACGAAGGGAAAATACCCGTAAAAGGGCCTAGTCTAAGAGATCACTATAGTCATAACGGTTGGGGTCAATATAGATCTTCCCATCCTTACGGAAGACCCGTACATCCTGGCCAACAAGACGCTTAAAGCGGTTTTTGATACGGGCTGTCTTAGCCGGCTTAAAGTCCTTAAGCTTTAAAAAGGCCTTGAGTTTGATCGGTTCTGCGTCGACCTCAACGACATCTACTACTTCCTGGGTGATATCCTCTTTCTCCTGTTCTCCCAGCTGCGGCAAGAACTTGGTGCTTATCGTATGCAGGACCTGTTTGAGCTGTTCATCCCGCTCTTTATAGATCTGCTCAATCTTCTGCTTTTCAAGGAGCAACATCTCTTCACGCTGATCACGCAAACGGCTGTTCTGCTTCTCCAGCTTATTAATCTTCTCCTTAAGCTGGGCGTTCTCCTCTTCGATATAGCTGTAATACTTATCTTCAGAAGGAACTGAGGCCGGTACAGTAGTTGCCGGTTCATCGATCAATACATATTTCATCCCATGCTCGATTACGCAATCCAGACTTCCTCTTCTGATGCGGTTGTGAATCGCCTCCTTGGATACCTTGAATTTCTCTGCGGCTTCAGCAACACTCAGTTTAGACATTCTTACCCCTCTTTAATAATACACATTCGAATCAACGAATCAACAATTCGCATATCCAGATGCCCCTGCATCTGTTTTTTCATCAGATTAATCGCCTCAAAACTTGTCATCGCATCCTTATAGGAACGCTTGGTCGTCAAGGCGTCAAAGACGTCGCATACGGCAATGATACGAGGAAAAAGGGAAATCTCTTTATCCTTCAGGCCATCCGGATACCCATTGCCATCAAGCTTTTCATGATGTGAGCGTATTCCTGCCAAAATACGTTTATCCGTGATCCCCATCTTAAGCGCGATATCATATCCCGCAGCAGGATGCTTCTTCATATGTTCAAACTCTTCATCAGTGAGTTTACCATTTTTATTGATAATCTCCCAATCTACCTTTGATTTTCCCAGATCATGCAACATGGAGGACATCCCCATATCCTCCAGATCCTTACCCTTCAGACCCAAAAACTGAGCCAGGCTCAGGGAGTAGATACTCACATTGATCGAATGGGTGTGGGTGTAATAATCATGGGCGGCAATTTCCATAATAGATGCCAGAGTCGCTTCATCCTGCAAAACAAGGTTGACAAAACCATCCACGATATCCTGGCTCTTTTTCATATTTCCCAAGGCATCAGGATTATGAAAAAGTTCATCCATCACTTCTGACGCCTTGGAATAGACGATATCCGCCTTTTGTGCAAATGGCAGATCGTTATTGCTGGCGATAGTCTTTAAATGCTTTTGGGCATATTGCTGATAACGCTCATACTCTTCATCGATAACAAAAAGACGCTCGACTTCGCGCAAACGCACCTTACTGTTTCCGTCAACCACCGTATCACTTTGCAAAAAGAGTGTCATCTGTGTCTTGGTGTCATTGGTAGTATAGGTCTGGAAATCCAGGTGCTCACCTTCAGTGATCAAACGCTTGTCAATCGCCTTGTAGCGTTTGCTTTTCTTCTCACTCATTGGTATTCCTAGCGAAAATTCTCAAACACCAAAGGTGCGTCCCACTCCATTCCCCTAATATGCTTCATTGCCTTTTGAAGATCATCCAGGTTTTTCCCCTTTACCCGAATATGATCACCTTCCAAGGTTGCCGTAACTTTCATCTTCTGTGCTTTGATCTCCGCAACAATCTTCTTGGCCTCTTTGGACTCGATATAATCGACGATCTTAAAGATCTTGCGACGATTTCCTCCGCTGGAGTCAACCACCGAAGCCTCATCCAGAACCTTTGAACTTAGTTCCCGCTTGAGCAATCGTCCGATAACAATATCTTCCAAAGCCTCCAATTTATTATCACTTGAAGAAGTCAGAGTCAGTGTCTTTGCCTTTTCATTATAATCAATCTCCGCCGTGATCCCTTTAAAATCATATCGATTCAAAATCTCTTTTTCTGCCTGATTGATCGCATCTTTGAAGTTCTGCATGCTGATCTTTGCAGAGATATCAAAGGAGTGTTCTTTTGCCATAGTTGTACCTAATCTTCATATATTTAAAATAACATTTTTACTATTTTACCAAAGTTTCCTGCAAAGGCAGATTGACTGTGATATAATGTACAGTTAATCCAATCCATATAATACCGGAGCGCTCTTATGTTTAAGAAACTACTCAAAGATGCCAGTATCAAACAGCGTATCAATTACCTTTTAGGACTTGTTACCGTTTCCGTCATCGGTGCGGCACTGTTTGCCTTCTTCTCACTGCACAGTATCGGGGGACAATATGAAGACCTTCAGAATCACTCGACTATGGGGGCGATACAGACCCTGGATATCCAGAAGGACCTCAACTACATCTCGCGTACGACCAGGGATATTCTTCTTGGCGGCGACTACACGAAGGATATGACAAAGATCAAGGAGCGCACCGAAGCGATCCGAAAGAATTTTGACAAGTTAGCCAATACTATTGATGATGAGGCTTCCCTCCAGCGTATCAAAGAAGCCAAGCAAAGCACCCTGCTCTTTTTGGATAACTCCTATAAGATGATGGCGTCACTGACTCCCGATCAGATCAAAAACAATGTGGCGCAGAACTTTAAACACTACAAAGAGACCCTTACCCCCTATGCAAATGCATCTCGAGACAGTTTTAAAAAGGTCATAGAACTGAAAGAAAAGGAGCTTGAAGATGCTTCTGAACGAATGCATAGAGAACTCAGCTTCTATAAATACTTCTTTCTGGTAAGCGGTTTTGTCATCACGGCACTTGTCGTGATGTTTGCCACTGCTGTACGAAGCTCCATTACCAACGCCCTGAGTACATTTACTACCATTATGGATAAATCAGCCCATGGCGATTTCTCCAAACAAGCAATTGATGAGAAAGAAGATACCGAGATGGGGCAAATGAACAAGGCCCTGCAGCAACTGCTTCACCAGATCTCTTTTTTCATCGAAGAGATCAATATCTCCTTTACCAATGCGACAAAGGGAGACTTTGAACGTTGCATCTCCAAAGAGGGAATGCATGGCGAGTTTACGATTGCGATTGAAAATATCTGCCAAAGTCTTCAATTAATGAAAGACCAAGAAGCTAAAAAACGTCGCGATGCACTGAATACCAAATTGAGTTCACTTTCAGGAAGTGTTATGAAAAGTCTTGAGCGCATTCAAGAAGACCTTAAAGGCGATATCACCGCCCTTAAAGATGTCACACAGGCTACTAAAAATGCAGCGACGCTTTCCAATGAAAGCCGTGATGATATCACAGAGATCGTCAGTGAACTACAGCGTCTGATGGAGCATACCGCAAACAATAACGAAGCTATTACCTCTTTGGCAACCCAAGTCACCGATATCACCTCCGTTATACAGCTCATTACAGATATCGCAGACCAGACCAACTTGCTTGCGCTGAATGCCGCCATCGAAGCAGCCCGTGCCGGTGAACATGGACGCGGATTTGCCGTCGTCGCCGATGAAGTACGTAAACTGGCTGAACGTACACACAAAGCGACCTCAGAGATCTCTGTCTCTATCAAGTCACTGCAACAAGAGATGAATGATATTCAGAGCAGTTCGGAACATATGAGTGAAGTGGTCGAAAGCTCCAGTGAGAAAATCACGAACTTTGAAGGTACGATGATCGAGCTCAATGAAGGCTCCAATAGAATTGTGGATTACTCCTACAGTATGGAAAACAGTATCTTTATCGCACTTGCAAAGATTGATCATATCATCTACAAGTCCAACGCCTACAACACCATTATCAATGCACGTCCTGAACTTGAGGTCAGTGACCACCATAACTGTAGACTTGGACAATGGTATGACGGAGAAGGTACCCG
>JBFEYO010000020.1:0-23378 GCA_041562075.1 Sulfurimonadaceae bacterium | reverse complement strand
TAGCACACTACACCAAAGGTGATACTGCCGTCAGTATACTTCAACGGGCAGATAGAGCACTCTATCTAGCCAAAGATTCCGGACGCAACTGTGTCCGTGAATATGTAAAACAATAAAACCTCATAAGGAACCTCCCTTTTTCATGTCCTATTACATATATATACTTAAATGCAGTGATGACACTTTATACACCGGAATCGCCAAAGATGTACAAAAACGATTGTATGAGCACAATCATTTAGACAAGGGTGCCAAATACACACGGGCACGGCGTCCTGTCACATTGGTCTATACGGAAGAAGCGAAAGATAGAAGCAGTGCTTCCAAAAGGGAATACGCTATCAAGAAGCTATCACGTGCCAAAAAAACAGAGCTTATTGAGCAATCGTAAAGATTATGCTATAATTTCAGTCTAATTATAATTAGAGAAAGAAGGTGAATGCAATGCCAGGTGTTATCTTAAAATCTGATGATCACTTTGACGCTGCGTACCGTCGTTTCAAGAAACAAACAGACAGAAATCTGATTGTTACTGAGGCGCGTGCTAGACGTTTCCACGAAACAGAGACTGAAAAGCGCAAAAAAGAGAAGATTAGTACTCGCAAGAAAATTCTTAAACGTCTTTACATGATGAGACGCTATGAATCTCGCCTGTAATCTCAAAGAGATACAGTTTTTCCAAGGCTTGCCTTGGAATCTTCAATTGACACATATCCTTTAAATCACAACAATCCGCTAAAAGCCGAATCTGTTTTCTATCCACTCTTTTATTTCAAACAGCTCTTGTTCATCCACACTATGAGGCTTATGATAGGCTCTGAAATCTATATCAAATCCACCCTCCTGCAACAACACAACCTGCGATTGAGACACTTTAAAATCAAGCACATCATCTTCATATCCATGGGTACACAACCAATTGCCTTTATTCACTGCGGGATTCATCTCTGCTAGAATCTTGTCCGGATCATAGACATAACCGCTTACGGCTATATAACCGGCCAAAGCATGCTGATAGCGTGATCCAAACTCAAAGGTCAGCAAGGAGCCTTGTGAAAAGCCAAAAAGAATCGTGTTTTCAGGGCTGAACCTCTCCTCAAATAGAAGGTCAAAAGTTTGCGTAAGAATACTCTTTGAGTACTCTATTCCGGGAAGTTGATTAGGTGGCAGGTCATACCAGGAAAAACCCGTAAAATACTCAAAAGGAGCGTCTAACAACAGATAGTTCACTTCTTTAAGCCTCATCATCTGTGGAAAGAAGCGAAACCCTTCAGAGCTATCCCCGCGTCCATGCAAAATGACAATAAGTTTATCAGACGGAAGTTCAGAGGGAATAAATATATTATGTAGAGGAAGCTTATTCATCTCCAAGGGCTCGGATCTCCGTCAAGATCTCTTTACACTCTGCGATCGCCTCGGCACACTCATCTTCATCCATTTCGCCGGTTTCAGCATCAAAGGCCATATCTTTAAACTCTCGTTTCATCGCCTGAGCTTCTTTGAACTCCGCTTTATCTTCATCGGTAGCATTTTTATTATCAGCAATCACTTCACACATCTCATCGATAATCTCATCGATCTCAGGGATGATCTCTTCATTTAGGATCTTGATTAATTCTTCAGCCTTTGTCATAGTGGCTCCTTGCTTATTTAGTGAATGGATTATAGCAGATTACATACCGGGAATGCGAGGTATCTTACCCAGTTTTGAGAGTTTACAGTACTGTCCCCATCCACGCTTAAGCCAATGACCAAAAATCGGCATTGGTACCAGATAGGACTTCTTATCATCCCTAAATGCAAAACCGGCACCGTCACCGCTGTCCATAACACAGATGATATTGATATGCTCCTGATAACCTTTTCGCTCATACAGACCATTATCCTTGGCAATGATATTAAAGGCTGTATTCTTAGCCATGACCTCTGCCATATGTCCCTGTTTGGCTCTCCAATCGGGTCCTTCCAAAGCAGCACAGTCACCCACGGCATAGACATCCTCAAGACCTTCTACTTCGCAATGGTCATTAATTCTGATAAAGCCCGCCTTGTTTTTCGGCAGATCAGAATCTTTAATCACCTCGTGCCCGTCTCCGGCAGGAATAAACATAATCAGATCCGCTTCCAGGCGAGAATCATCCTCAAAAAGTACATGATCTGCTTCGAAGGCTTTGATCTTTTGACCAAAATGCTTAGAAACCTTTGCCTTGGTGAACATCTTATTAAGCATGCTTAATGAACGTTCTCCAAGACGGGCACCGGGCTTGGGCATGGGGGCGAACATGCTTAATTCAAAATGTTTTCGCAACTTTTTTTTACGCAACATGCTCTCTACATTAAAGAGTAGTTCAAATCCCGGACCTCCGCGTACGGCAGAGCTATCATTTGGATTGCCGCCAAAACCAAAAGCGATTTTTCCAGACCCCTTCTTTATCAAAGCATCAAGGCGTTCTTTGAGCTGCAGTGACATCTGCGGTGCGCCACAGATAGAAAGCGTATGTTCTATCCCCTTGGCCTTCATTTTTCCTGCCCCAATAGCAATCACCAGTTTATCGTACCCGGCAAGCACCCTCCCGCTTGAAAGCGTCACCTCTTTGTCTTCCCCTTGGATCTTCCTGACACCATCTACAATCACATCAAAACCATGGGCTTTTTGTAGGGCTTTTAGATCAATACATATATCCTCAAAACCGGCTTTCCCGGTTGGTATCCATATGGAAGTCGGGTAGATATAAAAATAGTCCCGATCACTCACCAGAGTCACCTCATATTTCTCTTTTCGTAAATGAATCGCCGTATCTACACCGGCAAATCCTCCTCCCAGTATCAAAACCTTTTTGCCGACTTTCATTCATTACCCTTATGAAAAATATTTTAATATTTTATATACTACTCTCTTTATCACTAAAGGTCAAGTCCTGATCTTCTTACAGGCTTCTAAGAACCGTTGCCCATATTTTTCAAATTTCGCTTCACCTACACCACTAATACCCAACATCTCCGCCTTGCTCAGGGGCAATTGATTTGCCATCTCCTTGAGTGACCTATCCCCAAAGACGATATAGGCCGGTTTACCCTCTTCTTTTGCTATCTGGGCACGCAGGCTGCGTAATTGTTCAAAGGCATCCATATTCAGATCCTCATCATGAATATGTGCCACATAGTTCTTCTTAGCCTTAAGATCCAATCGTTCCGCATTGATTTCGACCTGTTGTTCTCCCTTAAGGATCTGCATTCCGATCTTGTCAATCACCAAGGCTCTGAACTCTCCACGCTTAAGCGCACCCATCTCCATCAGCTTTTCCATGATGCGTTCCCAGTAAAGTCTGGAGGAATCCTGGCCTATGCCGTATACCGATAGGGTTTCATGCCCATTGTCCAAGACTTTTTGTATTTTACTTCCCCTCAATACATCAATAACATAGGAGTGTCCAAACCGTTGGCCGGTACGGTATACACAGGAAAGAAGCTTTTGTGCTTCTATGCTGACATCCCGTTTTTCCTGCTGTGGCGCCGTACAGTTGTCACAATGATCTTCACAGGCAGACAGTTCATCTTCAAAATAATGGGCAATCTGCTGATGACGACACCCTTCATCGCTGGCATATCGGCTGATCTGCTCAAGTTTATTCAAGGCATTTTCTTTGTAGTCGGAGGCTTCAAGCTGATCAATAAATTCACGCTGCATCATCATATCAGAACCATTAAACAGCAATAATACTTCTGAATCCAGACCGTCTCTTCCGGCTCTTCCGATCTCTTGATAATAATTCTCTATCGTTTTAGGAAGACTCATGTGCACGACAAAGCGTATATTACTCTTATCAATACCCATACCAAAAGCTATCGTCGCTACGACGATCTGTATCTCATCATGTATGAATGCGCGAAAGGTCTCTTCTTTTTGCGCTTTTTCCAATCCTGCATGAAAGGCCCTCGCTCTGACACCCTGCTGCTCAAGATACTGAGCAAGGTTTTCTGTCTGCTTGCGTGAAAAGGCATATACGATTCCGCTTTCGGTGGGAAAATGTTTTAAAAATTCAAGCAGTTGGACTTTACCGTCCTTGTGACGGCGTTCCACACTGATATGTAAATTATTCCTAAAGACTTTCCCCCGTAACTCTCTAGGATCTTTGAGCCTAAGGCTAAAACATATATCAGCTTGCACTCTGGGAGTAGCTGTTGCTGTAATGGCGGCGATAGGCACGGTAGCAAAATGCTCACGCAGCAGATAAAGCCTGCGATAATCATCTCGAAATTCATGTCCCCATTCACTGACACAATGGGCTTCATCAATCACAAAAAAATTGATCTTCATCTGTTTAAGAAGGGAGATAAAAGACGGTGTATTAAGTCGCTCCGGAGAAACATATAAAAGCTTCAATTCACCCTGCATGAGCTCATAGCGTATCAGTTCCGCTTCTTCTTGACTTTGCAGTGAAGAGAGCATTTCAGCCTTGATGCCGTTTTCTTTCAGGGCCATGACCTGATCATGCATTAATGCGAGCAGGGGTGAAATTACTACCGTTACGCCGGGCATCATTAGGGAGGGAAGTTGATAACAGAGTGATTTCCCGCCGCCTGTGGGCAGGATCATCATCAGATCCCGTTGAGAGAGGATAGTATCGACAGCATCCTCTTGGAAGGACCGAAACTGTGTATGTCCGAAAACCGACTTTAAGAGTTCATATTTTTGTATCAAAAGGCTGGTTTTCCATTTATATTTTTAATATGAGAGTGTTTTCTATCGTCTATTGATATACTCAAACTCCTGAGCACCGGTACTCGCTTCAATCATAAAGCCGCCCGTACTGGAAGTATACACGATCACATCATCTGCAAAGTTGACATCTCCGGATATCCCGGAATAAAAGGGTACAAAAGAGCTTTGGGTACTATCTTCAAGGCCACCGGCCTTAAAAGCTTCAAAAGCATCGCGCGTTTTGAAGAATATGATCTCACTGTAGGCCTGGCCACCCACCTGAAGCCCCACGGTATACTGGGTAACAGCCACATTACCTGTCCACATCCCGCCACGATAATAGGCCCGTCCTTCACCATAGGCATATCCAAAAAGTAGACCACCCTTACCGATACTTGGGAAGACCACGTAGGCGTAGGCATTATAAACAAGATTGGTTATCTCTTCATTATCTTCCATGAATGCCCGAATCGTTTTGTTATACCGAAGGTTCTCGGCTTTTTCTTCTTTGAAGATATCATTAATTCTGGCCTCAAGAAGGCTGACGGAAAGGACGAGAGCGAGTAACAACACTTTTTTCATAAACACACCTTTTTGACTCTATCTGGTCAATTATAGCAGACTTAGATATACTTGCACTAAAAGATGCCAAGGCATCCACGATTTAAAAGTCACCGATCTAAAAAGGGAAGAAATGCCACGCAGTCCAATTCCTTGCATCCTCTTTGCCGGCGGTAAAAGTTCTCGTATGGGCAAGAACAAGGCCCAACTTCCTTTTTCGGATGGAAAAACGCTCATGGAGTATCAGGTCCATCGATTACAAGAACTTTTTGACCAGGTTTACCTCTCAGTGAAGGAGAAAGAGTCTTACACCGGTATTGATGCAAAAGCTATTATTGATATAGAATACTCAAACGTTTATGCCCCTACTGCGGGCTTTTACAATATCTTTAAGCAGCTTCAGGATGATGATCTCTTCTTTGTACTCAGCGTCGATACTCCCTTTGTGAATGCAGCAATCATACAGGAAATTCTCTCCTATGCACACAAGGGATATGATGCTGTTATTGCGCGCACCAAGCGTTCCATACATCCGCTATGTGGTCTCTACAGCAGAACACTTCAACCCCCCATTGAGCAGATGCTGCAAGAAGAGAATCACCGAATGATGCAACTCTTGCAAAGCACAAAGGTCAAATATGTCGATATCGATGATGAAGATGCCCTGTTAAACCTCAATACGCCTCAAGAGTATCAACAGGCTTTGAACTTATTAAGGCAAGTCTAGTAGGGACATATCCCCTGATAATCAAGGGCATAGGCCTTTCTAATCGAGCGCTCATCCGGAATCTCAAAGAGATTTTTTCGCATCCCCTGCGTAAGTTCCCGTCGACCGGTTGTCACAGCCACTATATTGATATAATCTCCCTGGTTGACACGGGCGTCATCATCCTCATCATTGATATAATACTCTTCACCATTGGAAACAACAACAAATGCGCTTTTACCCAGCCAGTGCTTCAGACGTCCCTCTATATGGATGCGAGTTCCCGTTTTACGCAGTCTCTCTTCACTCGGTTCTGCTCCACAGGCCTGAGCTTTCAAGGCAATCGCCTGCTCCTTTCTAGCACGTATTTGCGAACGGATGCGCTTGTCTTCTTGTATCGCTTCTTGACGTTTTTTACGCTGTGCTACAAGCTGACGTTCACGTTGTTTGGCATTATCTTTTTGCTGTTTGACCTGACGCGAGCGCAATCGTTTCTTTGCCTGGGTTATACGCCGGATATCCCCTTGTACTCCTGATTTCCCAAGTTTCTTTGCCTGCTGATAGTAATCCATCGCCAGATAAAGGTTCTTAGGTACCCCCAACCCCTTCTCATTTAACGTCGCAAGCATATAAGCACTTTGGGCTGTAAGATCGCCACGGTCAAGAAATTGAGCCGCCTTTGAATAGTCTTTCATCTCATAATAGAGGGAACCTAATGGGGTGTACGCAGCCTCATGTCCCTGCTTGGATGCCAAGGCGAAATACTTCACGGCATCTTTCTTGGCACCTTGCTTCATTAGCAGCTTTGCATATTCATACTGGGCCTTATCATAGCCGGCTTGTGCAGAAGCTTTTAGCCATTTATCTGTATTAACCGTGGAAGGATCTAGTTCATAAACCTTATATTGAGCGATAAAGTTCCCCTCCCCGGCCGATTGAAGATACCACTTTTTCGCCTCTTCCATCTGCTCATTTTCTTCATATCCTCTGGCAATATAATAAAGTGCTTTTTTCTCCCCATTATCCAGGGCCAACTGATAACACTCGATCGCTTTTTCAGGATAGACGAAATCATAGGTCTGACCGCAAAGCATAGCGGCTTTGATATGCTTCATCTCAGCGGCAAGCTTTAGTTCATTCAAACCATCGGTGTATTGACCTTTGTTCACCAGGTCATAGCCTTGCCTATACTTCTTATGCGAAAACTGCTTCTCAAAATGGAGCATCTTTTTATGGCCTTTGAATACTTCAATGTGTTTTTGCATATATCGGTAATAGGATATATTCATAGGGTGATACGAGAAGTTAATAATCTTGGTAAATGTGTCAAGGTCATTTGCATCAATCGCATCAAGGGCTTTATCTTTTAATATAAGATTGAGATGTTTATGCTGGATCTTTAAACGCTCTTTTTCAAACTTATATTTATCTTTAGCTACATAGTAGCTTGCGTTATTTCTATTCTTATTCATGTGCTTAGTCGCCATATTGGCACTTTGCAAGATCTCCTGATAAGCCTCACACTCAGCCTGTTCCTTTTCAAAAAGAGGGTTTCCCTCACTATCTTCTGTCTGATCAAGACTCAATGTTATACAGGCTTTTTCTATCTTAGCATAGGGTGTAAACTCTTTTTCAAGATCGGGTGTCGGCTGGGGGCCATCCTTACAGGCAATAAAAACTAAAGGGAGAAATAGTAGGTAGAACTTTTGCATGGATTATCTTTTTCGTTGATATTATCTACATAGAGTTTACAGAACGGTTAAATATAATGAAAAACAACTATTTACAATAGTCAGGCTCCTCTTTACACAAAACACCCAGATTATGGCCGGCATCCTTGTCACCGGAAGCATTTGCATCGGACCAGTATCGGTAACTCATTCCTTTATCCGGTATGACACCCAGGCCTTCATAATAGATCAGTCCGAGATCATATTGTGCACTGCTGCTACCCTGCTGTGCGGCATTTTCCAGATAATGAAGCGCCTTTTGAATATCCTGTTCCACTCCTTTGGCATGAAGATAGATATTGCCCAGTTCATATTGAGCTTTTGCAAGACCCTGACCGGCAGACGCTTGAAGCCAATGCAGTGCAGATGTCATATTTCTCTCAAAAACCTTTCCATCCCGATAATACTTCGAAAGAAGATACTGGGCATGTTTCTCTCCTTTTAAGGCCGCTGAAAGCAGCAATTCCTTACCTTTTTCATAGGAGTGCTTAAACTCTTCATGCTCGAGATAGAGTAAGGCTAAAGAGGTTTTAGCCTCCATAGACCCCTGTTTCATCGCACGGGCATAATACTCGACTGCTTTAAACAGGTTTTTACTAACCCCTTCCGCTCTCTCATACATATGTGCAAGGGCTAGTTCAGCCTCTAAATCATGCTGTTTTGCTGCCTTGGAAAACCAGATATATGCCTGTTGCATATCTTTTTCAACACCTTTACCTGAGGCATACATCTGGGCCAGGGCCAATTGTGCCTTGGCATATCCATCCTTTGCAACCTTCTCATACCATTCAAAGGCCTGGGTGTCACTCTTCATCACTCCCAATCCCTGTTCATACAATTGACCGACATGAAAGTTCGCCACCGAGCACCCTTGCTTTGCCGCGTCCTTATACAGAGACAAGGCCTGGCTGTATTGTTCACTATTTTGTGCCTGCCACCCCTTATAAAACGTATCAAACGCATTCTGTTCTACTGCCATTAAAGGAGAGTAAAATAATGCTAATACACCTATGTTAAAGACCAGCCTCATACCTGAATAGATCATCTTAATAATTCCAACTGTTGTTTTAATTGATAATTGGTCTCGGTAAAAAGCTGCCACCATGGTTCATAACGTATACTATGGTGATCATCATTCGCCCCTTCGATCATCTGATCAAAGAGCATCACGAAGCTTTTTAGACCACTCTGCTTTTCTAGGATCGTCTCTTTATCATCTATTCCAAGGATCATGAATTTATGATCAAACTCGACATACCGATTTTTGAACTCCAAAGGCTGTTCAAGAATCAAAGCATCATAACAGTGCCGTATAAATTCCCAGTCATCCATGCAGAAAAAAGCATTCAGAACATTATCATTCCCCTTGGCAATCGTTATACGTGCATCATTATCATAATTCCATACAATTTCAACCATGACTATCCATTTCTATATCAACATCCCAAACCACACTTAGACCGTATTCAGCATCCACGACAGCCCATTTAAAATACTCTTTCTTCGCCCGTGAGCTATACAGTCGTACTTTCACCTGTTCTTCTTGCAAAAGGGTGCGGATTTCCCCTTCCCCAATGGACTTTTTATTCCAACGTAGAAGCTGATTAGAAAAGATCCGATAGGAACATGTAGAGTCCTGAGTCAATTCGCACAAATCGTGTTCGAAACTCCAATGGGCATTGGAACAGGCATAAAGCTTCACCGGTTTACCTTGCACCTCTATCTTTCGCACTTCGATCTGCCCCTCTTTACACACAGGACATGCCCCAAGCTTTTTATAATTCATAGGCGAATTATTACACAAATAAGGCTTCCTTTCAAGCCTATCATCTTTGTCATCCATAAATAGCTCAGGAATGCTTGATCACCCGTTCAAGCCAAGCGTCCAGGCTGTGCTGCAAATCATTAAAACGGATACGTTCTTGTAAGCTGACAATCGGTGTTGTGTCTATGACCTGCACAGAACGTGTCATTGTCTTGTTGCTAAAGGCATCCTTTGTTTTCACTTCCACCAGTAAAGCAACTTTTCCCGTATCAAACAGAGCCTGATTCTGCCTGTTTTTACTAAAGGCTATAGGTTCGATCTCAGTCTCTTGCAAGCTCACGAGTGAGAGTGCTATATACATCACAAGGGTCTCTTTCTGGGGAACATCGACCAATTGATAGTTTGAACTAAAGCGTTTGATCATCTTGCGATAACTTGCCGTTGCATAAGCAGATATTTGAGTATAAAGCTCTCTATCATAAGCGGATGGGTGATCGTGTAAAGGCAGGACTTCAATCTCTGGAATCAAGAGTTTATTATAAGATGAAAGATCCATCTGAGCATCGTTTGAGAAGAGATGAAAACGGTTAGATGCCACAGGTTCAAGTCCGTCATACCGATCCAGAAAACCTGTATTTGAGGAAGAAAGCGGTGCACAGGCATAAAAAGCTGAAAGCACCAGCAGGCATAAAAATGCCCTTTTAGACACTAGAAGAGTCCTCTGGAGAAGGAGAACCCAACTGAAGCCTTGGAGACTTCCCGATTATAGTCGATAAGACTTTCCCCATATCCATGGAAAAGCTTCACATACCAAAACGTATTTTTAGAGTTTAAAATCGGATAGGTATAGTTCAACTCTACCGCACCCTTGTTCTTTTTATCCATGCGCAAGTTATTTCGCAGTAGCAAACCGATTTGCGCCTTGCCATAAAGGTAATCTACCTTGATGTCTCCATATCCCAGATAATTATAGATGTCTGGGTTATCATCCCCTTTGGCATTAGGCTCAAGTCCGCCGGGAGAGGTGCCGTCAAAATATCCATCAGGCTTGTCATCCTCAGGGATTCGATACCAGGCACGTGTGGACATAAACAGATTACCCCACTGCCACATTCCCGTCAGATAAACACGGTTCCAAGAGCGTGACTGATAGCCATCATGCCCGTTAGACTGATGCAAAAATCCCACCTTGACGGCTTTCAAGCCCATATCGTTCTCGAAATTTCGCTCAGCCGGAATATACATGAAGAGCTCGGGCTCATAATTAATCTCACGAAAAGGAGCGGACTCTGAGTAAGCCTGCCACCATGCCCGCTGGGTATATCCGGCATAGACATATTCATGCCATCCGAGCGTATTATAAAGCAGTTGTGTCTTCAAACTGAATTGAAACTCCACTTCCATGTTTTTTTCATGAAACGGGGCTTCGGGATTTGCAGGGTCACCCACCGGATAACTGTTTGAAATACGCGGTGGCTTATCTTTGCCATAGGAGATCGGTAAGAAAAAGTTCTTCTGATAAGCCTCCAAGCCAAAATAACCGTTTTTGTCCGAAGTTCGCTTGTACAACTCCTTTGTCTCCGGTGTATCCGTATCCATGGCAGATAAGGCGTACTCGCTTCCCTCGTTGATATCCAGCCGGCTCTCAGCGCATAAAGTGGACGCAAGGACCAGTGACAAGACCCCCGCAACATGTTTATAAATCTTCATAAGCACCCCATTTTTTCTTTTATTCTATCATAAGCGATCAAAATCACTCTTAAGATAAGGCACAATTTCCTTCGGATCATCAAAAACAATATGATGCCTGGGTGTGGGTGAAAATCCCCAGGTCGCAAAAGCGCCTTCAATGCCTGCATTTTCCGCGGCCTGCATATCTTTGATATTGTCACCGACCATCAAGGCCTGATGTCCCCTTTTGTAACCATAGTTCTTTAAGATATATTCCAGCATCTCTTTATCGGGTTTAGGCTTACTCACCCTATCTGCCCCCATCACAAAATCAAAATACTCTAACACACCGCAGGCTTCCAGCATACGTCTGGCAAATTTACTCGGTGCATTCGTCGCTACGGAAAGATGAAAGTGTTCGTCTTTAAGGGTGAGTAACGAATCATAAATTCCTTCATAAAGACTCACATGCTTGATACATTGCTCATCATAGTGCTCTTCAAAAAGCAATTGGTCCTTCTTCTCATACTGTGCAGTTCCATAAAAAAGCTCTGCAAGATTTCGATGTTCACGATTGATCGCATCTACCACAAAGGCTTCTGATAGCGGCGGCAGACTGTGGTTTTGTTCTCGTACAGTATTGACGGAGATGGTTATATCTTTTGCTGAATCCAGCAGCGTCCCGTCCATATCAAAGATCACTATCTTCACACGATTATCCTATGAAAATTTCATCTTCTCATACAATTCGCAAATCGCTTCGACAAAAAGGGGGTGGTCATTCACACAAGGCGCCACCTTATATTTCACAAAGCCAAGTTTCTCTGCGATTTCCTTGTACTCGACACCTAGTTCAAAATCCGTTTCTGAATTGTCAATCGTAAAGGCAATAGGATAAATCAGCACATTCTCATTGCGCGTCTTATCAAGCATTGTTTCCAACGAAGGCTCAAGCCACTTCATAGGCCCGACCTTTGACTGATAAGCCAAAGAAACCTTCTTAAAATTGATACCTTTATCAAGCATCTTTTGTCTTAGAAGTTCAACATGTCGCTCTACATGACGCTGGTAGGGATCACCCGCATCCACGATCTTTTGCGGAAGTCCGTGAGCCGAGAAGATCAGATGATAATCTTCACACTTATCCCCTTGCAGACCTTCCATCACCCGTTCGATCACCGCATCATTATATTTAGACAGTTCATAATAGTGCTTTTTCTCGAGCAAAATCGCATCCAGTCCCGAATCGTGAAAGGCCTGTTCAAAATCTTCCAATGAAGATTTAGTCGTAGTCGTAGAGTATTGCGGATACAATGGAATCAGGAATATCTTTTCTATTCCCTTCTCTTTAAGCTTTTCGATCACTTCCGGAGCGAAAGGCGGTGTATAACGCATCACATAATCGATATAGACCTCAGGTAATGCTTTTTGCAGGGCCTTAACGAGATTTTCCGTATGTCCGACAATGGGTGACTTCCCACCTAATTCTCGATATATCTCCTGGGAAGACTCGGCACGGAAAAAAGTAATCATCGTGGCTATAAACTTCCGTAGTCCTCCGCTCTTCATGGTAAGGATATTGGGGTCGTTAAACATATTAGTCAAGAAGACCTCGACCTCTTCAAGGTTGTTAGGGCCTCCCATATTAAGTAGTATTATCGCTTCTTTATTCATCTCTGTCTTCTCGGTGTAAAATTTCATATATGTGTTCAACCACGTCACTGTTAAAAAGAATATCATTATGGCCGACATTACCGTATTCATAAAAACCGGCCAGGTTGTTAACACAATCTTTCAGCATTTTAGCATGTTTAATATTAACTACCTTGTCATCACTTGCCGCATAAATATGCACAGGGACATCTATATGCGGGACAAAGTCCGTAGAGGGAAAACGCTGACGCAGTATCCAATGTATCCCGCTAAAAGGATAACGTTTTTTAAGTACCTCATATACGGAGTCATAAGGTGCAATCAGCAGGATCTCCTTGACATGACGCTGCGATCCCAAGAATGAAGCCACTCCCGATCCAAGAGAGTAACCCATAAGTATGATTTGTTCAGGAGTATATCCAAAACGAATAACCAAATCATCGTAAATATGTATCGCATCTTCAAAAAGCTTGCTTTGAGAAGGCTTACCTTCACTCTTGCCATATCCACGATAGTTGTAGGTGATAAAGGCCATACGTGGATAATGCTCGGCAAATTTTTCAACTAGAGCGACACTGTCTTGCTGAACCCCTGCAAAATAAAGGATGATGCTTTCATGCTTTCCCTTAAAAGACTCCTCCGGTTCATATAAGATCCCTTCCAAGAGTGTCTCATCTTCACAGGCAAGGGCTAAAGGGGTAAGGTTCTCCTCTATCGCCTGGAACTTCTCATCATTACGGTAATACGTAGGTGTGAAAAAGAGACGTGCCTGAAATACAAATACAAAGAGCATAAACAGTGCGTATACAAAAAACAGTATACCTATAAAAGCGATCCAGGTCATTGTTGTTTACCTCTGTTTTTGGCGTAGCGATAGTAAAAACGCTTTGGCTGAAGATACGCTTCTATCTCCTTGCCGCTTATCAGATGCTCTGCCAGCATTGATGCCAAATAGGGAGCCAGAACAAAACCATATCCCCCTACTCCATTAATAATGTATAGACCGTCTTTGTAACACACAGGAGCTGTTTTATCTCCTTTAAGTGCTTGCGGAGCCAGTGCAAGACTTTTGTCTATATCTATCATCTGGCCCACAATGGGCAAGTAATCATTAGAGCCTGAGCGCATCCCCCGAAAAGAATCCCGGAGTCTTATCTCTTCAAGTTTAAAACTTTTCTTTGCCATCTCCATCAAGGTCTCTGATTCCTCCTGTAACGACGGCATCTGCTCTTCATGCAGATAATGGCTGGCGCCTATAGCGATTCTACCATTCTTCTTGGTTGCAGAGACTGAGACTTCATGATGCATCGTCATGTCCAATACTTGCGGGGATTCAACTTCACAGCGTTGACCGTAAATACGCCTTAGCTGTATACTCTCATCTTTGATAACACTTTCATAAGCACCCGTTGTCAAGACCATAACAGGCGATCGATAGCTGTCAATATACCACTGGCCATTCTGATAACATGGGTTTTTTACCTCCTGCTTCACATAAGGCACCCCTTCAAGCAGAGCCTCACAGACCTGTTGTGCCTCGAGTACGGCATTCTCCTTCAAACAGACGGAAGCAAAAGCCTTGGCATGCTCCGTCAAAAGCCCTTGAACAGATGAAGGAACGCTCATCTGATTAAGGGATGTGTGGGACTTGAAGTAAGAGACTTTGTCATTATCATCTGCATATTTTGCAATATGCAGTAAAGGCGCAGGTGTACATAGATGTGGAACATGTTTGATATAAAATTCCAGGGAGAAACGGTAAGCATCCTCAATCAACTCTTTCAGAGGACCCGCTTTGGAGATTTTCGGATTGATAAAAGCCCCGGCAGCACCGGAACCGCCTGCGGCAATCCCTTCCTTATCGAGGACAAGAACCCTCTTGCCTTTATCATGAAGAGCATGAGCCAGGGCACAACCATTGATACCAGCACCAACTATGATGATATCAAAGTCTTGCATGAGATTTAGATCGATATCTCTTTGATATCGGCAATGGACTTAAAGCTTTTGTAAACAGAAGAGACGAGGTTTTTACGGTTTGCCTTGATCTTCTCATCATCCGCATTGACCATCACCTTGTCAAAAAACTCATCCAACTGTGGCTTTAAAGAGAACAGCGCGTCCAGATGAGCTTCTACACTCTCATACTCTTTTTCTTTTACACTGCTAAAGGCCTGATACAGGCTTCCTTCGGCTTCATTCTCAAACAGGTCGACGCTGATCGGCAACTCTGCGTCTATGTTAACGTCCTTGGTGATATTAGCGACCCGCTTGAAGGTGGAGAAGCTTTCAGAAAAGCTGTCTGAACTAACAATCTCATCAAGGGCTTTGATCTTTTCATCAATGACACACAGGGAGAATTCACCTGAGGCTACAACAGCCTTGATGACTGAAGGGTTCACCTTATAGAACTGATTGATACGTTCAAGAATAAAGTCCTGTAAAGTACCATAGTCAAAATCCGCATACTCATTCCCAAAACGTGCTTTTAGCTCAGAGATATCAAATTCAAAACCGAAGGCATTCACAATTCGAATGATTCCGTTAACTGCCCGTCTAAGGGCAAAAGGGTCCCTTGATCCGGTCGGGATCTGATTGACTGAGAATAGACCGATAAGTGTATCAAGCTTCGTAGCCAAAGCGACGACTGCAGAAACTCTGCTCGTCGGAAGCTCGGAGTTCTCCCCCTTTGGAAGATACTGTTCCTTAATGGCAAGCGCCACTTCCTCATCTTCATTCTGAGCCTTGGCATAGTAAGTCCCCATAATCCCCTGAAGTTCCGTGAACTCAAAGACCATCTCGCTCATCAGATCGGCTTTTGAAAGCTCGATGGCACGCTCGACCTTTTGTTCATCCACTCCATAGGCCTTGGCCAATACGGCAGCGATCTTCTTTTCACGGGCGATCTTATCGATCAGTGATCCAAGACCGTTCATAAAGGTGACCTTTTCAAGTCCATCATTGATCAGGGTACGTTTCAAGTCATTATCATAAAAGAAAAGCCCGTCAGCCAAGCGCGGGCGAAGTACCTTTTCATTCCCTTCAATGACCTTGGAATAATCATCTGTCAGGGCATTGGAAACGACTACAAATTTATTCGTCAGCACACCGTCTTTAAACACAGGGAAATAACGCTGATGTTCCTTCATAGAAGCGATGATCACTTCCGGCGGTAAACGTAAAAACTCCTCATCAAAACTTCCCAAGAGCGCTACCGGGTTCTCAGTGATCGCCACAACTTCATCCAGCAGTTCTTCATCCCTCTCTATCTGAAGCCCATGCTCTTTTTCAATAGTATCAAACCCCTCAAGAAT
This sequence comes from Sulfurimonadaceae bacterium, assembly GCA_041562075.1. Taxonomy (GTDB): domain Bacteria; phylum Campylobacterota; class Campylobacteria; order Campylobacterales; family Sulfurimonadaceae. The sequence goes on along the minus strand of JBFEYO010000020.1, from coordinate 7,276 downwards.
AGTGCTGCGTCTGTCTGAAGGGAAGAGTGTAACAGCCCCTTCTTTTAAGCAATTAAAATATTCCTCGGCACTCTCAACAATCTGTGCTTCAAAGGACGACATTCGGTGTACATAAGTATTCTTAGCCGATTTAACTCCAAAGAGTTCCACATCTACCAAATTATCTGAAAGCATCACGTTTACCCAACGAATAGGACGAATAAAACTCTCGCTTAGACTTCCCCAGCGCATGGATTTACCAAAATTCAGACTTTTCATAAAAGTTATGATCATCTCTTCAAGAAGTTGCGTACTCTCTTGACCCCTGATCTCTTTTTTATAATACAGGACTTCTTTACCGCCCTTCTCATTACGCCCGAGTTCTTCGACACTCACACCGCATTTACGTGCGAAACCTTCGCAGGCTTTCGTTGCTTTGCCATCCTCATCGAAAGCGATCGCTACAGGCGCACCAAAAAACTCTTCAATTGAATCATCCTGTGCACTCTTAAATTCTCTATGCCATAATACAAGACGACGCGGCGTATAATAAAACTCAAATTCACACATCAGTGCATTTTCTTCAAGCACTTTTGACCATTTCTTTTCAATACTGTCCAATTCCTTCAAAAGAGGAACTGCCGGAAGCTCTTCAACACCGATCTCGATCAATAATGGTTGCAACATAAATATAAACCTTATACTAACTTCTAATAATTGGTGCGATTCTACCCAAGACTTGGTTAAAGCAAGGTAAGCCGGTGTGCTTTGGCACATGCTTCTTTAGAGAAACGCAGTGGAGTTTACAAAACTAGCTATGGCGGTTTTTGCGAAAGTAAAAAAGTTTCTCTGCAAAACTAGCTATGGCGTTTTTTGCGAAAATAAAAAAGTTTCTTTAGAAAGCAAGCCGCATGATATAGAACCTTCCATCTCACAAAACACTTCAATTGCACTTAAAAACAAGCCTATATGCCCTTCAAAAAAACCATATACTTCTGGGCTTTTGTGCAGTTTTCACCCGACTCCCTTTAATCTAGATGAAACGAGAAGTAACTTTAAAAACTTATGTTAAATTAAATATTGAGATGGTTACAATACCGCATAATTTCATTTAGGAGCAGAATATGCCAAAGATTAACAAGTATGTAGATATCGACACTGTAGAGCGTGAAGCGAAAAAAGACTTAATTGACCGTCACTCTCCATTCATCACTGTAGCAGGTGAAGCTAAAAAAGGTGAGATGCTAGCAGTTAACGTAAAAATGGGTCAAGAATACACTCACCCGGATGATTTCGATCACTTCATCGAAAGCATCACTCTTTTTGACGGTGAGACTAAACTTGCTGCAGCTGAGTTTGTTCCAGGTACACTTGGAAATGAAAAATCTCACGCTGAAGTAACATTCAACATCCGCCCAATGGGTAAAAAACTAAACCTTGTAGCTCACGGTTACTGTACTAAACACGGTATCTGGGAATCTACTCCTGTTGAAGTAGAAGTAGCTCAATAAGCTGCATCTTCTCGTAAAGGAGTTAATACTCCTTTACGACTTTTTTCTCCAAGCAACTCTTTCAAATTCTCTTTTTTTCTCTAAGAATTTACTGTTTCACGGCCTTAAACAATAGCGCTTCACTGCCTACTGCACTACAGTAACGCACCTGTACCACATCCTTTTTCAGGGCATTTGCCGCGATCTGTGCCATCTCCTTTGCCTCAGCAAGTGTATTTGCCAAGAAAAATCCTCCATCTTCATATTCATCTCCCATCGCATCCATATAAGAGACAAAATCATCTTTCTTTTCTATAAAGGAGACCTCACTGACGATGATATCACCCTCTTCTTCAAATATAATATATCTCCATTCAATGATCTTCTGCTCAAAACTTACATCTTCTTCTTCCATTGATACTCCTAAACGTAAATAAAGACACCATTATACAAAATACACCATAAAGATGTTGACGCTTATGCCAATAGTTTAGATAAAAAAAGTTATATACAAATTTTGTAGATGTTATTGCGAAACACGATGCCTCCCCCGGCATCGATATTTTTTTGAAGTAGCGATGATCTCTTTGATGCTTTCACAAATGAAACATCTCATAAGGACCCCCTTGTTTTAAAGTGGTAAAAGTGGTATGTGCCCTATCAGGTTACGGCCCGGTGAAGAAACTCATCGGTATTAAGGATCAATCTTTATCCAGGATTATTATTATCTTTTATTTTTAACCATTTTTACTTCTCTTTAATTGATGCTTGGATAGACTAGAGACATTTATTTGGCCAAAACATTTATCCCCGGAACATATCTCTTTTGGCACAAGTTTTCTATATTAGGGAATCATTTGAAGTCATACCAAAACCTTGTTTTGTTAAAGTCACTCTACCGCTATAAAGCATTGGGCTTTACATACATGGATCCCGTAAGTGCCAATCAAGAAGTCCATGAACAAGACATCCATCTTCCCTCTGATCTAAATGCTTTACATTCACAGATGTCTAGCTGTCACCTGTGTGATCTGAGCAAAGTCAGACAGCGGGTATTAACCGGCAGTGGAAATCCTCAAGCCAAAATCATGTTTGTCGACGGTTCTCCTTCTATGATAGAAGATGAAAGTGCAGACAGCTTTTCAGGCCGTTCGGGTTCCTCTCTTAAAAAGATGATCGAGAATGTCCTTGGTCTGAGTATAAATGATATCTACTTGACCCATGCCCTTAAATGTAGACCTTCCCACCAGCACAAGATCCTGGATTCGGAACTTTCATCCTGCAAGCCTTACCTTCTCAAACAGATCGAGTTAGTCGACCCAAAGATTATTGTCTGTTTAGGCGAACTGGCCTATACAAGCCTGATCAAAGATGCAGGAAGTTTTGAAAATGCACGGGGTGAAAAGGTCCCCTATGATGATCGAATCTTAGTACCGATCTATCATCCTGCCCATCTGTTACGCAATCCTTCACTAAAAAAGTGTACAATGGACGACCTGATTAAGATAAAAGCCCATTTGGCACAATTATCATAAAGAATATGCTCTATGCAATAAGGAAATATAAGCAATGATCAAACATCTTTTACTCTTACTTCTTTTTTTAAGCAGTCTGTATGCACAAAGCTTTCTAGTCTCTTCCGTGCCCCTGCCCAAAACCTATGTTTTAAACACCGATGATCAAGATTGTAACAATACCTGTCTGTACGAGATGATCGAACAAGAACGCTACTTCAGCTTTCTTGCCCATGCAAAAGACAAGATCGACGATCCCGCACTCAATGACATCCTTCTGATACAAACGGCCCTCTTTAATGTTGAGCGTATCCGCCAATACACAGAGCTTAAGATCGCCATGCTTCTTCCCTATCGCGTTATCGGTCGATATGCCTACTCTACCACCAATGCGGCCTTTGCCTATTATCTGACTAAAAACCGCGCCTTTGAACTTAAGACCTATCAGGCAGAGTCTGAGGACAAAGAGGAACTTTCCAAGGTACTACAACAGATCGAAGAGGATGACTTTCATTATGTCATCGCCCCCCTTACCCTTGAAGGAGCCCATAATGTAGTCTCTCTTGATCTTCCGATGCATATCTATTTCCCTACCATTCACAAGGATGACATGAACATCTCTTCCGATTACACCTATTACGGAGCCATCAACTATAGAAAACAGCTTGAAAGCCTGATGCCCTATTCGGCTACACCGCTGACAGTCTTTTATGATAAGAACAGTCTGGGACAAAAGCTCACGGGTATCACCAAAGAGGCTTATTTGGATGCCTTTGATCAAAACATCACTTTAAATCGTATCCCCTATAAAGATGAAGATGGTATCGAACTAACGCAGGAGGAGTTGGATGAGCAGAACCTCACATATTCAGCCACACCGAAGTTCTACTCCTTTCCCATCGCTAAGCGCACCTCAAACCTGGAGTCACAACTCAAAGAAAATGACCGCATTCAAGAAGGCTCTTTCCTTGTCAACACTCCTGTCGTCAAAAGTGCCATGGTTATGTCCCAACTCACCCTCTATGACGTAAACACAACCAATGTACTTTCAACTCAGATCAATTATAACCCTGAACTGCTCTTGTTGACCCAGCCCAGAGATAGAGAGAAAATGCTCGTTGCCAACTCTATCAATTACCATAATAATGTTATGATCGAATCTAATGCCCTTTTACGCAATAACATCGTCTATGACTGGATCAATTATGCAACAACGATCGGTGCAGACTATTTTTACCATCTCATTACCTCTGCCCACAGAGAATATCCTCAAGAAATGGTAGCTAATCAGATAGAATACCCTATCTCTATCGTCAGACCAACTTTCTCGCGTTTTATTACTGTTGAAGTCGTTGAAGATGATATTGAAGAGGTCCTCGTCAAAGAGGATGAGAGTACAGAAGAGATATAAGAACTACAGTATCAGATCTTATATTCTACCTGATTTGTAATATCCATGTGATAATGACTTATTATAATAGGACAAGATTTTCAATTAAAGATGATTACTCATGCAAACAACTGAAGGTATCTTATTCTCACTGCAAAAAATCTTTTTCGGGAACGATTCAAACGGTGAGAGAGTGCGCTATATCGAAGCTATTGCCTACTTTAGAGATCTAAGAAGTGCTCTTGATGAAAAGAGAAAACATCCTATGAGTTTTGTATTCCCTTTTAGATGCACTTTTCATGAAGACAGAAGAAAAACAGCTTCGATCATCCGCGCCAATTATCATCATTAAGCAAAGATTTCACGAACTTTAGCCTGTGATGTATCACTCATACGAGCAAGTCTTCCCGCTTTTATAAAACCCAGTTTTATTGTCATATCAAACAGAAGAGTATCTTCCTTATAGACACGTTGATGCAATTGCAGAACACTGCGGTTCATTGACAGGATATCGGTTTGAACTTCCAAAAGGTCTCCTAGACTAGCCGGTGCTTTAAAATCTGCTTCTAAGCTTACGGCAACAAACTCACCACCTTCTAAATGCGGTGTCACCCCATAATTAAAAAACTTTTCACTACGATCGCGCTCACAAAACTTCAAATAATTGGCGTGATAGACGACACCGCCTAGATCCGTATCCTCATAATATACCCTTATTGTCATTCAGACTTTTCCTTATCACTACTACTGGATTTCAATACCTAAACTTTGATTCAATGTACCTATACTGTTTAGGATACGATATTTCGCAGCGATCTCATCATGTTTTGCAGCGATCAGTGCCTTAGATGCATTAAAAAGTTCAACTTGGGAGTTCAGGACATCAATCAAAGAGCGTCGCTTCACATTATATTGCTGCTGATAGAGTTCTTTGACCTCTTTGGAATAATCCACATGCTGCTGAAGCGGTTCAAGCTGATCCTTCAGGAGCGAGTAGGCATTCCACGATAGGCTTGTCTCCAGTACGACCTGACGCTGTGTATCCATCACACTCTGCTCGGCTGAGAGCACCTCTTTTTGAGCGATTTGATGCTGATTATTCTCTTTGAATCCGTCAAACAGGTTCCACTCCAGACGTAACATCGCCTGATAGGTTTCCTGCGTTCCTTCGATTCCATCTGCATCCTCTCTGTAGTTTGCGGAAAGGTCCCCGTAAAGGTGTGGGTAATATCCACTTTGGGCACTCTCTTTTTCACTGATGAGCACATCTACATTCTTTCGTGCCGCCAACATCGTTGGATTCTCTTCGATCGCCTTTGCGATGGCTTCTTCTGCAGAAGCGGGTATCTGAATATCTCCCGCTGTTACTTCAGACAATTCACCGGGAGCTTCCCCCACCGCTTTGACATAAACGGCATGGGCATCCAGGATATTGTTCTTTGCCGAATAAAGATCGGCCTGGGCACTGGCCACACGTCCTTTGATCTGTATAAGATCAGCCTTGTCCGATACACCCTGTTTGTAACGCTGTTCGATGGAAGAAAGAATCTCCTTATGATGCGCCAGGTTCGCTTCGGCCAATGTCAGGATTTCTTTGGATTGCAAGACATCCAGATAGGCTTTGATGATCTTCAAGGACTTGTTTTCCGTTAATGATAATAACCGATACTCTCCGGCATCCCTTTGAGCACGGGATCGGGACACGTCGCTGGATGTTGAAAACCCTTCAAAAAGAGGCTGACGGAAACGTGCCGAAGCTTCCTTTCGTGTATAGTTCTCATTGGTTTGCTGGGAATGCGGATTCTCTCTGTCTGTCTCTTCATATCCGATACCCGCACCGATGTCCAAGCTTGGGTAATACCCTGACTGTGCAAGAGATACAGAGATCTCTTTCCCCTCAAGCTTAGTCGCCTCCGCCAGTATCTCCGGATCCGACTCAATACCCTTTTGTACGGCTTCACCCAAGGTCGTCCCCTGCAAGGCAACTACGGCAACTAAAGATAATACACTCAATTTCAATATCATATTTTTTCCTTATTTCAGCATCGGTTTTAAAATATACGTAATAATACTTTTTTTATCAACAATAATGTCAACTTCTGTTTGCATACCCGGGATAATGGTGTGTTCCACCCCTTTTTTATCAGTGATCGTATTTTTATCTGTCAAGACACGTACGAGAAAATAACTCACACCCTTCTTATCGGTTATCGTATCGGCACTGACAAAGACGACCTTTCCTTCAAGCCCACCATAGGTAGAAAAGTCAAAAGCAGTTAACTTCACCTTACTTTTGAGACCCTCATGGATAAATCCGATATCCTTAGGCTTCACCTTCGCTTCTATCAATAACTTATCATCCGTAGGGATCACTTCTAGGATATTCTCTCCCGGCCGGACAACACCTCCGATAGTATTCACATTGATCTTTTTGACGATTCCGGTGACTGGTGATTTAATCGTAGCATAATTTACTTTAGCTTCCAGAGAGACCCCTTTGGCTTTCATGCTTTCAAGTTTTTGCTTTACCTCTTCATGTTCCTTCTCAATCTCACTGATCTTTTGCGCCTTATAAGACTCCAGCTTTTGGCTGGCCTCACTCAAGGCCGATTTCGCCTTGGGCACATTTCCCTTCGCCTGTTCATACTTTGAGAGTGCTTCATTCACCTGCTGTTTGATATGCAGCACTTCCACACTTGAAATCGCACCGCTTTTGAGTAAGGGTTCATTAAGGCTGAGTTCTTCCTTTGCCAGTTCATAATTTGATTGTTGATGTTTACGCTCGTTGAGAGCATTATCATACTCTTTTTCACGCTGCTGTACGACAAACTCAAGCTGCTTGGTATTTGCCGTATACTCTTCCCAGACGGTATTAAAACGTGCCCGTGCTAGACGGGTATATT
>JBFEYO010000019.1:0-24840 GCA_041562075.1 Sulfurimonadaceae bacterium | reverse complement strand
CTCGTTGCTGCGCATGGTAAAGTTGAGCGTCCCTGCAGTATCCAGGTTGGTACTTAGGGAGATACCGCGTACTTTTAGCATAGGTTCCATAATTGTCAGAACTTTTTGAATCTCGTCTTGGATAGGATAGCTCAGTAGTTTTTGGCTTCCCTGGATATAGTTTTTAAAGGTTGTGATAGTATCAATCAGATAGTGAATACTTTTTTCAATACCATTGGTGGATTCTTCAACCTGAGAGGGCGTAAGTGAACCCAATTGAGAAGAGACACGAAGACTGTTGGTAGTAGCGGTGATAACACTAAGGGGTTGACGCCATTGATGCACGATATTCTCAAACATCTGTCCCAGGATGGCCAGTTTTTCCTGTTCTTTGAGGAGCCTGTCTTGCATTTGGACCTCTTTTTCCGAGGTGATGTTGACACGGGTGGAAAAATATCCTATCAAGGTATTGTGTTCATCATAATGTGGGGAGATCATGGTGTAAGACCAAAAAGGATCACCCTCTTTGGTCCTATTCAGGATCTCACCATCCCAGGACTTCCCCTGTTTTAATGTTTCCCATAATTCTTTATAGGTCTTAGCCGGCATATCCGGATGACGAACAATATTATGGGAGCTTCCAATCAGTTCTTTTCTAGTATACCCTGACAGTTTACAAAAGGCGTCACTGACTTCGGTGATAATACCATCAAGATCTGTTTGGGAGTAGATGGTGTGTTCACTAATGGTATGGGCATGTTCTTCGAGTTGTTCATTCAGGTGGTTGATCTCATCATAATTTAAAAAGAAGTCTTTAAATATTTTAAGAATGAAGTATGTACTTATACCGGATAAGAGCAGTACAATGAGTGACAGTATAAGCTTGCGTTTGAAGTTTTCCGTCTGTTCTGTTTCGTGCATCTCTTGTTTAAACTGTAAGATAAGATAGAGCTTGTTATGAAGGTTGAGGTTGAGCTTTTTAGATACAAAATCATCGGTGCGCAATAACTCATGGCTGAGTATATCATCAAAGAGAATAGGGAAGTCCTGTTTGATAGAGTAGGGCTGATCTAGGTAAGCACCCCAGGAGTATTCTTGATTATAATGATAGATCGGATAGCCATCTTGATCAGCGAGAATGACATCGTATAGGGGTGAATTAACAAATTTTTTCAAAAAGCCATCCATGCTATAGTTAATGATGAGGGTACCGCTAAGCTTGCCCTCAATGGCAACGGGAATTAATGCTCTGATGGTCGGTTGAAAGGGTGATGTGACTTTACCATCTTCGACATTGAGGTCAAGGGAAGAAAAGTAAATCTCATTGATTTGTCGGGTATTAATCTCAGTAACATAGTAAGGCTTGGATTTATCCTGAAGTTTGTCATCGGGGAGAAAAGCAAAGCCGTCATCTGAGGTTCGGCGGGCACGTATGATTTCCATCCCATCTTTATCTAGATAGCATAGCTGATTGATATCCAGGTGAAATTTTCCAAGATTAGAGAGTAAATGGATGAGGTCTTTTCTGGAGCTGGGGGTATCATCTTGTAAGAAACTGGCAAAAGCAGATGAGTTTACAAGTGCATGTATATCTGCTTTCATCCTCTGAAGGGAACTCTTAAAGAACTCCTCTCGTTCAAAGACCTTTTTTTCAGCATTGTCAAGTGCCGTGATTTTGGAGGCACTATCGAATAAGGCCCGTTCAATAAGGGAATTCATAGTAATCAGAGCAAGGGTAAAGAGAAAGAAAATAATAAAGATTTTTTTGATGTGTTGATGAGTACATCCCATATAGTTTATCCGCGTATTGATTAGAGAGGATAATTTTAACGTATTAAGGCTTAATAATACCATCTTATGGGATATATAAATTACATTGTGATATCAGCTTGATGAGAAGAGGAGCGGATAGCCCCTGATCTAGCTAGTCTCTAAAGGCACGGTTTAAGGCGGAGAAGATCGCCTTGACCGAAGCAATAGAGATATTTGTATCAAGTCCCACACCGTAGAAGACCTCATGACCTTGAGTCTGTACCTGGATGTAGGATACCGATTCTGCCGAGGATTTTTCCCCGTGTGTATGTTGGGTATAGTCCGTCAGTGTAAAGCTGTGGGGATACTGTTTCTCCAGAGCATGTTTACACGCATCGATCGGACCGTTTCCCAGACCTTCAGAGGTGATCTCTTTTCCGTTTAGGACATACGTCAGTTCACAACTGACGGTCTTGTCCTTATTGGTGTGTGCGGAGAAGTCGATCAACTCGATATGCGCCTCTGGTTCAAGATAGGTCTTTGTGAAGATATCCAGAATTTCCTCTTGTTCCAGTTCACGCCCCTCTTTGTCTGTGACACCCTGCACGATCTTCCCAAGTTCAGGGTGCATCTTCTTCGGTAAGGAGTAACCATAGGCATCTTCAAGCAGATAAGCTACCCCGCCCTTACCGGATTGGGAGTTGATACGGATGATCCCTTCGTAATTGCGTCCAAGGTCATCGGGATCGATCGGAAGGTACGGGACCTCCCAGAAATCATCTTCTTTGGTACGCTGATAGGCAAGTCCTTTGTTGATCGCATCCTGGTGTGAACCGGAGAATGCCGTATAGACTAACTCACCGACATAGGGATGGCGTTCATGGGTCTTCATATCCGTACAGCGCTCGACGACATCAAGCACGGTCGTGATATCGGAGAAGTCCAACTCAGGATCAAGCCCCTGGGTATACATGTTTAAGGCCAGGGTGATGATGTCCACATTCCCAGTACGCTCACCGTTGCTAAGCAAGGTTCCTTCGACTCTGTCCGCACCTGCCAAAAGGGCAAGTTCGGTAGCAGCAACGGAGGTACCTCGGTCATTATGGGTATGCGTAGAGATCAGGATGTGCTCACGATTATTCAAATGACGGCTCATCCATTCGATCTGATCGGCATAGACATTCGGTGTTGCCATCTCGACGGTTGCCGGAAGGTTGATGATCACCTTGCGTTCTGCCGAGATACCCCAGCGTTCTGTCACTGCATTACAGATACGTGCGGCAAACTCCAACTCTGTTCCCGTAAAGCTCTCCGGCGAATACTCCAAAGAGATCTTCCCGTCATGTTGTGCCTCATACTTCTTGACAAGGTCGACACCCTCCAAGGCAAGATCGATGATCTCATCCTGGCTCTTTTGAAAGACGATCTTTCGCTGAGCGGTGGAGGTAGAGTTATATAGGTGCACGATGGCATGCTTGACCCCGCGCAAAGACTCGAAGGTCTTTTCGATAAGGTGTTCGCGTGCCTGTACCAATACCTGTACGGTAACATCGTCCGGGATAAGGTTATCATCTACCAATCGGCGCAAGAAGTCAAATTCGACTTTGGATGCCGATGGGAAGCCCACTTCGATATTTTTGAAACCAAGTTTGATAAGGAGTTTGTACAGTTCGAGTTTTTGGTCCATGTTCATAGGTGTAATCAATGCCTGATTACCGTCGCGTAGGTCTACGCTACACCAGATCGGTGCTTTTTCTATTACCTTGCTAGGCCACTCTCGGTTGGGTAAATCGACCTGTGGATAAGGACGATATTTCTGTACAAATTCCTTCATTAAGGATCCTTAAAAAATTACAAGCATCGCTTGTGTTAAACTCGAATTTCAACAGGGACATACAAAGATGTATATTGATACTGGAATTATAGCAAAGTGAGATTATAAAAGAAGAGCGAGTTGAAATTAGACTAAAAAAATATGCAAATAATAATTTTTATCCTCTATGAAAGCTGAAATAGCAACCCTGAGGTAGATTACCTTTAGACTAAGTTTGAATAGGGCAGTATATGATAAACATAATTTTTGTAGACAATTATAGAAGTGAGCAGGTATGAAAATAGTGATCATTGGTGGTATAGCAGCGGGGATGAGTGCGGCGGCTAAGGCGCGCCGCGTGGATAAAGAAGCACAGATCGTGGTGTATGAGATGGGAGATATTATCTCATTTGGAGCCTGTGGTCTTCCCTATTTTGTAGGAGATTTTTTTCAAAATCCCAATTGGATGATTGCCCGTAAGGTAGAGCGTATGCGTGATGAAGGGGTGGATGTTGAGGTGAGGCATCAGGTCTTGAAGGTGAAGCCCGAGGGCAAAAGTCTGGAAGTCAAGAACCTGGAAACAGGTGAGGTTTTTGAGACGAACTATGACAAGCTGATGATAGCCACGGGGGCCAATGTGATTATTCCACCCTTTGAAAATATCGAGTTAGACAATATCTTTACCCTCAGTAAGATGGAAGATGGCAAGGCGCTAAAAGAGATCGCGATGACCGATGAGATCAAGGATGTAACGGTCATTGGTGCGGGGTTTATCGGTGTGGAAGTCGTTGAAGCCATGAAACATCTGGGAAAACATGTACGTGTCATCCAGCGGGGTGATCGGGTCTTTAACCGTATCTTTGATGAGCAGATCACTGAGCTGATGCATCAGGAGCTTCTGGATCACGGGGTTGAATTGGTGCTCAATGAAGGGGTTGAAGGTTTTGAGGGAGATACTAAGGTACGTAAGGTCAAGACGGATAAGAATGTGTATGACACAGATCTGGTGGTCATAGCAACAGGCTTTAAACCCAATACGGCCTTTTTAGAAGAGAGTGGGATCAAGATGCTGAAAAACGGTGCCATTGTAGTCAATAACAAAGGTGAGACGAATATCCAGGATATCTACTCAGCGGGGGATTGTGCCACTGTACCTCACATGATAGATGGGGAGGATGTCTATATTCCCCTTGCGACGGGAGCCAATAAACTGGGACGTGTTGTGGGTGAGAATATGGCCGGTGGAAATGCCGTTTATCCGGGTTCTTTGGGTTCGGCCTGTGTGAAAGTCATGGATTATGAAGCAGCGGTAACAGGGCTGAATGAAGAGCAGGCGAATGCCCGAGGAATTGAGGTTTCGAGCGTTTTTGTCAAAGATAAAAATCAGGCAGGCTATTATCCCAATCAGCAGGATATTTACATCAAACTGGTGTATGAAAAAGATTCAAAGGTCATTATCGGTGGAGAGACACTGGGCAAAAATGGAGCAGGTCTGCGTATCGATGTGATTGCCATGGCGATTCGTGCAAGGATGACAACGTCCGAGTTGGGAATGATGGACTTTTGTTACTCCCCACCGATTTCCAAAACATGGGATGCTCTGAATGTGGCAGGGAATGTGGCGAAGTAGCGATTAAACGAAGATATCGTTATCCGGGTTTTTTTCCTGATATTTGACGATGTAAGAACATTGTGCAACGGCTTTTTTGCCGTCTTTTTTGATCTGCTCGAGGACATCTTCCAGAAGTTGTTTCGCAAGACCCTTTCCTGCCAGTGCATCGGGTACGATTGTATGCGTCAGGTGCATTTCACCGTTTTGATCATCATAGGTGATATAGGCGATATGCTCATCAATGTGATATTCGTATTTACATTCAGCTTCATTATGGATAAGTGTGTGTGACATAATTTTCCTTCTTGGTTTTATGGATGGTATTTTAGCATTTTTTAAACAAAGCACGAAACTTCAGACTTGAGCGTTCTCCGGCATAGATACTAAACTCCAGCTCCTGACAACCGTGGTTTTGAAAGAGGCGCAGTTCATTATGCTCCAAAGGCCAGGGCGGTCCTTCATAATGTTCGCCTTCATTTTTTCCATCGGCTACGGCCAGTATCGTCGCATTAGGCGCCATTAGTGAGCTGATAGCCTGAATGATACGGTTTCGATGTTCCAAAGCCAGAGACTGAATAGTGCGTGCCTCAAAGACGAAGTCAAAGCTTCCGAGCATGGTTTCGGGAAGTTGGAAGATGTCTTGCACGCAAAAGTTGATGTCGGTGTGCTCAAAACGCTTCTGGCACCAATGGATAGCAGTCTGGGAAATGTCAATGGCTGTGACTTCAAAACCGGCCTCTTCAAGGGCAGCGGCATCATCCCCCAGCCCGCATCCGATAACGACAGCTTTTTTCCCTTCCCCGATATGCTGTTGCAGATACTCTTCAAGATAGGGGTTGGTTTTCAGATGAGCCCAGGGGATCTGTGTTTCATCGCCCTTGGCCGCCTGGTAGATTGATTCAAAGAAGTCGTTGGAGTGTTCTATCTTCATAGGTCGAGGGCGTATTTCTTAAGGGTTTCTAGATCGATCAATTGCAAGATCGCCTGATGGGTAGAATGCAAGAAGATATGCGGGGCTTTTCCATCCTTGACGGCCTGCACGAAACGCGGACCTGATAGACACCAGCTTTGTCCCGGTTTGACACCGGGGAAGTTATATTGAGGCAGGGGGGTCGAAAGGTCGTTCCCGGCTTCTTTGGAATAGGCCAGGAACTCTTCTGTTGCGTAGATACACACCGCATGGATACCGGGATTATCAGGGCCGCAATTACATGAACCGTCACGATAGAATCCGGTTTTTGGATCAATACTGCACGGTTCCAAAGGACCGCCTAGGACATTTATGGGTTCGAACATCGTTTTACCTTTGTTTTAATGGTGTGATTGTAACGCATCTCTTTTGTATTTTTTACTAGAGATCCGAGCATCTTATTTTTTTAATTTAGCTTTAATGAAATCCTTACAAGGGGGCGCGATATGGTACAATGCCTGCATTATAAATGAAGGTGAGATATGCAGACGGTTGATGAAGCATTTTTAGCATTGGGGGTAGACAATCCTTCAGATATCAGTGACAACCAACTGATCTTGCTTGATATTGATCCTGCTCACAAAAGTCAATGGACAGAACGTGCATTAGGCAAGAGTATTTCGGATGCAAGAGCGGAACTTTTTGTGTTACTTAAGGGTATCAGTGCCAAAACAAATCAGGACAAGATCATTAAAAACTACAAGGCTTTGCAGGATTTTCGCCGTGGACCAAAGAGCGATAACAAAAGTGAAAAGAGTGAAAAGAGTCTGCCTGCATCAGGAGATGTGACGATCTATTGTGACGGCGGGTGTTCTCCTAATCCCGGAGCCTCCGGTTCGGGGATCGCGCTTTATCGTTCCGGCAAGGTCAGTGCCCTTTATTACGGTTTATATGAGCCGATGGGGACGAATAATACGGCGGAACTGAATGCCCTGTATCAATCGCTTTTACTCGCTCAAAAAGAGTTGGCTGGAGGAAACAGGGTGGAGATCAAATGTGACTCAATGTATGCCATCAATTGTATCAAGACCTGGGCAAAGAGCTGGGAGAAAAACGGTTGGAGGAGAAAGGACGGCGAGATCAAGAACCTTGCCATTATCCAGGAATCCTATCATCTGTATAACACCCTGGCACATGAGCTCAAGCTCTCTCATATCAAAGCCCATAACGGTCTTGAGGGAAATGAGTTGGCGGATCGGATGACCCACTACTCACGTCAGACAAAAGAAAAAGATTTTGTGCAATATACCAAAGCAATTGATACGGCACAAATTTTGAAAATGGGATGAGATTAAGCCGCATAGGCTTTTAATATTTTCGAAAACCGATATAAAAAGGCTCCATGATCAATCGCATCGAAGATATCAGAGTGTGTCCACCCGTAATTTTCTAATGTTTCAGTATTGTCCATTCCAAAGGATTGAGGGTTTTGTAAGGCCAGTATCGCCTGGGTAAATAATACTTGATGACGTTCATCCATCGGCAGTGTGTCAGGGTTGTTTTTAAAAACCTCTAGGGCTTCTTGTGAATATCCCTTTTTCACCAACAAGGCATGATTAAATTCGCGACAATAGTTATAGCCCTCTTGTGTGGAGATATAAAACCGCATAAGGGCAAAGAAATCAGGATGGATACTTTTATGCATGGCCAGATAAAATATTTCATTGATAAACATCTCAAAACGTTTCGGATTGAGTGTAGCAAAGAGTTCAAAATGTGGCGGTACTTCTCCAAGAAACTTTTTAACGCGTTTTAGAATAGCCTGAGTCTCTTCAGCCGGATTGCTTTCTATAAAGAACATGTTTTCCCCTTGTTATATTCTAGACTGGTTGGTCTAGTCGTATTGTAAAGAAGAAGAGCTTAAATTAGACTGATTGGTCTAGACTGCTTAGTTCTTTTGGTAGGTTTCCAGCAGAGAGAGAATATACCTTATATGTTGTATAAATTGTTTTGGGGTGGATATGGAGGGAGAGAGGGAGAGGACCCCCCAGGTTGAAGAAATGGTAAATTCGGCAAAGGCCTTGGGATCCAAATCAGGAGTAAACTCTCCCTCTTCAATACCGGTCTGCAAGAGGGTTTGAAGCCCCTGCAACATATTAAAATAGAGCTTCAAGAGTTGTTGATCAAAGGTTTTATCTACGGGTGACAATTCCACCATCAGCCGGTTTAAAGGACAACCGTGGGTAATAAGCTGTTTGTTTTTTGCCATAGCTGTAAAGGTCTGTTTGAGACTGAGGAAGACACTTAGATCCTCTTGTTTACTGTAATTAAAAAAAAGATCCATTTTGGGGGAAAGACGCTCCTGGATCATTGCTATGACCAGAGATTTCTTTGAATCAAAAAAATGATACATGCTCCCTTTTGGGGTGTCCGCCAGTTTGAGGATATTGCCGATAGAAGTGGCGGCATACCCGTGGATATAAATTTCATCAAAAGTGATGTCCAGAAGTTTCTCCCGGGTAGGGTTCTTATCTTTGGGCATTAAAAGCTGTTCTCATGCAGGAGGATTTCAAGTAGGAAACGGGCTCCCTGAGGGGTGTTGGATACGGAAAGGGTGCCGTTGAGCTTTTGCGCGATCTGCATACTCATATACAGACCGATACCGGTTCCTTTTCCCTCTTCTTTGGTGGTCACTTCAGGTTTAAAGATGTCATGGATAACATTTTCAGGGATACCGCCGGCATTGTCTTCGATCTCAAGGTTGATATGATTGTCTTCCTGATAGAAGGTGATATAGATATCTCGTTGGGTGATCGCCCGTTCATTGAAGGCATCTTTGGCATTATTGATGATGTTTAAAACAAGATGCTTAAACTCGTTTTCAATACCTTGAAGCAGGATCTCTTTGGTACTGTTGATATGAATGTTGATATTGTTTTTCATAAACTCGTCATTGACCAGAAGCATGACGGATTGAATGCAGCGTTTGATACCAAAGCTTTCGATGGTGTCCTTTGGCCTGAAAAAGTCTCTGAATTCCGTAAGGGTATTGACCATATGATCGATCTGGATATGGGCATCGTTGGTCAATTCCTCTATATAAGCCTGATCAACCGTTCCGTTATTGAAATCGTCTCTGAGCATATCTGTCATCAAAGAGAGGGCATTGAGGGGTTGTTTCCATTGGTGCGCGACGGCATCCATCATCTCTCCCATGGCTGCCATCTTGGCCTGTTGTTCGTAGAGTTTGTGGTTTGCCTCGCGGAGTTTTACCTCTTCTTCGATCTGATGTTTAAGGTTTTTATTGAAGTCTACAAGCTTGTCTTCGGATGCCTGATACCGCCTTAGAATCTCATTGAAAATACGATTGATATCAGGGTGGTGAGGGTTGGTACGTATCTCATTAATGAGTCTTTCCATATCCAGATTAGCATAGGCACCTTCTGGATTCTCACGACGTCTGATGACCGGTTCCGGTTTGGCAAAAGGATTTTTCATTGTGTGAAATTATAACAAATTTTTTTGATATTTCGGATTGGGGGAAATCTTCTAAAGAGGTCTTCTTGGATAGAGTTTGAGAAAAGGATGTGGGCAAAGCCCACAAAGATTAGCACTGGTACGTAGTTTTAAACTCGTAAGCAGTCGGACGACCCTCATCAGGCCATACTTGACGCTCGAATTGGTAGTGCTGATAAGTATCGATAAAGTCTTGTGTGAAGACAGGTTTAAGGAACTCGTTATCAGCGATAAGACCCTCAAGTGCTTCACGTAGAGTGTGTGGCATTTGAACGATTCCTTTTTCACGGATCTCATCAAGAGTAAGTTCAAAAAGATCGATATCCATTGGACCGGTAGGAACAGTTTTGTTTTTGATACCGTCAAGTCCAGCCATCATCATTACAGAGAATGCAAGGTATGGACAAGCTGTTGAATCCGGGAAACGCATTTCGATACGTGTCGCTTTTTCACCTGCACCGTATGGAATACGACATGCAGCTGAACGGTTTTGAGAAGAGTAAGTAAGAATACTTGGCGCTTCAAAACCTGGAAGAAGACGCTTATATGAGTTAGTAGATGCATTGGTAAATGCAGCAACTGCAGCAGCGTGCTTGAAGATACCACCAGCATAGTTAAGAGCCATCTCAGAAAGATTACCATATTCGCCTTCTTTATAGAAAAGGTTTTTACCGTCTTTCCATAGTGATTGGTGAACGTGCATACCGTTACCGTTATCACCGTAAAGTGGTTTTGGCATGAAAGTCGCTGTTTTACCGTTTAGGTGCGCTACCATTTTTACGACATATTTATATTTTTGTACGTTGTCTGCTGCACCGATGATGTCAGAGAAAACGATACCGATCTCACCTTGACCTTGTGCAACTTCGTGGTGACCAAGAACAACTTCAAGACCGACTTGTTCAAGCACAAGCATCATCTCAGCACGAAGGTCTACCATAGAGTCTGTAGGTGCAACCGGGAAGTAACCACCTTTAGTACCTGGACGGTGTGCCGTATTGTACATGTCTTCATAAGTAGTGCCTGAGTTCCAGTCACCCTCTTCAGTATCTACTTTGTAACCTGCTTCATTGATGTTGTCAACAAACTTAACATCATCAAAGATAAAGAACTCATTTTCAGGACCGAAGTACGCAGCATCTGCAATACCTTCAGCATCTGCATGCTCAAGAGCTTTTTTAGCGATTGAACGAGGACATTTCTCATATGGTTGACCTTTGTAGATGTCAAATACATCACAGAATACAATGATGGTCGGATCTGCAGTAAAAGGGTCTAGGAAAGCTGTCGGAACATCCGGCTTAAGCAGCATGTCTGATTTATTAATCGGCTGCCATGCTTCGATAGATGAACCGTCAAATGGAAGACCGCCCTCTAGTTGCTCAGCGCTTACTGCACTCATTCTGTATGTTAGGTGGTGCCATGCACCTTTGATGTCTGTAAAACGAAAGTCTACAAACTGTACATCGTTTTCTTCACAATATTTGAAAAATTCATCGGTGTTCTTAACGAATTTGCCCATAAGGTTTTCTCCTGAAAATTTTAATTAGGGAAAGTATAACGAAAGATCCTCTAAAGTAAGGTGTGAAGCTGATTAAAAATTAATCATTTTTTGAAGGTGTTTCACATCGTTATAGAAAAAAACGGGTTTTTACTAGTTATTTTTTAGGCATAGAATTGATCTAGATATATGCAATTGAAGTCAGGCCTTCAGCGTGTAGATATAAAGATCTTATCAATAAAGTTCAAAGCTGTATTCTGAAAATTAGGATACACGGTGTCATAAAGGCAAGACTATTGATGATGCTATAGCCTTGTATTATGCATGTATGGTGTTCTAGTTTTAAGGCTTACTCTTCTGTTTTGGAAGGGGTGTAAAGAAAAAGAATGTCTCCCAGGCCGTGATCTGCCTTGGTTTGGGTATTTGGCCGGGGGATGATGGTCATTGTCGGAAGAACAGAGTGTCGTGCAAAACGCAGGGGAATCCCAAGTTTATCTTCCATATGCAAAGCACCTGCAAATACGATCAGTTTTTCTGAAGGCTTGAGTTTTGTAGATAGCAAGACGGCTTCTTTGGCCATTTGGGTGTCCCAGGCCACCTGAACGCGATACATTCGATCAATGCACTCCTGGAGGTTTTCGTCTGCCTTGGGAGCATGGCAGTGAGCGATATAGGGGCTTATGAGGGTCTTATGTGCAGTGACGTTAAGATCAAGCTCTTTGTTAAATAATTGTTCCGAAGGGGACATGGCAGAAAGGTTTTGATCGGATATCGCTTTTCGTTGCCGCTTGCTCAGATTGATACCATGGAGCCTTCCCCCTCCTGATCTGACAGCTTCATACATCGGTTTAAAGGAGCTATAGGGCAGGTATCTAAGCCGCTTGTTCCACTCTATTTGGGAGATAAATTCCGTCTCATTGATATCCTTGGCGCTATAGGCATCAAGTACGGGGGCATCCTCAGGAGTAAACCACTCATTGGCCAAATGTACGGTAATACCCTCTTTGGAAAGGGCGGTGATAAGTGAGGCAATACGTTGATGCAGATCGTCCTGGGTATGATGATCACCGATAAAAATCACAGAATAGGGATCCAGGCGTTTGAGCAGAGCTTCTTGGGTGAGACAGGAGGCCTCACGCAGACTATAGGTGTCACACTCTGAAGGAATGGTGTGTTTAATTGCTTCAGGGGTTTTTGTACAGCCCGAAAGTAGGTAGATAAAAATAGAAAAAAGAAGGAGTCTTGACATTAAAAGTCGACCATATATCGTTGGCGTTTTTTAAAATAGGCACATTGGGTATAGCCGACTTCCTTGGCAAAGGCCTCGATCTCCTGACGATATAGGCCCACCTGCTCCGGTTTATGGGCATCGGAGGCAAAGGTGATGGGGATGTCCAGCTCAAAGGCCCTGCCAAGAAGTGCCCTGGAGGGGTAAGGCTCGGCGCAGGGTTTGCGGTATCCGGCTACATTAAGCTCAAGCACCATATCGGCTTGTTTAATGGCTTGAAGTGCCTCTTCGGCGATGTGCGGTATCTCTGTGTTTTTAGGCATATATTTAAAGACTTTGATCAGATCAAGGTGCCCGATGACGTCAAAATAGCCTGTTTTCGCCATATCACGGATAAGGTCGAAATACTCTTGCCAGATGGTATCGATATCAGCGCCCTCATATCTTCCTATGAATTCGGGATTGTCAAAGCCCCACTTATCGATAAAGTGGGCAGATCCGATAAGGTAATCCACATCGGCTTCAAGTACCCGTTTATCCATATGTCCGGGAAGGTAATCCACCTCGTAGGCAAAGAGTATATCGATCTGGTCTGCGTACTTCTGTTGGACCTCTTTGATCATGGCTTCATACTTGGGCATCTGCTCGAAGGACATGCGATATTTCGGATCAAAATCCATAGGTGCATGATCTGAAACACCATATACATCGATACCTTGGGAAATAGCCTCTTGGATATATTCGTGGAGCTCACCTTCGGCGTGGTTACACAAAGTTGTATGGTTATGCAGATCGACTTTCATATTTTCTCATTTAAACGTATTATTTAAAAGTAATTATATATTAACTTGTCTATAATCTAACAAAGCAATTGAAATTAATGGAAGATTTTCGGAGCAATTTTATGACCCAAGAAGAACTTGACGCATTGATGTCCGCTGACGTTGACCTGGATGCCATAGAAGACGTAGAACAGCCTGAAGAGGAAGTAGCTCAAGCGAGTGAAGAGGAAGAACTTTTTGAGGATAAACCTTCGGCAGATGAATATAAGGTCTCTGCGACACACAACTGGCCCCCACCGCCACCGACTGATGATAACAAGATGGTTCATCAACTGGATGATGTCACCAAGGAGTCCGAAGAGAAAGCAACGGAGATATTTGATCATATTGAGCGCATAGGGGATGACCTTATGGAGGCTGAAGGCAGCCTCTCTGAGGTAGTGGATACACTTCAAAGCAATATTGAGTTATTTGAAAACCTAAGCCAGAAATTTAGCAAGGTGGAAGCCTTTAAGGTGCAGCTGGAAAAAAACCAAATGACAAAAGAGATGGTGGAACAGCACATCCAATCTCTGCAGGACCATGGGGATTCGATCATGAATATCATGGATATCATGCAGTATCAGGATATCCACCGTCAAAAGATCGAGCGGGTCATTAATGTGATGCGTGCACTTTCTACCTATATGAACCAACTCTTTTCCGGACAGATTGATGATGATAAGCGGGTGGCTTCTGCCCGCCATCTACCGGGAGACAGTGCCACAGAAGAAGTGGTTTCCTCGGAAGACATTGAAGCGATTCTCGCTTCCTTTGAGAAGTAATTTCACGCTTTCAGCCCACTTTCCTTTTTGTCCTGTCATTTGAAATCGTATGGGACATACAAGGGGTATCGGCATTTGACATCAAGCATAGTGCTGCAAAGTATAATTTCTCCTTTAAGTATCCTCTTAAATATCTTGACTTAACTTAACTCATTAGGGATGTTCGCTAGAATTCGAAAAATTTAGCTAAAGAATGGTCTATGAATAAAGTCGAACTTCTCTCTCCAGCAGGTAATCTTGAAAAATTGAAAATTGCATTGGATTACGGTGCCGATGCCGTATATGGCGGTGTATCTCACTTCTCCCTACGTATCCGTTCCGGTAAGGAGTTTACGATGGAGAGTTTCAAGGAGGGGATTGACTATGCCCATGAGCGGGGCAAAAAAGTCTATACGACGATTAACGGCTTTCCTTTTAATTCACAGATTAAATTGCTTAAAAAACATATCGAAGCGATTGCGGAACTGGAGCCTGATGCGATGATCGTGGCGACTCCGGGTGTTTTGAAATTGGCCCATGAAATTGCACCGCACATTGATCTTCATCTCTCCACACAGGCTAATGTCATGAATGTGTTAGATGCCCAGATCTATCATGATATGGGGGCAAAGCGTATTATCACGGCTCGTGAGATCTCCCTAAAAGACCTTAAGGAGATTAAGACGGAACTTCCTGATCTGGAGCTGGAGGTTTTTGTACATGGTTCGATGTGTTTTGCCTATAGCGGGCGCTGTCTGATATCGACCTTGCAAAGCGGACGCGTACCTAATCGCGGTTCATGTGCCAATGACTGCCGTTTTCCTTATGAGATGTATGCAGCCAATCCGGAGACTGGAACCCTGTTTAGATTGGAAGAGGATCCCGGGATTGGGACCTATATTATGAATTCAAAGGACTTGAACCTTGCTTCGCACATGAAGGAGATACTTGATAGCGGTTGTGTCGATTCGCTTAAGATCGAGGGGCGTACGAAAACTTCTTATTATGCTGCGACGACTGCCAAGGCCTATAGAATGGCGATTGATGATTATTATGATGAGAAGTATGCACCGGAGCGATACCAGGAAGAACTGGAAAGTATGCAAAATCGCGGCTTTACGGATGCCTATCTCATTAATCGACCTTTTGAAAAGCATGATGGACAGAGTCTGGACTTTACCATGCAGATGGGAACGCATCAGGTGACGGGGATGGCGACGGAGTCAGGAGACTATTACATGTGTAAGTTTACGACCAGACCGGGCGATAAACTGGAGATTATGGCTCCGAATGATCAGCAGATCGCCGAGGTAGATAATGAGTATGGCAAGGTCTTTTTTGAAGAGGGTAAACCCTATTTGGTATTTCATAAACTTCAGGCAGAGAACAACAAGCTTTGGGAAGAGATCCACAGTGGAAATGTCAATCCGATAAAACTTCCGACACGACTGCCACAGTATACTTTTTTTAGGATTCCTGCAGGGGATGATATCAATCAGGCACCGCCGCGCTAAGCCCATAAAAACCATATGACCGGGAAGCCCTCCACAGAAAGATCCTATGGTATAATAGATATCCAAAGATGAATGAAATAGGGTGTTTTTAGGGAGTAATGATGAGTGATCTGTTTACCTTTGCAGAACCTTCGCAAGAAGAACAAGAAGTCAAGGACTCGTGGAAGGTGCTTGTCGTCGATGATGATGAGAGTATTCATATGATCTCGACCGCGAGTATGAAAAACATGGTTATTGATGATAGGGGACTTGAGCTCTATCACGCCTATAATGTGGCAGAGGCCAAGAAGATTTTAAGTGAACATGATGATATCGCCATGGCCTTTGTGGACGTTGTGATGGAGACTCCCACCGCAGGATTGGATTTGGTAAATCATATCCGCTCGGATATGCATAATGAAGAGATCCGTCTGATTATTCGAACGGGACAGCCGAATGATGCGCCCGCCAAGCATGTGATTGATAATTATGATATCAATGACTATAAGGAGAAGACGGAGCTGACGATGGAGCGGTTGTATATCACCGTGCGCAGCTCTATTCGCCAGTATCATCACATCATCAGTCTGAAGAAGAAATATGAAGAGTTTTATGAGCAGATGACGGTGGACCCGCTGACGAAACTGCCCAATCGTACTAAACTGAATGAGCGCTTGGATCAAAACGGGTTGATGGGGCTGATACTGTTAAATGTGTGTGACTTCAGCGATATAAATAAGGATCAGGGCTTTGAAAAAGGGGATAAACTACTGACAACCATGGCGGAAATCCTCAAGGCGTTGTATGTGCCGAAAATGGAGCTCTTTCACCTTGAAGCAGATCATTTTGTTCTTTTAAGCAATAATGAGATCATGGAAGATGATCTGAAAGAGATCCAGTCAAAGGTTCAAGAGCAGATACATCAGAGGATTGATATGGATATTGACCTCTCTGTCGAGATCGGCGCGGTATTGCATGAAAACGGAAATATGTTACAAAAAGCCGAATATGCTCTGCATGAGGTTAAGGGCCAGAAGTGTTGTATTAAGGTGTTCAAGCAGCCCTAAAGCAGGATTTGTGCGAAATTAGCTACAATTCATGTATGTATTCAACCATGACAGTTTGAAGTCCTAAGGAAAAAGATGACATTTGTTTCGATTATTATAGGCAGTAAAAGTGATTATGATGTAATGAAGTCCTGTGCAGATACCTTTGAGGCATTTGGAGTGCATTATGAGTTGATTATCTCCTCTACTCATCGCTCCCCGGAACGTACGGCTGAGTATATGGCCGAGGCAGAAGCGAAGGGAGCAAAGGTCTTTATCGCAGCGGCGGGGATGGCGGCACACCTTGCGGGTGCCCTTGCTTCCAAGACGGTGAGACCTGTTATCGGTGTCCCCATGTCCGCTTCTGCACTTTCAGGGATAGATGCACTTTTTTCGACGGTACAGATGCCCGCGGGAATGCCGGTTGCTACGGTAGCTATAGGAAAGGCCGGTGCGATCAACTCTGCCTACCTGGCAATGCAGATTCTGGCATTAACAGATGATGACCTAAGGGTGAAATTGGCGGAAGATCGGGTTGCCAAGGCAAAAAAGGCGGAGATGGACTCCCTTGAGATTGAGACAAGATTATAGACAAAGGACAATATGATGGAGAATAACTGGATCACGATTCAAGATTATTCAGAATTGACGGGATTAAGTCCGGATGCTATTGATGATCTTATGGAAAGAGGCAAACTTGAGTGTAAAAAAGAGGGCGGAAAGATTTATATAGATCCTTCCCGCGGTATGCAGGCGATTGTACCTACGCAGATGAGCGAATTGAGTTCGGAGGCGGGCAGCCTGATCAATGTGGGACCGCAGTTTATAGAAAAGACGATAGGAACGATCATTAACCTGCATGAAAAGGTACTTGATGCCAAGGATGAGACCATCGAGTCCGTCAAGAGCGAGAACCTCTTTTTAAAAGAAGCCCTTGCATCCCTACAGGAGTTGTATGAAGAGGATAGAAAAACTATCGATACGCTTACGACTCAGCTGAAGCTCTCCCAGGATGAAGTGGAGTTCTTAAAACGCAAATATAAACTGATGTGGGGCAAGGTGGTTGAGGAGTATGCGGATAATGCACCGACGAAGGAAACTAATGTTTAAGGATGCGGCTTCGCCTGAAACATCGCTTTGCGACCGCCATGGCTTGTTTTGAATATCGATCCCGCATGTGTTGAGTGTATTATCAACCAAAGTAAACGGGTTGCCGATGCGATTGGCGCCGATGAAAAACTTTCCAAAGAGATTACCCGGGCGGTAGAAGAGATGGCCCCCTCCTTCTCTTTTGATCAATCGCCCCCTGAAGTCGCAGCGGGTGTGTATGAAAAGATGGCACAGATCGCCGGCAAGGAGGATCTGTATGATGAGGTTAAGGCACTTTCTACCCAGAAAGCCAAAGCCTTCGTCCCCTTTCTGGAGGAAGAGGTAGCTAGGGGGGAACATCCTCTGTTGACGGCGACCAAGATTTCTGTTGCCGGAAATGTGATCGACCTGGCTGCCGAGTATGCCTTTGATCTGCATGAGGAGCTGGATAAGATTTTTCATGCCGATTTTGCCGTGAATGATTTTGATGCCCTTGAGCGGCGTATGGGTGAGGCTTCGACACTCCTATACATCGCCGATAATGCCGGTGAACATATCTTTGATCGTATTTTTGTGAAGACGATTTTACGCCTTTACCCAAAGATTCGTTTGACCTATATGACCCGGGGAAACGCCATCATTAATGATGTGACCTATGAGGAGGCGCGAGAAGCCGGTTTTGGTGAGCTTTGTGAGCTTGTCAGCTCGGGGGTGAATACCCCCGGTTTTGTGTATGACCGAGCGAATGAGGCATCCAAAAAACTTTTTGACACTTCCGATCTGATCATTACGAAAGGCATGGGAAATTATGAATGTCTTTCGGATGTGAAGCGTGAAGATCTTTTTTTCTTGTTGAAGGTCAAGTGTAATGTCGTCGCCCGCTCCATCGGCAAAGAAGTTGGCGACATCATCTGCAAGCGCGCCTAGCGGCAGTCGCCATTCATTATGCAGGCAGTATCTGCTTCCTGAAGCATCTTCTCCATCAGCTCGTAAAGATTTCTACCCTCTTGTTCTATCTCTTTGAAGTTCTCAAGGATCTCTTCTTTATTTTCAACGACACGGTCATCTGGGGTGATATAGGCTATATTTCTATCCACGAGTTCGTGAATACGTTTATGCGGTGTATCCAATTTCGCATAGGAACGGGTATGTGAGAACTTTTCTTTTGCAGCACCCATATACCATTTGCCCAGCTGGCATTCCGTCGGGCCTTGAAAATCAGTGCGGAGTTCACGTCTGAAGATGGAGGAGTAGGCATTGGATTTGTAGATCGTATGATCAATCTTGGCGAGGATGACAAAGACCATATTAGCGATAGAATGGGCATAGCGGCTGGCTTGTTGTGCATCTGTGCTGAAATCGTGTAGGGTGTTTTCAAATTGATTGATGGATTCAGTCGAGCTTTGGGCGATCTGAGTCATCTTGGAAGAACTTTCTTGAAGATCATTGGCATCTTGCTGGAGGGTCTGGATAGAGATTGCGATCTCGGAGGTCGCTTTTTGGGTACGTTCGGCTAGTTTACGTACTTCATCGGCGACGACCGCAAAACCGCGTCCATGTTCACCGGCTCTGGCAGCTTCGATTGCGGCATTTAGAGCAAGTAGGTTGGTCTGATCGGCAATATCCTTGATCAGGAAGACGACGGAGGTGATCTCATCGGTCTTTTGCGAAAGCATCTGGATGTTTTCCGAGGAGTGCTCTACGCCCTGGATCAGTTCATTCAGTCCATTGGAAATAGTCTGAATCTCTTGGGTGCTGTTTTGTGCATTCTGGGAGGTAGACTCACTGGCCTGTACGATCTTCTCGATATTCTTCAAAGAGCGGTTCAGGTCGGTTTGCAGCAGTTCAAGTTCTCCGATCACTCCCGAACCGATCTCGCTCAGAGCTTCATTCACATCGGTTCCTTCGATGTGGGCGGAGTCCTCTTTCATATGGGCAATAGCCTCATTGGTCGTCTGTACACTGGTTTTAAATTGTCCCTGGAATTTTGCATCATTGATCTGGGGATAGGCTTTTGCCCGGCTTGCCTGGGAAATCGAAGAAGACATCTCTCCTGCAAAATGTTCCAATTGCGTTAAGAAGCTGTTGAGATTGTTCATCAGCACGATCATCTCGCCGCCGTCATTGATCTGGTCGAGACGATAGGAGAGTTTTCCTTCTTCAGCCGTCTTAACGGTATGAGAGATCTGTTTGACCGTTGCCTGCACTTTGCGGATATTGATAAACATATACCATGCCAGAGCAAAGTTGGCGATGTTGATGATGCGCATCAGATCAAAACCGTAATGATAGACTTCAATGACTAAGGCAAGGGTGAAGATGATAAGTGAGATGATGTTGGCGTATTGGATTTTGGATAGAGAAGAGAGTTTGTTCATAGGTCTTCTTTAGCATAAAGTTTGAAATATTCTAGCATAGTTTTTACCTATTTCCACACTCCTTTGATAGCGCGGTGACAATTGGGACAGGCCCCGTTGATGATCCTGTTTTCAAAGAGCTCATCTTCACGTCGTTGAAGGAGCAGTCCCTGGCATGAAGGGCAGAAGGTCTCATTCAAAAAAGGGACATTACCGAAGTAGGTGTAGTATAGTCCCTGGGCGTGAGAAATCTCATAAGCATTGAGCAGGGTCTCGGTACTGGTAGCAGGAACGTTCTGCATTTGATTATAGGGCTCAAAGGCGCTCAGATGCCAGGGGATATGTGATCCCAGCTCCTCATCGATGAAATAAGCCATGGCTTTTATCTCGTCATCTGAATCATTGACACCATCGATCAGCAGGGTGGTGATTTCCAGCCAGAGAGAAGAGTGAGCGAGGATTTTCAGGTTTTCCTTGATGGAAGCGAGATTGGCTCCAAGGACATTTTTATAATAGGCAGGATTAAAGCTTTTGAGATCGACATGTACCCCGTCCAGCCAGGTAGTCATATCCCGGGCAATGGCTTCGGACATATATCCTGAGGTTTGCATGACGAGTTTGATTCCCTTATCTTTGGCGATTCGGCCGATCTCTTTGGCATAGGGGTAGTAGATGATAGGTTCATTATAGCCAAAGGAGATAATCTTGATATGTTGATCCAGTGCCAATTTGACGATCTCTATGGGAGAGAGGAAGAGGGGTTCGACATTGTTATAGTGTTGGGAGATCTGATGGTTTTGACAGGAGGGGCAATGCATGTTACAGCCGATCGTGCCGACACATAAGACGGAAGAGCCGGGCATAAAGTGTAAAAAAGGACGATTCTCTATTTTTTCAATACTGATGGCCGAGGGCTTGTCTGATGTAATACAGGTGAGTTCCCCATTAACATTTTTTTGATTGGCACAGGGGCCGACTTCATTGGGACGAAGTTGACAGTAGTGCTGGCAGATGAGACAGGTAATGCTATTTGCATGGGATTCAAAGTATTGCATGGAATCAGCTGAGGATGGGTTCATCGATCTGTTTTTCCACCTTAAAGGTGTGGATGTCCGGATGCAGTTTTAAACCGTCGCGTCCCAGGCCTGCCTCATGCAAAAGGTGTTGAAAAAAGCTATCAAAGTCCTTGAGTTGAGACCAGATCTGAGGTAAAAAAGCAGCCTGTTTATCCTCATAGGTCAGAATTACCCCGTCTTCTCCGATGACAATCTGCTCTTGCAGTTGTTCAATGCTGTCATAATAGACTTGTATTGGCGGGGTGAGCAGGGAGAGCTCGACTTGTGACTGGAGGTATTCGCTGGTTTTCAAGGGGGCAAACCGTTTATCCTCAAAGGCTGCTTTTTTGGCATTATAGATGATATCATCTATTAATGGTTTTGAGGGGATGATGGAACCGGCTGAACCGCGAAGCTCATTGTCAAGATAGAGGGTGACAAAGGAAGCAACAGGTTCATTCAGTACAGGGTATTCAGCTAATAAAGCTTCTTTGTCAATGATGTTCTGTGCTTCAAAAACTTCTGTAATGGACTCTCTGGCAAGTTTTAGCAGCAGAGATTCAGACATAGCAATCACCTCTGAATTTTAGTTGATTCATTATAGCGTAATATTAACAGTTCTTATGTGATTGGCAAGCTTTTAAGGATGATGTAGATCGTACTCTTCCATGCAAGGGGCTGTACCGTTGGAGACGATGCAGTAGGGAGAGCCTTTTTCAAATAGGAGCAGATAGGGTCGGCGTTGGATGTTAAGGATTTTGGCTACCTTGGCGATTTCCTCAACTTGACGATCGGTCTCTTCGGAGAACTCGAGGTCAAAAAGATCTATCTCTTTATGTCTTACCATCACATCCAGTAGTGCCTGATAAGGATCTTTGGACTGGTAGATATAAAAGATCAGTTCCTCGGAATTATAACGCTTGAGTTCATATAAGAAGATGTAGAGACTCTGGTTTTTGTAGTGATCAGGTTCCTGGGTGATCAGACTGAGGTAAAATTGTGATTTTGGACAGAGTGGGTCTAAAAAGATATAGAGTTTGTCTTCTCCTGTTCCCAGGTGGATAGCATACTTGGAGATAGAGTCAAGCAGTTGTTGGTGCTGTTCGAGCGCAGGAACCTTCATGTCCGAAGCAACGATATTGAACAACAGGATGCATAGGACAAGAAAGGGTTTCATAGCTCACCTCAGGGACTATGATAGATCAAAAGAACTTTAAAAGCTGTCAAGAAGGGGGATTAGTTTTCTGGTTTCAGTCCATAAAAACGGTGACGTTCGAGAATGATTCTGGCCCAGGAGCCATGGGCAAATTTCTCGCCCATCTGACCCCCTTGTACAATGATCGCCCGGGTGGAATCATCCAGCATCTTTTTAGCCATTTCATATTCGGAGGAAGTGACCCTGTAGGCTTCGTTGATAGGTGCGATCTGGGAAGGATGGATGATGGTTTTTCCCATCAGGCCCTGGCGCAGGTCTTCTTCGACATTTTCTTTGTAGAGCATGTCGTGATCAATACAGTTGAAGACAGTGGCTGAGATGGAAAAACCGTAGGGTTTGAAGGTGTTGATGACCGTGGCAATGACTTGCGAGGGTGCGACAAGGGAATAGATGTTGTCTTCGCATCTGCGTTTAAGTCCAAGATACTGCATCAGGTCTTCTCCCCCCAGACGAAGAGACAGGATGTGCAGGCTGGAGTCGAGTAAATAGTCGCGTATCTGCTCAAGGTTAGTTCGACTGAACAGGTCACGGCTTTCAAGGACGGGCATAATGTGAAAATCATGGGTGCAGGTATCCAAAATCTCAGCGTACTCCCGCATGACCGCGGTAGAGAACTTCGGCAGGGAAAAACCGTCAACCTTCTCTATACCCTCAAGTTTGAGTATCTCTTTTAGGATTTGGGGATTTCTCGGACGGATGAAAACGCAGAGTCTGGAGGGCGTGTACTGTGCCAGCATACAGGAGATGTTATCCAGGGCTTCATCCAGGGCCTCTTCACAGATGGCATCTTCCGTATCGATGATACATGATCTCAGTTCGGGAAATTTATCTTCATTGCAAACGGCATGGACGTTTTTATGAGTGGCAGGGATATAGAGGCTTCCTCCAAGTTGTATGGCTGAGAGTTGTCGGAGCATGGACGTCTAAAAAAGATTGGCGCGTTCGCGCTGGTTCTTACAGTACTGTTTGGCGGCTTTGAGGTTTTCTTTCTTCTCTTTATTGGCCAGGGCATCGGGATTGACGTTTTTAAGGTAATACTCTACGTATTTGCACAGGTTCATATCACCGTGGATATTGGCCTCTTTTTTAAATTTTTTGACCATGACGGATTTCTCTGAATCAATGAAAAGTCTTTCATTGAACTCATACCCGAAATAACTCAAAGATTGGGAATATTGATAATCCAGTTTTTCCTTGACCGTTGTGAAAAAGTCCATAAAGGCGGCTTTTTGTTCATGTTCGAAATTGCTCAGCAGTTTTTGGACATCATCCAGATCGTTTCGGCGCTCACCCAGAAAGTGTACGGTGTCCACATGATCACGTCGCAGGGATTTGATGTAATCGACCTTCTCCTTGGGAAGTTCTTTGAGTTTCCCGGCTGCTTTGAGCTTGTTAACACGCTCATTTTCGGCTTTGAGCTGGGCGCTGAGGCTTTGTTCCTTGGAGATAAGCATCTGCAATTCAGCCTTGAGTGCGTCATATTTATGCAGCTGTTCGACATACTCCACCTGGGCATGAAGGAACTCTTTGTTGTAGACCTGCAGGGCGTGCTTGCTTTTGGCGGAAAACTCTGTATAGGCCTGATCAAGCGCCTGAATGATCTTAAAAGAGCTGAGAAGTTCTGCATTATAGATCGCATGATCGAGGTCTTTCATCATCCCGGCTGCTGAAAAGATAAACTCTTTGAAAACGGAGTATTTGAAGCTGTCATCAAAGTCAAAGGAGATCATCATGAAATATTTTTTGACCAACTTGATATCGTTTTGAAAGAAAGAGAGTACGACATCTTTTTGTGGGGTGGTGACGTTTATCATGAGGACCTCGTTATATAAGTCCTTAATTCTATCATAGAAAATCTCAAAAATAAACTTATTTGTGTGCAGATGATAGAAAGGGCAATGTTCATTTCACCTACCGTGACGCAAAGGAGGTAAATCGCCTTCTTTTAGTGAGATAAGAAGCAAACACGGGTTATAATTTCGGTATGAGTCGAATCGATAATGAGAAGTTTTACCAGGCGGCAATACAGAAGTACGGGGATACGAGCCGGGGGGTGCACTGGAACTCAGAGAAGTCTCAGCAGAAACGTTTTGATATCCTTCTCTCTTTTATCCAAGAGACGCAGTTCTCATTGGTAGATGCCGGATGCGGGTTTGGTGATTTATACCATTACATGCAGGAAAAAGGAGTTGGATGTACATCATACACGGGTCTGGATATCAGTCCGTCTATGGTGGATATAGCCAAAGAGAAGACGGGAGAGAGGATACTGGCCTGTGATATTTGCAGGGATGAGCTTCCTAAAGCCGACTATTATCTCTGCTCGGGAGCGATGAACATTCTTACGCGCTTTGATACTTATCTGTTTATTCGTAACTGTTATGAGGCCTGCAGCAAAGCCTTTGTCTTTAATCTTTTGATGGGAGAGGATGACTCCTTGGTCTATAATCATTTCTATCCCCGGGAACTAAAAGATCTGTTTGATGAGCTTGGTGCAAAGGTAGAGATTAAAAAGGGGTATCTCCCCCATGATTTTAGTGTTTGTCTGAGAAAGGAGGAGGTGTAGATGTGTGCTATTTTTGGTATTATCGGCGAGTATGATAGTGCCCAGGCACGTCGCTGTGTCGCACTGCTGTCTCATCGCGGGCCGGATTACTGCGGTATTATTGAAGAGGATGAACTCTTTAT